>SOKL01000028.1 GCA_004376265.1 Candidatus Thorarchaeota archaeon
CTTCAGGCTGTTGAGCGTGGTGTTCTGCGAGCATCTGGACGATTTCTTCTGTCAAAGGTAGGGTTCGATGGTCAGCGTCTTTCACAAACCATTGCCATGTTTCCTTGGTGTTTTGCTTCCAACAAACCTCAATAGTCTCTGCATCAAAATCAACATCTCTCCAAGTACAGTTCAAGAGCTCTGCACGTCTCATGGCAGTAGCTAAAGCTACCGTGATTAGCAAATCCCATCTCACAGATTTTCTTGGATCCCTTTCGGCAACATAATCTCGGGCGGCTTTAAGAATCTGTCTGCACTGCTCATCAGCATAGATGTTGATCTTCTTTTTGGGCACCTTCGGCATCGCAATATGCTGCAATGGACTTTCATCAAGCTGTTTGCGATTAACTGCCAGTTTGAACAATCTCTTCAGATGTCGAAGTTTTTTAGCCACGGTTGCCTTGCTGTTGCCACGATCAAAGCACGCTTGACAATATAATTCACCGTGTGCTAGCGTGACGCTCTGAAAATCAATGTTCCCAATTGTCCTAATGAAATCACTCATAGCTACTTCAGTTATGCGCCGGGTGCTTTCCCTGATCTGATCGCCGGTCCTTGCCAAGCTATCCTTCAAGAAATCTCTGAGCCTCACAGAGCCAGACTCAACATAGCCCATCCTAAGCTCTTTTTCCTTCTGGCCCCGCTGCTTTTCGGCCCTTCGTTGGTCTGTATGACCAAGGGTTTCCCATTTTCGCTTCCCATTTTCATCCGTATAACGCAGGACATAAGTAAATTTCTGGCCACCACACAATGGCCGTTTGTTGAGCTTCACCAGCTTTTTCATATTAGCTCCTTTCTGATGCTGGATAGCTCACACGATCCGAGGGCAATTTTACGAGAACATGGGCCAGAGCGCAAGCCTTTATTTTCCAGCATCTATTTCTTTTTCCACCCACTCCAGAATCGCTTTCCTGGGGTATAGTGCTTTCCGACATATATGGATTCTGGGCAACCCACGAATTCTTTTCAGATGTTCGATGACATTGTGATAGTCCTTCGAATTGTTAATCTCCGGTATTCTTAGGAAGTGGATAACCTCAGCCTCGGTCATCAGCTCGGAGTTACTACTAGACCTTGCCGGAGCATGTTCACATGGATTCTTGCCGTTATCTGAATTCGTTAACCGATCCGGATTGTTGCGCATTTCAAAGTTCATTGAGTTTTCACTGATCAGTTCGGTCTCTTTTGTCTCCATTAGTAGGAGTGGGCATATTCTTCTGCTGATTTCAGTTTCCGAGATTTTTTTGGTAATTTTGCGAAAGACAGTGGTGGTGTTTGAGTTGCGAATAAGTTCTTGTGAATTATTCTGGATTTTTCGAAGCCAGTTGAAATCGTCTTAGCAATCTTTCCGCTGTCACTTACAGGAAAGATGAAGTGCGGAACGATGTCAATAACCGAATAGGAGGTTCACAATAGCATTCAGGCTAAGAGAAGATGATTGCAGGACTCTTGAGTGCATGGCTGAATACAGGATGCTGACAGTAACCCAGCTTGCTGCAATTCTCCACAAAAGTAAGCAGATAGTCCGAAGGCGCGTAAATGATCTTGAAAAAGAAGGCTTGGTAGAAGTGACGGGACGTGAATTCGGGCGTGGTCGCGGTCGTCCTGAGAATTCACTGGGGCTGACAGAGCCCGGTGTTGATATTCTCAAAAACAGAGGCCTGCTTGGTCCGGACGTGCCTTATGCGGACGTGTGTGCTGACTGCCTTTTCTGTGGTGACCATCAGCTCTTGCTGAATTGGTTCAGAATACATCTGAACCAGGTTGAGAAAGCATTTCCCAGGGTGAGTGTACAAGTATTTGCACACAATTCACCGTTCATGCCCAAAAACCAGAATGGCCAGATACTGATAGCCGATTATTCACCCGTGCCAGGTACCGGCATGCAGGGTGTAAAATTTACACCTGATGCTGTATTTGGCATAAGTGATCAGCGACAATTAGAATTACCGGTTCTGTTTGAGAGCCGGTAGGCTTCTGGATTTTCTG
>SOKL01000376.1 GCA_004376265.1 Candidatus Thorarchaeota archaeon
GGAAAAGGAATTGAGGAAGCCCTTGACATCATCGAACGAACAGGGTTTCAAGGACCCTCTATATTCAGGAATAGGAAACCCTCGGTTTGGAGTTAATCTTGTCAATCCAAGTAATTTCTATCGTATGTATAGATTAGTCACGTTGCGGAATCCTTATTCCATCAGAATCAAACATAGGCGAGGTCACATTGTCTGAGAACAGAACGGAAAGACTGCAAGAAGCAATACAGCTTCTAGAGGCAGGGATGAAAGCAGACGCCATTAAAGTCCTCAAAGAGTTAGTTAAAGAAAATCCAGACAGAATTGAGGCGTGGTATAATTTGGGCTATGCCCTAACCCTGGCAGAAAAATTCGAAGAGGCAATCAAAGCATACGACGAAGCTCTTGCTATCGATAACTTCATTTTTGAGATCTGGTTCAACAAAGGGAATGCTCTCTATGCAATAAGTGATTATGAGAATGCAAGAGATTGCTACGAGGAAGCATTAGAGATCAATCCTGATGATTCGGAAGCATGGAACAACATTGGCAACTGTCATTCCAGACTTGCAGATGGGAGGGCCGCGATTGAGGCATACACTCGCGCGGTTGCTCTGAACCCGGAGTATGCAGAGGGATTTTACAATAAAGCCAATGCACATTTCATCGAAGAAGAGGATGAGAAGGCTATCACGTACGGAGAGCATGCGATACGACTTGACCCATCTCTATCAAAGAGGGTTGGTCAGTGGATAAATGTGGCAAAGAATAGAATTACATCCAAGAGAGATGATGAAGAACACAAACGAAGACAGCAGAGTCAGAACGATTGATTGATTCGCCACACCTAAAAGGAATCTAAGTGCCAGTTTTGTTATGATGCCCATTGATCCGGATCAGGCAGAATCTCGAATGAGCATGCCTGGGCCCAAATATATCGGAGCGGCGTCAGTAGTCATTATCGTTGGCGGAATCATTGCAGCTTGGTTAGGAGGACAGGGGTATCTACCGATTGACCCAGGAATGGCAATAGGTATGAGCATTCTTCTAGCAACTGCCATCGTATGTTGCAGTTCCACTCTCATGATTGGATCCTTTGCCCAGAGAGTACCTGAATATGGAGATATGGAGATAAGGTTCGAAGAGGGCAAGTTGCGTTTTGATCAAGAAGAGTGGGATTACGCGCTTGAGATATTCAAAACACTTGCAGGACCTAAGTTAGACCACAAGAGGGCTCTATACTATGGAGCTCTATGCTATGAAGAATTGAACGATTGGGAGAATATGAAGATATTCTGCAAGGCTTACTTGGATATGAAACCCAAAGACAAAGAGGTATGGGAAATGCTGAATCGAGCTCACAGGAGACTCTTCGAGTATGATGAAGCGCACGATGCTTTGGAAAGAGCAAATGAGCTCTAACTGCTGTCTTTATTCCATCAAGTAACCAATAAGTGAAACCCACACAAATCAATAATCAGTTGCGGGTGAATCTATTGCATCAAAAATTCAATACAAGTTCGGTCATCTGATACGGATGAGTTCACGCAAGTACTCCAAACAAGTTACTTTGTCACTGTGTTTCTGAGATACCCTATCTTTTCAATGAATAACTCGACTTGGTCACTGGGCTTCAAGAACTCAGGTGGTTCCCTTACAAAACCTACTCCAGAGGGTGTACCAGTTGCAATGATATCACCAGGTTCTAGAACGAATGATTTTGAGAGAAGTGAAATAATCTGTTTGACATTATACATCAAATTTGATGTGGATGATTCTTGCTTGATGACACCATTCACCTTTGTATGCATCTTCAAACCCGATGCATCCCCTAATTCATCCTGAGTCACAATACAGGGACCCATAGGGCAGAAAGTGTCTAGGGATTTTCCTCGAATCCATTGTCCGTCATTCATCTGAAGGTCTCGTGCTGACACATCGTTGATCACGGTATAGCCAGCGATATAATCAAGCGACTGTTCTTCTGTGACATCTTTACAACTCTTTCCAATCACGACGCCAAGTTCAACTTCCCAATCAATCTTGGA
>SOKL01000068.1 GCA_004376265.1 Candidatus Thorarchaeota archaeon
TTTTCGTTTACCAAATCTATTGATTATAACTGGTTTCAAGATGGGTACGACCAGAATGACCAAGAATCCAAGGCCAGTGAGAGTGACCAAGTTTGCCAAACTCGTAACAACAACATCTATTGAAACACTGTTTGTGCCACCATAGAATAGCCTAACCATGAATCCAGTGACAAAGACAGGTATGAGGCTCACATCTGCCCAACCAAATGTGAAGCTTACTTCACGTTGTCCTTCAAGACGGATTGCCGCTTCAATGACTACTTTTGTGGGATATTGATAGAATACTAACGCCCATACACGACAATCATCAGGAGTCGCAGAGCTGTCAAATTCAACTATCACTCTCACAGATTCACCATAAGAAATTCTGAGTGGAATGTCAACACTCATCGAACTGGAATCCCAGGGACCGATTTCAAATGTATACTGACTGCTCCATATTGGAAATCGGATGGGTAGAAAATTCCCGCTGAGAAATAGTAACAAACCTATCACAAGAAGCCACTGAGACCGTGAAAGGCGTTTCACTATCAACTCCCAATTATAGTATGAAATCTTCCCTTATAATCGAGCAGTCAGTAGATTTGATGTACCATCTCATGTTTTAGATCTCCAAAAAGGTGTAGATCCATGGTTGCCGGTTCAAATCCGGCCGTCCCGACCACTATTTTTGTATCCTACTAATTCAGGAAGTCTGTTACATCATCAACAGATAATCTAGGTCTAGGTCCTGGATTCGCATCTGACCATCCCATTGTAATTGCCGCAAGTAGTTTCCAAGGTTTCTTGAAGTAGTCAACGATAACTTCGGACGTATAGAGGACATCCCCAATCCAACAGGTTCCAAGTCCAAGTGCATGAGCTTTCAATAGTAGATTCTGAATTGCCGCAGATACACTATGAACCTCAGAACTCCATCCAAGCTTGTTCGTATTCCAAACAACAATGACCACTGGAGCTCTTTCCATCATTGTACATGAACCATATGAAGAACCCACATCAAAGGTTAGTTTGTCAAGTTCACTTCTGTACATGTCCGTAAACTTGTCCTTAGATGCACCAGTAAGCACAGTGAATCTCCATTGTTGACCGTTCTTAGCACTGGGCGCAAATGTTGCTGCTTCAATAATCTCTCTGATTAAATCCTCTTTTACCTCATCTTTCTTGTATGTTCTAACACTTCGACGCCCCTTGATAGCCTCATCAACACTCATCATGTTATTCAACACCTTCAGGAAGATGAACCAAGAAACTACACTCTAAGTCGCCTTTGAGCACTGACTTGACAACCTCCACTTCCAAGGGCTGATCCAAAGCCACTTCCCAGGGCTGCTTAGTGAAACCTGCACTACAATAGCAGAATGTGGGCGAAACCTCAACATCTCCCGCCTTGATAGATTCTCTAACCCATTGACAGTGACAGCAATAGTATCTTTTCATCATCTCGTCAGTTTCTGCAAGATACTCCTTGGTCATATACGGAATTTTCGTGTGATAGATTTTGTTACCTTTTCGCACACCGGTCAGAATATCCGGTCGGCTCTTAATGAAGTCAATCACCTCATCAGTAATCTCTTGATTGAAGAACGGCGTTCCTTCGTCCCTGTGTTTCTCCAACTGAGCGATGGCTTTCGCTCTCCTTCTTTCTATGTATTCATCGATATTCTTAGCCCTGAGGTATTCATTTCTCTTCTCGAGATGGTACTCTTTTGGTATTCCATGAGCAACTTCAGATAGAACAATCTTGCACGTTTCAGCGTCAACCACAGCTTCCAGCTTATCCACTACAGTTTGCGTAATCTTGGGCTTCTGAGAGGGCGGCAAACCCAGTGGCGGCAGTTCAATTCCATTGAAGACTTCATCCCGTTTCTCTTCGCCAGCAATATCACCCAGCTTCTCATAGAGTACGTCTATGACATCGCCTCCATCGATCAACCCGAAAAACGACACGTAAATGTCATTATTCTTCGCAAAGAGTCCGTATCTAGCCAACGCAACAAAGTTGTCGTATGTATTCGCTCC
>SOKL01000386.1 GCA_004376265.1 Candidatus Thorarchaeota archaeon
GCGACTCTTGAGTCGTCTGCGAGGAGTGAAGACCCTGCCATGGTAAATGCTGTGGGAACACCGTCTGCCATCACACCGTCTGGTGAGTGTGAGTCAACGCAGCGGACAGAAGCCGAGTCCCATCGGAGGAACGATGTTCCTGTGAAGAGGGGCAAAGCTTGCGACATTGATGCTGACTCCGGTCAGAATCAAGCTGGTGACAGCAGTCGTGAGAAAGGTGGAACACAGGAGTCTCTTACAGTTCGCTCACAATTGTAAGATACAGGTGTTAAAGCTTTGTAGCTTCGCGCGGTTCTATTAATCGTGGCTAAGATTGGTCAGCAACACTCAAAACGTGAACCCAGTTGTGACACGTCATGCAAGACCAGATTCAAGATGGCAGTCATGTCTTCATATTTCTCGATGCTAAACGGAACTGGATACGAAAGGTCGTTGCTGGGGAGGAATTCCACTCCAACAAGGGAATCATAAAGTTTGATGACCTAATCGGAAAGCCGTTCGGAATAAGGATTGAAAGTCATTCAGGAATAGTGTTTCAAATCCACAAACCTTCTCCTACAGACATTCAAGTTTCCATGGGAAGAAACACACAAATTGTGTATCCAAAGGATGCAGGAACTATTCTTATTGAAGCGGGAATAGGCGCTGGGGCACGAGTTGTTGAATCTGGTACCGGTTCTGGTGCACTAACGGGAATCCTTGCAAGGGCAGTTGGTCCCTCGGGACAAGTGTATACGTACGAAATTAGGGAAGAAATGCACAGGGGAGCAAAGAAGAATCTTGAGAAGTACGAACTTACTGAGAACGTGACAATGCATCACCAAGATATACTGGAGGGTATAAAGGAAGAACACCTCGATGCAGTTGTTCTCGATCTCGCAACTCCTTGGCTTGTAGTTGAAGAAGCACATCGTGTGCTGAAACCAAGTCGTTACATAGCAAGCTACAGCCCCACCATCGAGCAAACAATGAAGACTTGCTCAGCGCTAGCGCAAGATGGAAAGTGGGGCATGATAAAGACTCTAGAAGTCCTTCAACGTGAGATTATGGTTCGTGAGAATAAAACTAGGCCCACTACGTGGATGGTTGCTCACACCGGGTACATGACGTTTGCTCGGAGCATGGTCCCAATAGAACCATAGGAATATCATTCAAAGAAATCCTTATATGGATAGAATTTGATTATTTGTTGATTATTGTTGACGGTTGTCGGACGCGATGTCATACCAACATAAACACAAATGCTGCTCGAAGGAAACCAGAGAGATTCTCCAGGATTTCCCTCAAATGAGAAAATCAGAATACAAAATGGTTGAATTTGCATCAACAGTATCTACTAAAAAATCAATAAGAAAAAGACCTGATAATGGCTCTACCAATGTTCTTTCTGGAACAGAAGAATCTGCAGATCTTGATGAACTGGAATCATACGAGCCAACAGAGAAAATCGAGCTCGAGGCCGCTGCTGTCAAAGATTGCCTTGAGAAAGGGAAAAAGCAGCGGAATTACGTCGAGTCAAAAAGGATTAGGAGGAGGGTATCAAATGACTGAGAAGAAAGAACTGAAGGAACTACAGGAAGAAGTACAGAATCTCAAGCAGACAGTCTACACGCTCAAAAACAAGTTTATTGAACTGACTAGCAAAATGAAGGAACAATCAGATTCAGGGTCCCCGTATGATTCAGGTCAGTACAATGTATTCACTGCAGGAAGCAGCATCCTTGAAGGCGACATCAGCTGGAACAGATTAGTCAATCTATTACGCGAGGCGGATACAGGTCTTACAGCCGCTGAGCTTGCTGAGAAGTGGGGAAAATCTCGTTCAAGGACCAGCGAAGTCCTGAACAAACTTGTTGATGAAGGTCATCTCGTGAAGTTTAGGGACGGACGATTGATTAGATTCCGAACCGTAGAAGAGTAATCTACGAACAAAATCCGTCTGCTTAGCATGGTACATTTCAAGCGCTTAGCGCACGCGCTACGCTTAAGTAAGAGTCAACATCTTAACACACCGGGTCGCAAATTTCAGGAGATTACCTGTTGAGTAACATTCCGTCAAGCTCCAAGAAGAAAAAGGGAGATAGTACAGATACGGATGATGCTATAATTTATACGAGTCTCCTTTTTGAACTTAATATCAAAGCGCAAGATTCTGTTAGGGAGTTTGCTCTTCAGGATATAGACGATCGTGAGATGCTAGAAACTCGTCGTATGCAAATGCATGATGCATACACAGACTTGTACAACTCCATTGCGGCTTTCAATGAACAAATCATGATAACAGACTTTGATATAACATATCTTAGGAATCGAATTGCACAGAGTGAAGGAGAGGTTCGGGACCAACTTGAGAATGCTCTGGAAGAGGTGTTGGCAGAATCTCAAAATAATCTAGCAGATGTGTGGATGGCCCGAGTTATGGCATGGCTCCACCAAGCCGCAGCAGCGAGCGGACCATTTGTCGAAGAAGAGAATGTCAAGAAACACCAAAGTGCATCGAAACATTTGGCAGCAATCTATACAATGCTTGAGAAGCCCTTCACCGCGATACCACAGAAAGTAGATGGTACTCAAAAACTTCGGCGTGTTGCATTAGGTGTTGTTGCGTATAATCTTCTCAAAGAAAGCCATGAAGCTGAAGATGATGAACTCACAACTATTCTCGGGAAGAATTTGAGTGCCGAGGCCGAATTTTATGACGAGTTTCTAAACGAGTTAATCGGACAAGAGAGCACGTTTAGACAGGCTTTCAATCCCTTTGATGAACTTCTGTGGAGGGATATCATCAGTTCGTTCATCTTTGAGCAAGCAACTGATCTCTATAATGAGGCAATTCCTCATTTCAAGAAGAAACGAGAGCACAAAGAAAAGCTCTCAATGGTCAAGTCTTGGAAACATAACACTGCCGGACTTAGTGAAGTCTACCTCGCAATGACATACAACGACATTGCAGATGCTCAGATGCGTGCAGGCAATCTAGAAGATGCATCAAAGCTCTATCAGGTAGCGTCTGATGCATTTGGTAGAGCTGAGAAGTGCTTCCGTGAAGTCCTTGCACTTCAAACAAATGCTGAACAGTCGAGGCTTGATAAAGAGCAGAAGAAGGCACAGTCTCTGTTCTGTAGTGTCGAAGCGAATGTACACACACTCACTGAATTGATCAAGGTAAACAACAAGTCTGAAGCAAAACTAGTCTTGAAGGAGATATTCAAACACCTCCAGAAGGCAGATAAGCTAGCAAAGACACGTGAGTTAACTAGTGCAATCAAAGAAGAAATGAAGACCTACACTTTTATCAAAGATCAGCTCAAAAAGAAGAAAGGGAAAAATGCTGATATCAGCGGTCTCATTGACCAGATAAATTTTGCAAAGGATTTGAGAAAAACAGGTCTTATTCAGGATGTGAGCAAGTCTCTTGATGAGACCTCTGCGGTCATGACTTCAAATCCTGCAGATGCTCTTGATGCAATTCGAGAGGGGTTGAACAGTCTCGGTATACTTCTGAGCCTTGAAGCAGAGGACGAGGAAGTGGGCGAGCTACGTAATAGGACCATGGCGTTCCTCAACAATGTGAAGTACATGATTCAATTCCAACTGAGTTCCAAACTCCAGCAGGGTGTCAAATTCATAATGTCGCGTATACTTGAGAATCTTCATGCTGCTGAGGCAGCCTCCTACTACAAAGTGATTGGTGAGAAACAAAACGCGGAGGAGCTCATGGATCTAGGAAAGCTTGCACTTGCTACAGCGTTCGCTTCAGAGGCGCAGGTCTATTCCAGACAATCTGAGCAGTGGGCGTTCAGAGCTCAGATAGAGAGGTCAAACGCCTTCAGGAAACTCGAAGATGAGATCGCAATGCTTGACGAAGATGACCCCGTAGAGGACGCACTTGACATTCATGATGAGACCATCTCAAGAATCAAGCAGGCTGTTGCATCCTTCCAAGCAGCAGCAAACGAGCTTGATAGTGTCGCTGGACAAGGAATACGTGCAAAGAACAACGTTGATGATCAGGTGAAACAACTTCAGGGAGTTGTTATGAAATTCAAAGGCGACCTATCAAGAATCCTCGGTGCAAAGAATGATTTCATTGCAGAGTATTTGTTCAAGACCGGAAAGAAATCAAAAGCAAAGAGACATTACTCTGATGCAAATGATCTACTTCGGGAGGCAGTCGGAAATTATACAGTAGCAGCGCAAGTGTTTCAACAGGTAGGTGATACCCAGGCAGCACAGAACGTTGATTCTCGCGCTAAGACCACAGATCTACTTGCCAGAAATATCTGGGACAACAGACAGCGTATTGACAGGGACCAAGATCCCACCGAGAAGGGTGAACCTGAACTTGTTGCGCTCTATCTGGGCACTACTGGACCATCATAGTAGTTTGGCCATAATAATCATACTGAATCATATTGGGCTCCACGGATTATCCGGAGAGTATACCAATCATCATTGTCATGACACTGTGGGAGTAACAACTGCCTGCTGAACCACTCTCTCTGTGTGAAGTCGTTCTGCGCAGAATGGCTCGAACTCAATTCCACCAGCATGATAGAATTTAGAGAACCATTCCACAAAGTGTAGCCTAAGAGTGTGCATGAATGCTAGAAGGCCTTCCAGAATGCCCACAATAAACGTTCCAATGATTGCACCAAGTAGTGGCAAGTGTGGACCAGTCGGTGCCATAGGATCACTCGAGTGGGCTACAGCTGGTATGATCTCGACTCCGAACAACGTTATTTCGGGGAACGGAATATAGATTATTGCAGGTATAAGCGTGAAGAATACTCCACTCAAGATGATGTGAACAGTGTTCAGTGCAAAGATACGAGCATAACTCACAGTGTGACTGATCATACCAATTGCATATTCAAGGAAAAGAACTACCCCATCCATACCGCCCTTGAAAGATGCAAGAGCCATGATGACCAGTGGTATAACGAATGCAATAATGGAGAAAATCAATGGAGAGATTGGGATTGCGGGATAAATTCCATTGTTTCCTATCCCGTATCCAATACCAGCAATTGGTACCCAGAGATTG
Source organism: Candidatus Thorarchaeota archaeon (assembly GCA_004376265.1). Lineage (GTDB taxonomy): Archaea > Asgardarchaeota > Thorarchaeia > Thorarchaeales > Thorarchaeaceae > SMTZ1-45. Next base: position 5,048 of record SOKL01000386.1, read on the forward strand.
ACCTGACCTGCTGGATTGAACCATTCACCGACGCTACTGTAGCTGACGCCAAAGAGTAGGTTGATGAAACCATAGTAAAGCCATAAGTATGAAACACCAACAATGAAGCCAGATGTCTCACGATGTTTGTACTTGTTGTAGATGTTGAGGATTATTCCAATCATGATGTGGATGGCACCAATCTCGATTGAGAGCTTCAGCATGTGTGTGGCTCTGTACGGGTTAGCAATAAGATGTCCAGCTCCATCATCAATGAAATGGGCGAAAGTTGGCCATAGAGGAGCAAATACTGTTTCAGCCCCAAAGAAACTTCCAAAGAGAAATCCACCCATCATGGCGAATATCCCCATCATTATTAGACCCTGAGCTCCAGATTGGATATAGCCCAAAATCGGACCCCAATCTTCACCTTTCCTTTTACCTCGAAGGGCTCCAAATCCGATGAGTAGAAGTAGAAAACCCTGACCAATATCAGCGAAAACAAGGCCGAATATCAGGGGAAATGAGATGAACATGAGCTTTGTTGGATCCAGATCATGCCGCGATGGAATTCCGAATGCCTTCACGACATCTTCTGTTGGTTCCATCACTGCGGGATTGGAAATGTAAGTAGGAGCATCGTGTTCTGCGAAATGAGGTTTATCGAAGCTGACCTCAAGGGCTGTTCCAACTCTCTCACTAAGAAGGGATTCAAGTTCTTCCTCTTTTCCTTCAGGAATCCATCCCCACATCTTGATTGATTGGTCGGTATAGACAACAAAGCTCTTGATGTTGACACGTTTGCTTTCAATAAGGAGAACCTCCCAAGCTGCAAGAACCCTATTACCCCATTCAAGAGCAATGTGTTCTTTTCGTGACTCGAGCCGTTCTATTTCTTTCTCAAGTTCAGCCATCTTCTCTGTGGCTTCTTGGGCGATTATCTCTGGTTTGCCCTCTGAATCTTCAGGAATTGAGAAAGCCTCATACTGCATTGCTGAGAGAATCCGTTCAACAGCCTCCTTCATCTCTACAGGTACTGTGATGACGCAAGCACTGCCTCCTCGTTTCAGAGGTAATGTGCCGATTGAAAATGCACCATCGGTTACTTCACCAATGCTCCATTCCAGTTCAGATTCTCTACCTGAAGGAACAAGACCAGCAGTTGTGAATGTGTATTCTGTAGAACCAATCAAACTTGGATCAATACCCAGAGGTTCAAGAGACCTCGCAACATCAGCGATACCTCGTTGTCGCTCCATCTCAAGTCGTGCGATGGTGGTCTTAGAGTCGATATCAAGAACCTCGTCCTCTATAGCAGATATGACTTCTGAGGCGAAGTTCAGTGAGCTCTCAAGAGTTGTGTCATCAATGTCAATCCGGACTCCTGTCTTTCTTGCGGAGTCGACATCAAATGACTCCAGAAGTCTTGTTAATCTCTCAAGTGCGGAGTATACAGTCTCCTCATCGCGAGTCCTGTTTATGTCAACGATTCCTGCTTGCTTCCGAATGTCAATAAACTCGAAGAGCGAGAAGTCTTCGATTGCCATCAGAACTTGTCTCTCAAAGTCTCGGTGGGATACGACCTTGGCTACTATCATTTTCTGAGGACTCATTAAGCCCATAGTACCATCACCTTGAACACATCCGAATTGACCAAAATCACTATCGGTCTTTGATTTGTGTGAGTTACGCGAGATTGCTATGCTCCAAATAACCTTTACTACTTGAACGTATCAAAGATATTCAAAGGTCAATATTTATCAAGGAGATATAATGGTGAGGCAATACAGTCGTGGACTTAGAGGAATGCGCCCATGAGTTCAGCACACGATGAAATAGACCAGATTCATGAAATAGAGAGTGCAGCCCGAAAGAGAATCGAGGAAGCAGAGAACCGTGCTCGGAAGATTCGCGAGGATGCAGATGAAGAAGCCAAGAAGGTTGTTGAGGTGGCTGAGCGAGATGCCAAAGTTCTTGCAACTAGAATGCTTTCAGATATTGAAAGTAGAAGGGCTAAGATTGAATCAGCAGCACTCAAGAAAACTAAAGTAACAATCAATAATCTACAGGCTTCCGCAGCGGAAAAGAGAGATGATGCCTATCAAGCCGTTGTAAAGATGTTATTGGAGGAGGTATAGCATAATGAGCGGTATGGACAACATCATTGAGCTGATCAACTCAAAGACTGCAGAGAAAGAAAAAG
>SOKL01000293.1 GCA_004376265.1 Candidatus Thorarchaeota archaeon
CACTTCTCAACCATTCCGAGAACAGGATGCAGCTTGCTGACATTGAAGAAGCGATTACAAAAGCCAGGCAACTGGATCTCTATACTGTTGTGTGTACAAACAATCCAGCAGTGAGTGTCGCTGCAGCTACCATGAATCCCGATTCTGTTGCTGTTGAGCCCCCCGAACTCATTGGTTCTGGAATCTCCGTTTCGCAGGCTCAACCAGAAGTCATCAGTGGAACAGTTGATCTAATTCGTAAAGTCAATGATGACGTTGTAATACTCTGTGGTGCTGGAATCAGTAATGGTGATGACGTTTCTGCAGCGATGAAGCTTGGTTCGCAAGGTGTGCTTCTAGCCTCTGCAGTTGCTAAATCTGATAAGCCCGCTGAGGTTCTCAAAAGTCTAGCAGGACCTCTGAGGAAATAGCACAATCCGATTAGTTTTTGACGGAATATGCGACGCCTCGAGTAGGCGAATGACATTGAAAGTTACCCTAGAATGTGCTCACTGCTTACTAGAACGGGCAATCAACCAAGTCAAACTGGCTACAGATGACCTGGAACTCCAGATGCGCGTGGTTGAAGCCATTACGAAATTCTTGGGAGAGCACTTCAGTGGAGATGCAGTTCCTAGTCACATTGGAACTGATAGAGACCTAATTGTACAGAAGATGACTGGAAAAGATCCCTACGAGTCCTTGAAGCACATGTCAAATGAGATGGCTCTCAGTATTCTCCCTGAACTTGAGGCTCTGATAGAAGAAAAGGCTGAGTCAAATGAACGATTTCGAACAGCTGCACTCATTGCAGCAGCTGCAAATGCGATAGAGTTTGATGTAACAGGACGTGAGTTCAGCCTAACTGAGCTAAAGGAAATACTCGGAAATGTAGAGGCTGACCTTTTCATTGACCATTTGGATCAATTCAAAGAGCAATGCAAAGGCGTGAAGGAAGTTCTCTACCTGATGGACAATGCTGGTGAGATTGTCCTTGATATGATTCTTATCAAAGAAATCAAACGCTTGGGACCCAGGGTCATTGCTGTTGTAAAGGGCGGTCCTATCCTAAATGATGCCACCATGATTGATGCAGAGGAGATTGCTCTAACCGATTGTGCAGACGAGGTTCTCGATACTGGGGCTCCAGCTATCGGTGTCAATCTAGAGCGAAACTCCAAGGAATTCATAGAGATATTTCACAATGCTGAATTGATTGTGGCAAAAGGAATGGGCAATTTCGAGTCTATGACTGAGTTCGAACCAGCATGTCCGACAGTACATATAATGCGGACAAAATGCAATCCGGTTGCTGAAAGAGTAGGGGTTCCTAGGAATAAGAATGTCATTCTGGTGCGGATGCCATCTGAATCAACATAGCTTACTTTTATGCCATATCATTCTTGTACGGTCTTAGTGCCCTTGTCAGATCGCTGGTGTTTGCAAAATCTACCTTCAACTCTGGGAATTCTAGACTAATAACATCCCGAAGTCGTTTCATTCCGGGCTCTTCTGTTACAAAAGCACCGAGTTCTAGCGCGTTGATACCCTCTTCATTTGCTAGCAGTTTGATTTCTGGTGAGAGTTCTCCTGTGACCAATGTTTCCAGGTTTCGATTCTTCGCATTAATTATCTCAGGCATGTCTACATTATTCCCTGCAATTACTAGCACGTTGCCAACCTCGTCATCAAGTTCTCCAGAGAATAACACAGTGTCCAGGCTTAACTTTTCAGCGATGAAATTGACAAAACCTGAATGGTTCTTGACTCCTGGTGGCTTACAAACTCGACCGATTGCCACGATGTCTCCAAAGTCGCCCTCAGTCATAAAATCTCCAGTTCGTGTCATTCCAAGAGTTTCAATAAGTGCATCATTGAGACCATCTCTCGTACAGAGCCACCCACTACCAATCACGTATGATGAAATGTAATTCTTCGCAAGTAATCTCACCCTCACAAGATCGAGTCCTGAAAGCCGGTCAATTGCAAATGGAAAAAGCGGACGATAAGTAACCAGAAGATTTGCTTTGTCTTGAGTTGCCTTTGTAATCACACGTGCGGATGGATACGTAGCAATTACTAATTTGTTGATAGTTGTATTTGCCTGCTCAGTTTCGGTCTGTGGACCTATCTCTACGCGGCTCTCAAGTCCCCGAACAGTGAGCTCTCTAGGAGCTAGTTCATGTAGGCGTTTCACAATTTCTAGAAGACTGGTCATGACTTCAACCCACCCGATGACGACTTAGAGTATTGGCCGTCTTATTCTTTTGCATGACTTCAGAACTATTTATTCGGCGTCCTCGTCATCTATATCTTCGTCATAGGTGTACAGATCTTCGAGGTCGCTACTGATCTCTTCCGATTCAGACTTATCTTCAATAACTTCAAGTTCGGGCTCTTTTTCTTTCTTCTTTGGTTTGGTTTTCTTTTCCGACTTGGGCTTATCTTCAACCACTTCAAGTTCCGGTTCTTTATCATCAATGACTTCGAGTTCAAGCTCTTCTTCTTTCTTCTTCAGCTTCTTCTCTGGTTTTGCCTTCTTTTCCTTGGCTTTTTCAACCGGCGCTTCTATTGTAGGTGCGACAGCTCTCCTCTTGAGATTTCTAAGTTTTGACTTTGCGATGCGGATCTTTCTCATTCTTCTGAAGTCAACCTGTTGTGGATTTTGGTTTCGTCTAAGTTGAGTCAATTCTCGCTTCAGAGTCTTTTCCTTATTGACCATCTATGTTCACCGTCGCATTCAAAGCGTCACTCTGTGATTGTTTTATAACTGTGTCGGGCACCACATGTGACAATCCTTTTCTCTGTCAGTGTATATGCGCATAGTGCCTGCGATGTGAAAGACATGAGCAAGAAAAAAGATGACAAGACAGTAAGTATCCGATTAAGAATTGAAAAGGATATGCTAGATCGGATTGATCAAATTGCAGGCGAGAGAGGGCGACAGAGATTCATTCATGATGCAATCCTTGGGCGAATTGATGAAGAGCTTCCTCCAGTTATGTTCGAATTAATCCATGATGTAGATTATCTCAAGGCAAGAGTGACGTTTCTTGAGAGTTCAAAATTCACAAGTTTGCAGCTCAGTGAGCTGAATGACGTTGCACGAAACGAATTGTGTCTTGACGAGGTTGATCGCAAGCTACTTGCTTATTTCATAAAAAACGAAGGGGCTACCACACCTGAACTAGCTGAGAACATACTTGGAGGTCGTGATAAACGACGAACAGTCTTAGATCGACTTGACAGGCTCAATAATCGTGCCAAAAAGCTGTTTGGGACAGATATTCTGGAATACAAGAAAGGGCTAGTAAATAACAAGCGCGGAGCTTGGTGGATTACAAAAGTCGATCTTGTTGTCATCTAACTACTAGGCAAATCTTTATAGAAAACACAACGGAGTACCCCTTGGGGCCGTAGTCTAGCATGGATAAGGCACCAGCCTCCGGAGTTGGTAATCCCCGGTTCGAATCCGGGCGGTCCCGCCACTGATTTTTTCCTTTCGACGAATTCGCTCGGAGTTTAAAAGACTCATGGAATCAGATTATTGTGAAAGTGAGGTTAATCACATGAGTATAACAAGGGGACACGGTTCAGCAGCAGACCGAGTTGTGAACCGATTCACAAGATATCTCAATGGACCTGTTGGTAAAACAGTCCTAGACAATCTAGAAGAGGGTGAAAACTTCATTCTACAGACTTCTGAACACACTCTTCGAGTCACTAAGAGAATGGGTCGAGCTGTTGTAGAACTGCTACAAATGTCACTAGTCTAGGACATTCAAAGAATCTATAATTTTGGCAATCCAAGAGGATTGGTGTTCTTGAGGGCTATTTCGTTTGAAATTATCGAAGACGAGTACGACATCTGAAATCAGCAACGAAGACTCTTTAAGTTGAACCAAGGCACCCGATGAACGGGGCCGTAGTCTAGCCTGGATAAGGCACCAGCCTGCGGAGTTGGTAATCCCCGGTTCGAATCCGGGCGGTCCCGCCATTCCTTCTCTTGGCACGAAGCTTAAATGGGTCCTTTAGGTCGATAGACACATCCAGCAATCGAGATGCCCATAAAATGCAATTTACACCTCAGAGATTAGAGAAAGTTTACAAATCGATGCGACGAGAAGAACTCGATGCATTGGTCATCACACGAAGACAGGATGTACAATACCTGACGGGATATCAGTATCGAGGAGCGAGTGTTCCTCTAGCATGTGTAATCACAGAAGGAAATCAACCACAACTCCTCATTCCAGATCTCCAGGAACCTATGTCCTCTCGTGAATCGATAATGGCAAAGATTAGACCGTATACAGAAAGTCCCATCGAGGGTTGGTCTCTCACACGAGGAGCTGCTTTCTGGGATCAAATCACAGGGCTTCTTCGTGAGCTAGGTCAAACAGGCGGAATGATAGGTCTTCAGCATTATTGGTTATCAGTGCGAGAGTTTGAGATGTTGAAATTTGCACTTCCAGATGCTGGATTCAAGGACTTCTCAAAGGCACTTTGGGAGCTAAGGTTCATCAAGGACGCGGCAGAAATTGATGCTATACTTCAAGCAATCGCAATTGGTGAGATCGGAATACGTACAGCTCTTGAGATTGTAGCGACTGGCAAATCTGGAGAAGAAACCTCCCTTGAGATCGAATCAGCAATGAGAGGAGTCGGTGGACAGTTACACGGTATACGTGCTACCGTTCTATCTGGAGAGCATGCTCGTCTTCCTTTTGTGAATCCCAACTCTGAAAGAATCACTGGTGATGACCTAGTTGTTTTGGACATGACAGTTAGCCATCAAGGATATTTTTGCGAAGTAGCAAGAACAATCCATCTTGGTCGTCCCACAAATAAGCAGAGGAAGCTCTATGAGTATGTCGTGAATGCGACTCGCGTCATGGAAAAGCAATTGCGCCCCAAAATATCCATCAAGGATGTTGCTGATAAAATCATGAAGAAACTCGGGAGAAGTTTTCCTTCAGATACTCTTGTGCAGCCTTTTGGCAATTCAATAGGACTCGACCTGTATGAACCTCCGTATCTGACACCGCAAGGTCAGTATTCGTTGAAAGAGAACATGGTCTTCTCGATTCATCCAACTGGTTATGTGGATGGAATAGGTACAGCAAAGATTGCAGATATGATTCTGATATCCTCTGATGGTTGTGAAAATCTTACGACACTTGCTCGTGAAACGATGTAGTCACGTAGGGTTCTGCCATCTCTTGAGTTTCAGAAACACCTGAGTGATGGTCTCTGACTTGATTGTGTGTTTCTCAATTTCCTCTCTTGTGATTTCACGAATCTGAGCAGCAGGAGCACCTGAACTTAGTGTCCTTGGTGGAATGACTATGTTGGGGGGTACGATACTTCCTGGTGCTAATGTCACCCCTTCTCCAAGTGTCGCACCATCAAACACTACTGTTCCCTCACCTATATTGGCATTGTCTCCTACATAGACACCATGAACAACTGCTGCGGTAGATATAATCACGTTATTGCCAATGATTGCTGGATTCTCTGCGTTATGTGCATGGATAACAACACTGTCCTGAATACAAGTATTCTCCCCAATCCTGACAGACGCTTGGTCGCCTCGAATGACAGCTCCTGGCCATACATTACATCCCGGACCAATTTCTACTTCACCCACAATAGTGGCTTGAGGACTGACAAACGCGTGCGGGTCAATCTTCGGACTCTTATCACCAAAAGGTAGTATCGGCAGTTCTAACACCTCTAATTGTTGTATTGTTATTCATTCGTTTCGCAGGAATATAAAATGATGTTTGATGTCACATCATGTTTTATCTGACCTGTTTCCTACAATTGTGTTACAACCACAACTCTAAGAAACTCCTGTGTTCCACCCTTCTCCTGCCAGTGTCACCACCTCTCTGCAAATCCAAAGAAATGCAAAGATTAGCAAGAGCATTATCAACGTTCATCGGGATGGGATCCCTCCTGAAGACCTGGCTTCCTTTTCCTGTTTGAGTGCTGGAGCATCACTTCCAACAACAGAGATCGTTTCCACAGTTCTTACCACAGCGGGGTCATCATCACTCTCACCAGTACCATCACTGAAGCTGGCAAGGTCCGATTGGACATAGTGAACAGCCGCGGACTCTCCGGTACCTGATGTCAGTTCCTTTGTGGAGAGTAAGGACTTCCTTCTGTAAGACTTCTTTGAACTCTTCCTTCGGGTTTTCAGCCGCGCACGTTGAGCTCTATCTAGAGCCCTAGTCCACACACCTAGTCCTATCACATTCTTATGTATCAATAGAAGCTTATATTCTCATACCCTCCCGTTTCGAGGTGACAGAGAATCATCTTCGTATTGAATCGACATTCTCTCTTTTGGAATTAATTTGTCAAAGATTCTCATAGTTCCTTATTACAAGATAAAACCTAGAGCATCTAAGTGCCACAACGAATTTGATTGGGTTTCAATCACTCATTTCTAAATACTCAAGAGGGAGGAGATCATATTCTCGTAGTGATCCATAGGTCGAAGTCCAACTAGTCTATCCACTACTTGTGTATCTCCTCTTGAATCTAGACATACATACTTTGCTGGTTCTCCTTCAAAGAAACAAAGAACACTTGGCAGTGCAAAGATGTTGTTCTTCGAGGCGAATCCGATGTGGGCTTGAGTATTTATCTTGACGATTCTGAGATTGGAGTTTTCCTCATACATCTCCTCCAATTCTTCCAGAATTGGCCCTAGGTCTTTGCACGGGCCACAAGAGGGAGACCAGGCTTCGACAAGAAGTAGTCTTGTTTCTTTGACAGCTATCTCTACTTCTTCAGGAGATATGTCATCGACCATTCCACGTTAAATGCTCGAATGGCTTTATCTCTTACTTAGATAAGCAATGAAATGAGAATAAGATGCATGTAGAAGGGAACTTATCCCTTCTCCATGTAGAACTGGATTATGCTACCTCTTCAGCAAGAAGATTCTCAGCAATCTGTTCATAGACTTCTGGTGGCATCACTCCAACCAGCTTGTCCATTTTCTTTCCAGCGCCATCATCAAAAACAACCCTTTTTCCATCAGAATACACTAGAACGCTTGGAATACCAGAGATCTGATTCTCCATACTAAATTCTTGATTTTGATCCACATCTATCTTTACTACTTTCAAGCCTTTATCCTTGAACTTCTCTTGTATTTCCTCAAGTATCGGGCTTAACGTACGACACGGGCCGCACCATTCTGCCCAGGCATCAACGAAGACTACTTT
>SOKL01000205.1 GCA_004376265.1 Candidatus Thorarchaeota archaeon
TCTGGTTCAGCTTTAGGCTCAGATTTAGCTTTAATTTTAGTTTCTGGTTCAGCTTCAGGAAAAGGTTCAGGTATGGTTTTTGATTCAGCTTTCCATCCCCGTTTCTTTCTTTTTTGTGACTTCTTTTTGGTATCAGTCACCTCACGTTGTGCTAAAATGAACTCATCAAAAGTTAGCCTCTTACCTGACTGAAGTTTCTCAACAGCTGCATCTGTACGCTCCCGTTCTTGAGCTCTCTGTGTATCGAGCATATCTCTCTGCTCAACGTCTCGTTTCTCGAAACTGAACTTACGAAGCTTTCCCTGAATATCTTCAATCTGAGTACGGAACTCCTTGAGTTTCGCTTCGCCATCTTTCACTTTCTTGAGCCATTCAACGAAATTCTTGTGAGCTGTGTCTGCGGATTTTTTGTACTCCTCAAGAGTTGGTCTGATTCGCACTACCTCTTGATGATGTATCTGGCTCTGTTCTGAAAGTTCAATCACTTTCTCATGTGCTTCAGACGCTTCTTCCTTAAGTTTCCTTGCAAGTCTTCGTAGCTCACTGATCTTATCTTGCTTCTCTTTTTCCTGACCAATCTTCACAAGCTTTGTTTCAATCCTTGCTACCTCTTCAACAATCGAGAGCTCTTCATCTTTTGTAAGCTGATCAGTCTGCTGCCGCCACTCGAGTTCTTCTACGCGACGCATCATTCGACGCTGGTCTGTTGATGGACTACCAACAAGTTTACTCCGTAATTCTCGAATTTCATCATACAGACTCTTTAGTTGTGCGTGAATTGCTGTACGACGTTCCTTCGCTTCGGAGATATCTTTGTTAATTCGGTCACGTTCCATGCGCTCGGCTTTAACGGATTCAATAAGACCGCGAACTTCCTTGTTATGCTCGTCGCGAATTGTCTTGTATTCACGCATTTGGTCCCGATCACGTCTGAGTACATCAAGTTCATCACGGGCTTGCGTTTTGAGCTCCCTGAGCTTTGTTCGGAGAAACTCAACATCATCTGGCTTGGTTTCAGCGGCTTCTGTCAAAGGTTGTGAACCTCAGAATTTCGTTTTGCTAGCCCTGCATAGCAGGACGGATTTCGACACCTATTAGATAGGTGTATGAATATGTTGGACCGCAAAGTGCCCTCTTAAAAGGTTTCTGCTAAAGACTGTGCAATTCGTGCTGAGATGTCAAAATCTGTCACTTGCTGTAGACCGTACCAACCCGGTGTGGCATTTGCCTCAAGAACCCAGAGATTTCCCTCTTCATCCGGGATGATATCCACACCGACAATGTGACCCTTGACTGAATTCGCTGCTCGAATCGAGAGATTGGTAACATCAAGCGTGTTCTTTTGTGGGACTCCTCCACTATGTATGTTTGTTGTGATTCCTTCCCCTCCCACTCGTCGCATGGAGGTTATCACTTTGCCATCTAGTACAAGAGCGCGAATGTCGTATCCGGGGCTCTTTATGTATTCCTGCAAAAGATAAGCACCCTTACCAAACATCTGACTGTGGAACTTCAGATAGTCGTTAATATTTTCAAGGTCGAAATCTCGTTCAATCAGTTGTACTCCATATCCACCAAAGCCGACCAATGGCTTAAGCACACAAGGAAAGTGTAATTTTACAAAGGATGCAGCATCATCAATTGATTCAGTGATAAGGGTCTTAGGAACTGGTAATCCAGCGGAAATAAGTTTCCTCATGGTTTCAGCTTTATTTCTCATAAGGAGAATCGATGAAACGGAGTTGACTAGTCGAACCCCCATCTCAGTAAGAGCTGATAACAAACCTACACGATTAAAGAATGTACCAATATCATTCGCTCCAATGTCCAAAACAAGAAGCAACTCCAGTCTTGAGAGATCAATTCCATCTTGAAGTATCTCATGTTTGTCTGTGGTCCCCCATCGAGACACCTTCCATGGAATCACTTGAATGACTTCTTCTCCAAGAGTACGAAATGCTTCTTCAAGACCTTTAGCTCTTCGAGACCAAGGATCTGAGGAGAAGAGTCCAACTTTAGGAATACTTTTAGAAACCAACGGAATCACTCTAGATTTAACCATAACGAGGAGCTTTTATGTTCTATCAATTTCATTAGTTCTATGAAACTGTTCTCTGACAAGGAGATTGTCACCATCAATCAGAAGTTACTTGGAAAGAAGGGTAACTTCTTGATAGCTTTTCGAAACAAGTATGGTCCTACACGATTAAAGCAGCTATGGACAGAGTTGCTTGACGAACTAGGTCATCATGGAAAGTGTCTGAGTTGGTGGTCGAGTGCCGGGACTATTGGACTCCTAGAATGCGAAACAGAGAACGGACTCTCAATCTTTGGGCAATGGACTCTTGATGACAATCACGAATTTCTCAATGTGATAGAGGTCAGTAACAACGATTTGATCAACATCAGAGACGGATTTGATGCAGGTCCTGTAACTTCAGATGCCATGAGAGCAATGAGAATTGGAGAATCAGGGGGAGCAAAAGAGTAGCTAATCAGCTGTCAGTGTTTTCGAAAGATTCCTTAGTAAATTAGGATTAATCCCCAAATCTATTGAGATGAAATAGTTGTCAAGCTCCTCAAAAACAAAACATGTGATTCAAGTATTATAATTTAGAGATCTGTATGAGGAACGATTGCACGTTTGATTAGAAGATAACACCGAGTTTCGAAGCCCTTTTATCACTGATTTCAAATTGCAGTGGAGAGAGTTGAGAGGACCCACCCATGGGAAGACAAAAGAGAATGGCATTGCTTCTTCACCCCTTTAGGCGTGAGCTTTACCAAGTTCTCTGTGAGAACCCTGGCACCTACCTATTAGAGCTAGTTGAGATTCTCTCATCCCCTCTCGGAACTCTCACCTGGCATCTTAGAATTCTAGAGCGAGAAGGTCTTGTCAAATCAATCAAGTTTGCTGGCAAACGTCTCTACTATCCAAGGATGTTGCGATCGCAGGAAGCAGAGATGGCTTACTTAACAATGAGGAGTGATACTGCTCAGAAAGTTTTTGCATTTGTTGTTAATAACACAGGATGTTACCAAGAGCAAATGGCTGACTCGCTTGGAGTCCATCACGACACAGTGAGATGGCATATATCAAGAATGGAAGAAGTTGGTCTTGTCAAGGTAATACGTGAGGGTAGGAAGAAAAGACATTACTTGGATAGTTTAGGAGAATTACTGTTGAAGGGCAGTCTCAATACCATTACTGAGGCATATGTGCTCTTTCTCATGGAAAAACTCGAGGATGGATGTTTGAATCCTGAGATCCGTGAATCAACAACTGACCGTGTTACGATCAGAATTGACTGTCCTGAACGCGGGAAAGATTGTTTCATTACAATTAAACTAACAGATTGGGAATTCCAGTTCATTGATGATGATGGAACAGAAACTGAAATCAAGCCTGAACAAGCTGAGGTTGGCGGTGGGTAGGTTTTAGTTAATATGAATAATAGCTGCTTAGGACTGAAATCCTACCTTGTGAGAACATTGAAACGCACCTACTAGAAGTTATATCTCACGATCAAGTAGTAATCGAACCTTCTGAGCAATTTCATCCGAATTGTGACCAGGACATACCACTGCAAGCAGTCGTGATTCATCAACCCTGATTATCAATAATTTCATTGCTTCAGAATCAACAGAAATCGAGTTGGTGACATCGGAATACGTAAGACCGTTTGCAAAAAGTGAACCCATTAGACCTGCCACTTCAACTTCATCTTTGAAACCTACTGACCCCAGGGGTAAACCTTCAATTGTGAGTAAGATACACTGAGTGATCTCGGGGACTTCTTCAACAATAGTTCCTATAATTGTCTGTTTACCAAAAGCAAGGGTAGAGCTCATCACGAGCTCTAATCTAGTGGCTATTGATTTAAAGGCGGTTATCAAGGACTCCAAATTTAGTCCAGCATCATCAGCTCGAGAGATTATTACTACAAGATGATAATGTGGTTGAACGATAGTGAGAATTCGTTCTATGTTGGTGGTATGAATAAGATGTGTTGGACTAGAGGTTTTGATGTGAGTAAGAGCTGATGCTCCACCCCAGACCAAAGCGGAAGAGACCGTTGCCACTACTCTTGAATCCACTTCACTTCCACGAGCAACTGCAGCAACTACAACACCTTCCTTAGTACAAAGGACTGCGTTCTTTACAGACCGATGAACCTTGAGGGTCTCTTCAAGAAGAGTTGCTACTTCTCCAAGTGTCTCTCCTGGCATTGTATTCACCACCGAATTGATTGTTCAGTCATGCGTCCGTATTTATAATTAATGCTCCTTCGATAATAAATGCTGAAAGAATCCTTCTTTCTGGGTTTCCTTCTCAGAGCAACAAGTTTAAATCGATGGTCCAAAGCTTCGTGGCTAACAGCCCCGGAGGCACGATTTTGAGCTCAAGGTCAGGCATCATATCATCCGTTATCATCGTGATAATAGTATTTTCCGCAGTAGGCGGAATAGTCTTTCTTAGTAATCAGTATGTTCCCTCTAACATTGCTGTTGTGGTTCTGGATCCAGGATTTGGAGATAGGAGCATGGCAGACCAGGCATATATAGGTCTGGAAGAGGTTGATGTCGTCGTTAACTATGATATTAGAGTTGCTACTGACTCTGCAAATGCGCTAGTTATTATGGAAAGCATTGCTGCGGCAGAACAACACGATCTTATAGTAGCAATCGGAAATGGATTAACTGATTCTGTCACTGAGGCGGCAGGCACCTATCCATATCAGAAGTTTGCATTGATTGGTGGTGAGCCTACATTAGCGCTGAATAATGTTGCCTCAGCAACATTTGCACAACATGAAGCAGCATTCCTTGCAGGTTCTATTGCTGCATTCCTAGCAACAGGTAATGTGAATAGAAGCGGTATAGTTGGAATCATTGGTTCTGTTCAGGGTGACCCAACGGTTGAAGGATTGATTGCAGGTTTCATCCAAGGTCTAGAGCATGCGAACACAACTTACAATCTAAATGTCAGATTATTACCGATTGGCTATGTTGACTCGTTTAACGACTCTACAACTGCTGACACCATGGCCTACAATATGTTCAGTCTTCCACAAGGCAATGCAACAGTGGTTTTTGCTCCCGTTCGTGCCAGCATAATTGGTGTTAGAACCGCAATGGAAAGGGCAAATTCAACATACTTTTCAGATATTACCGGTCGAGAACCCTTCGTAATTGCTGCTGAGGGTAACCAAGACTATTTGGGTAACCCGGATATCAATGTTGCAACTGGTCCATCCTGGATTGTTACTAGCGTTGTACCTCGATTCGATATTGCAGTGACTCGACTCATCAATGCAACACTTTGGTTTGAATTCCCCAGTGGAGTAACAAATCCATACAATCTAGCGAACTTGGGAGTTGACATCTCAGATCTTGAACAATTCAGAAATACAGAATGGGTAACGGACTACATGTTGAACGTAACCATCGATTATCGAACAGCAATTCAAAATGGTTCGATAAGTGTAGGTAGCACACTACCTTAAACAACGGTCGTTTTATTGGGGGTTTTATACCCCCACTTTCTCTCTTTGTCAGAACTACTCGCTTCCTGAGGTTTAAACAATGAAAGCAGCGAAAAATATCATCCATCTGGCAAAACATGGTGAAACACTCAAGAGAATCAATCGAGCTGGTTGGTCATTAGGAGGTGTTAATCGTACACGACCTGAATCAGTTGGTGAGCATTCTTACGGAACTGCGCTGTTGTCGTTATTGATCTCGAAAGAACTGATTGAAGATGGCTGGAGTGTTGACTTGAGTGAAGTAGCCTCGATGGCGCTTATTCATGACCTTCCTGAGGCACTTATTTCTGACATCCCGCAGACTGCCGTACAGGTAGGAGGAAACGATTTCTCTAAGGGCAAGAGAAAAGCTGAGAGAGAAGCGATGTCAAAGCTCGCAAAAATCAAGTCTAACTTTGATAAGTGGTTAGTAGACTTGTGGGATGATATTGAGAAGAAAACAACTTTGGCAAGTAGGATAGTTTCTGGTGCAGATATTTTGGATATGCTAATCCATGCAGTAACACTCGAGGCATCTGGAATATCTCCAAAAGTACTCGACCAATTTTTCATCACTAGTCAAGAAAGACTCAAACTGCTAGACATCACTCTTGTTTTAGATATCTTTTGGGAACTCTATCAAGAACATCTTGAAAATTCAGAAAAAATGGGCATTCACGTAGTTAAACTTGTAAGGATTTAGTGACATCCTTTTCATTTTCGTAAATCACGTTGTATGCCAGCCGCAATTGTGCGTGAAACTCGAATTGGTTCAGGAACTCTTCCATCAAGCGTGAATTTGTCAACTAACCGTCGAGCACGTGAAACACTAATTCCCGCAGTAGAGAGGAATAGTGAATGCCCTGTAGACAATTGGACCTCAATTCGCTCACTAGTAGATTTGAGGATCTCAAGCCGTTCTTCCCAATCATCTGGGAAATACTCAACCAAATACTTCTCAATACCTTCGGATGGATGATAGGACACACAGATTACAGGAGTATCGGTTTTCTCGTGCAGGGTCATAATGTCGATAATATTGAACCATGAAATCACATTTCCCCCGAGCATCCATGCGCGGATATCCTCTCTCTTCAGTTCAGCAAATAATGATAATAGCTCTCGTGTAGAATCTCTTCCGCCTATAGTGGGGAAACATACTCCAAAACCATCAATACGAATATCGCCTCGCATGATAACACCGGAAACAACACTCTTTGAATCGGATTTTTCAAAGCTCTCTGCCACACCTAGAACTCTCACGCCTTTTTTCCAACCAACTGTGGAGTCATTTTCGCTACTCGAGCCAAGTTTGTAAACCAAAATGAAAACCATCCATTCAATTATGAAAGCATTTCAACTATTCAGTCTGGGATAAGATCTCCTGCCCTATCAATATATAGCATTGGCTCTTGAGAATGCAAAAAAAGACCCCACCGACCAAACTTTATTAATGCGCATTTACAACGCACAACTATCTTAATTGAGTGAGAGAAAGGAGTGACCGTAATGTTTGACCCTAGCTTCGAAGAATTGCAAGGGAAGCTAAGACAGATTATGGAGGAAGCGACATCACTCACAGGCGGAATTCGAGCATGGATGCTTCTTTCAAAAGAAGGACTTCCAATTGCATCAGC
>SOKL01000151.1 GCA_004376265.1 Candidatus Thorarchaeota archaeon
GAACAGGTAGAAGAGTTTGAATGGCCCGATCCTGATGACCCATCAAGGATGGAGGGAGTCCGAGAGTTGGCAAAACACCTTCACGAGGAGACTGATTATGCCGTTGTGGGCTATGGAGGAGGTCCGTGGGGAATCATTGAGATGGCTGCACATTTCATGAGAGGGTTTGATAAGTTCCTTGTTGACTTGCTTCGACGACCAGACCTCGCTGAAGCAATGCTGGAAAAGAGCATGAAACTCGCGATTGAAATGAACCGAGTTTTTCTAGATGAGGTTGGTGAATACCTGGATATCGTACAATTTGGTGATGACCTAGGTCATCAGGATGGGCTTATCATGAGTCCAAAAATATACAGAACTCTTGTGAAACATCGACATAAGAAAATCTTCAAAGATATTCATAGGAGAGCACCACATGTCAAACTCCTCTATCATAATTGTGGAGCAGTAGAGCCTTTAATCCAGGACCTGATAGATGTCGGAGTGGACATCCTAAATCCAATCCAACCCCTAGCAAAGGGAATGGATTCAGCTGAGCTCAAGAAGAAATACGGAGACAAACTGACATTTCACGGAGGTATAGACCTACAACGTGTTATGTCTGCTCAGGGCTCAATAGAAGATGTACGTACAGAGGTTGATACTCGAATAGATGCACTTGCACATGGTGGCGGTTACATACTAGCGCCTGCGCACAATATTCAATCAGAGTCTACTCCTCAGAAAATTCTGGAGTTGTACGATTACGCGACGAAGAAAGGTACTTATCCCTTGAAGTGAATAGACTCGACGGATAAACTTCTCTTTCAAAGATATCTGATGTGGGGTGGTTTTGCTTTTTTTCTTTGAAGCCAACCCAGACTCTTTAGTCAAGACTCTTGGTCAACAGTTATGACTACTTTACCTCGGGCGTGTCCTTCTCCATAATACCGGATAGCTTCAACAAACTCACTCAACGGGTAACGTCTATCTATGACAGGTACTACTTTGCCGGTTTCAAGAAGCTCTTTCAGAAAAATAAAATCTTCATGGGTTGGTTGCGCCATCCCTCCGGAACCCAGTTTCTTATTCCCTCTCATTGAAATCAATGGTCCTAGGAACGCGGCTTGGAAGAATTTTCCCATGGAACCGCCAGTACAGACATAAATCCCCTCAGGATTCAATACACGCTTGTAATTGAAAATCGAACGATAAGCCGCAACATCAAGAATCAGGTCATAACACTGGTCACTTTTGGTGAAATCTTCTTCTTCGTAATTAATAACGTGATCTGCCCCAATGGAGCGAACCATGTCCATTTTACTCGTGCTGCATACACCAGTAACTTCAGCGCCATAATTTTTTGCTATTTGGATGGCAAACGTCCCAACGCCACCAGATGCACCATTGATCAAGACTTTTTCCCCCGACTGAATCTGTCCATTATCGCGAAGAGCCAATAGGGCGGAGATTGCCGCAGTAGGTGTGGCCGCTACCTCCTCGAACGATAGATTAGATGGCTTTGGCGCGAAGAACTGTACTAAGTTGTCTTCAGTAACACACGTATACTCAGCAAAAGCACCATAATTGCATATTCCGAACACCTCATCACCTGGCTGAAACTGCGTGACGTTTCTACCAACCACTTCAACCTGGCCCGCTATGTCATCTCCGAGTATCTTGTGTTTTTGTCTTGGTTTTAGAAGGCCCCCTGATAGTAGACGGAGGAAATACGATTTACCTCCCGAGATTTGCCAGTCAATTGAATTTAGGGATGCCGCGTGTATTTTAACTAAAACGTCATCATCCATGGGAGTAGGCGTGACTACCTCTTCGAGCTGAAAAACTTCTTCCGGTGATCCGTATTTCTGATATACAATCGCTTTCATTTGGGTATTCTTCCACGCAATAAATTTGGCGAAGCTTAATGTTATGCTTTGTTATTTTCCACCACAGTTATGACAACATTTCCTATTTTTGCTTCTGTTTCGACATACCTGTGGGCATCGTCAGTTTTTTCCAACGGATAGGTTCTATCTATTACGGATTTCATCTTTCCAATCTCAATAAGCTCCTTGAGGAAGATTAAATCTTCAGTGCTATCGGTTGAGGTCCCAATTATGACTCTCTTGTTGCTTCTCTTTGAAGTCCATCTCCTCCGAAATCTCCGAATCAGCGATGGTTGAGTATGTAGATAGATTCCGTTTTCCTTTAGTGACCTTATGCATCCCGAGTACGAAGTCTTACCAATCACATTAAAGATGACATCATATTTCTTGCCGCTCTTTGTAAAATCGGTCTCCTTGTAATCGATCACGTGGTCCGAGCCTATGGATCGCAATGTGTCTAATTTCTGGGCACCATCTATTGCAGTTACTTCTGCACCGTAATATTTCGAGATTTGAATTGCGAAAGGGCCTACAGTTCCCGCCGCACCATTAATCAGCACATCTTGTCCTGGCTGGATATTTGCTTGTTTTAGAAGATACAATGCTTCAAGCCCACCCACGGGAACCGCAGCAGCTTCAACGAAGGACATATTTTCTGGTTTTATTGCAATCGCCCCAGCTTCAGGTTTCTCAGGCAGACAGATGTATTCAGCGTAAGCTCCCGTCCCAAGAAAACCGGTAGCTGCAAAGACTTCATCGCCTGGCTTGAGTTTTGTGACATCCTTGCCTACTGCTTCAACCGTTCCAGCAAGTTCCATTCCTAATATTGTAATTCTCTTTGGTTTTCTGAAACCAATATACATTCGCACGAGGAGTCCCATTAACAGCGGATACTTGAGACGACGCATCTCACAATCCCCAACAGTCACTGTTGAGGTATGTACTCTGATTAGAACCTCATTGTCCTTCTGTACAGGTTTTTCCACCTCACTGAGCTGGAGGACATCCGGTGAACCATACTTTGTCCATACAATCGCTTTCATGAGTTTCCACCAAGATTGCGGGGTAATGTTTGCTGGGTCATACTTAATTATCCTGACTTTCTTTCAATACAACAGTCATCAATGTTTTCATTTTACAGGTTCTACGTTATTGATGAAATTCTCAACGAGAACCGAGGGAGTAATAAGCGGAATTATGCGGTAAATGGAATATTTGAAAAATACAACAACTGGTGTTAGAAATTGGAATTGAATAAGGCGATTTATACGAATTTAGAAGCCATCGTTGGAACTGATTTCATCTCAGATGCACAACATGTCCGATGGACTTACTCGAAGGATTTTGGGATTTTTCCGAGACATCTACCAGATATTGTTATCAAACCTCGCACAACACCTGAAATTCAATCAATATTACAAATAGCTAATTCCAAAAAAATACCTATTTACATTCGTGGAGCGGGAATTAGCTATGCAGGAGGGGTAGTTCCATCCGCAGGTGGAATTCTACTGGATCTCACTCAAATGAATAGAATTCTACGCATAGATAGGAATTCTGATAGCTGTATCGTTGAGTGTTGTGCTGTTTGCGGAACTCTAATGCAAGAACTTGAAAAAGAAGGATACATCCTACCTGCATTTCCAGATAGTGCACTAGTTGCAACAGTGGGTGGCTTTTTAGCTACTTCAGGAGTTGGTAGCTGGGGTTCTGCATTATATGGATCAATAGCAGATTTCGTATTAGGATTGAAAGTTGTACTCCCTAATGGAGATGTGGTAGTGACAGGATCTGCGGGAGCAAACCCAAATGCTAATGGACAATTTACCAGGTATGCCGGAATGCCTGACCTTACTGGTCTTTTCATCGGATCAGAAGGAACATTGGGAGTGATGACAGAGATTGCATTCCGAATCGCCCCTTTACCTGAGAAGACAATATATTTTTCATATCGATTTCAAACCCACCAAGAAGCAGAACGGGTAGCGATTAAAGCAAAAAGAATGGGACTCCATATAGTAAGTATGGACATCATTACTTCCCTTCATGATCCTCCAAGATTAGATGCTATTATAGCGACTAATGAAAGAACGGCATTAGTTGAAGAAGAAATCTTCGAAGAAATAGCAAAAGCTGAAGGGGGCGAGGATTTAGGTCATGACTTTGCTCAACATGGTTATGAAGGGATTTTCAAACCCGGAGAACAGTTTTCATTAGGATCTCGAGTAATAATTGGGGGATTCGTTCCAATGGAAGGAATTGGAAACTATCTAGATATGATAAAGAGAGAAGGTCTTCGCATGCACAAAAAATATGGATTTCCATTCCGTTTTGGTGCATTCAATGTGTTGAATAGTTTTGATGTTTACATCATGTTCTATTGGGATGAAGAGGACCCAATTGAAATGGAAAAGGGGCGACAAGCGAATGAAGAACTTCAAACTATCCTATTTGAAACGGGATTGATTCCTTCAAAGAGAGGACAGGTTTGGAATAAGTATTCTAATGCATCACACTCCCAAGCGTTTGAGTTATTCAAATCAATAAAGAAAAGCCTCGATCCAAACGGTATAATGAGCCCTGGTGTTCATGGGTTAGGAATAAAGAACAAGGAGGAACTGTGAAATGTTCAATGTAGAAGAATTGAAGCGCCAAGTCTATCGTTGTACGAGATGTGGGTGGTGTAGGGCCAGTCCGAATATTGTTTGTCCGGTTTATGAATCAGATATCCCTTTTGAGCATAATGCAGCGCGGGGAAAGATCGCCCTTGCAAGAGGTGTCATAGAAGGCCAATTACAGTTAACAGATGAATTAGTTAGAGATGCGTTCACATGTACCTCTTGTGGCAATTGTCAAGAACACTGCTTATCATATCATCCCTACAAAACTGGAGCCCTCACCGGAGAGCCTGTAATTGACCCAGTAGAAACCATTGAACTGTTCAAAACATATGTTGTTGAACATGAAGGAGCATTGCCTATTCATAAGGAGATACATGATCGAGTAAAACAGGAAGGAAATCCATTTGGAGAGCTGGCTAGTAACCGAACAGATTGTTTAGCTGAATTTAAACAGAAGAAGAAGGCGGATGTAGTTTATTTTGTGGGATGTATGTCATCTTATAGATTACAGGCCATCGCAAAGTCAACTGCTAGATTGTTACAAAAATTAGATGTCAGTTTTGCCATTTTAGAAAATGAAGTTTGTTGTGGGTCAGTGCTCTTAAGAACTGGACAAAGTAAAGAAGTTTCAGACTTAATGAAAACAAACCTTGAACAAATACGAAGTACAGGAGCATCAAAGGTTGTCTTTTCCTGTCCTGGATGTTTTATGACGATATCGAGAGACTATCCCAAATTTGGATCCAAGCTAGAATTCGAACCCATTCATCTTTCTGAATTCCTTGTTGATCATCTTGGACAAATAGGAATCAATCAAAGTGAAATAAAGACTACATATCATGACCCATGCCATCTTGGAAGAGCTCGAAAAATCTATGATGCTCCACGTGAAATAATAAAGGCGGTCTATCCAAACTTTGTAGAATTAAACACAAACAAAGAATTAGCTAGATGTTGTGGCGCGGGTGGAGGAATGCGATCAGCATATCCAGAAATTTCAGAGAAAATTGCCCGTACACGTCTTGAGGATGTAAAGAATGCTGGTGTTCAACAAATAGTTAGTGCATGTCCATTCTGTGAATATCAGTTTATGGAGTTGGCAGATAAAGCAGGAATCAATCTTGATGTAAAGGATATTGCAGAAATCCTTCTAGAGAACTTAAAATAACTCTAATGAACCATTGTTACGACAACATTTCCCTTCTTGCCACCCTGGTCCACAATCCTATGCGCTTCAACCATCTGTTCCAAAGGAAAGGTTCTATCTATGACTGCCTTAATCGTTCCCGCTTCAATCAGCTCTTTGAGCTCTCTTAGACATTCCTTCGAAAATTCTGCTGGCCCAGCTTGTGCTCTCTTGTTGCTTTTCTTAGCAGTCGATTTCTGACCTCGGGATACACTTCCGTTCCCTTGAAGATAGATTCCGTTCTCATTTAGCGAGTTCATACAACCTGAAAACGGAGCCACACCGACAACGTCAAAGATCACATCGTATGTCTCATTTCTGTCAGTGAAGAGTTCTGTTTTGTAATCTATAGTATGTTCAGCTCCTAAGGAACGTAGCATGTCAAATTTCGGTTCGCTGTCCACTGCAAACACCTCAGCCCCCATTGATTTTGCTAGTTGAACGGCTATCGTACCAATGGAACCCCCAGCACCATTAATCAACACTCTCTTACCACTCTCGATTTCTGCTTTTTTCATATAATGCAGGGCTTCAAGCCCTCCAACAGGAATTGTGGAGGCCTCCTCAAAGGTCATGTTGGTTGGCTTTAATACCACAAGGCTATTTTCGGACATACACTTGTATTCGGCGTAAGCTCCAAAACCAAATCCAGTGACCGCAAAAACCTGGTCTCCAGGTTTGAACAATGTAACAGCTTTACCCATTGCTTCAATTTCACCAGCCAACTGTTGCCCTAGAATCTTCTTCCTTGGTCCTCGGATACCCATTGCTAGTCGCATGAGAACCTTTAACGCGGTACTCATTTGGGGGAAATTGGAACTTCGCATTTCACTGTCCCCCATGATCACTGTGGTGGCATGGATTTTGATCAGAACCTCATTGTCTTTTGGAATGGGTTTTTCAACATCTCTAAGATGAAGCACATCTGGTCCGCCATACTTAGTCCAGACAATAGCTTTCAGGAGGATTCCTCCATAGTAACTACAACTTTTCCTAGAACGAGTCCATCCTCAAGATACTTGAGTGCTTCAGGAACCTCACTCAACGGGACATGTTTGTCTATAACAGGTACTACCTTACCAGCTTCAAAAAGCTCTTCCAAGAAATCCATATCTTCCTTGTTGTATGGTTTGCTCCACCAATTGAAGCCTAAGTGTTTACTGCCAAGTCTTGAAATCACTGGTGCTAGTAATATAGCTTGGAGAAATACCCCCCTAGAACCTCCAAGAAATACACATAATCCATTAGGATTCAAAGCACGTTTGTATTTGAATATCGAACGTTTTGCTACAGTATCAACAATAACATCATATCGTTGCCCACTTTTTATGAAATCTTCCTGCGCATAGTCAATGACGTGATCCGCTCCGATTGACCGCATCATGTCCAATTTCATTGCGCTGTCTATACCAGTCACTTCAGCTCCCCAATACTTCGCTAACTGGATGCCGAACGTACCCATACCACCGCCTGCGCCATTG
>SOKL01000312.1 GCA_004376265.1 Candidatus Thorarchaeota archaeon
ATGCAACACTCCTTTGATGCTATGACACATACAAAAGTAGCGGCACAGAAAGGCAATATCAACACAATCACTGATGCTGGAGTTGCTGCTCATGCACTGATGGCCGCAATGGAAGGAGCAGCTCTCAACGTACGTATTAATCTTGACAATATTTCTGACAAATCCTTTATCAACGATGCTGCGAAAACTGTAGAGAAGATTCTCTCTGAAGGCAGCAAGTTGAAAAAAGAAGTTCTCGAGATTGTTGAAGCTCGCATGAAAGAACTAGCTGAGAGTAGCTAAAACACTACTTGATTTTCGTGAGGGACGCGCCCTTGCCTACTTTAGCGACATATGCTGTACCCCCAGCAAGCTGAATCGCTGATGCCACTTCTTTCTGCCATCCTGAAGCGTAAGCCATCATAGATCCACCACCGCCACTCCCATTGATTTTACAACCTAAGGCTCCAGCCCCTCTTGCTACCTCAATCATCTTCTCAATCTTAGGGGTCGATCTGTTGAGGTCATCTCTAAGTATCTCATGATGTTCCTGCAGCATCTCCCCTAAGACTGATGGGTCAGGACTGCTTTCTGAAAGCAGCTCCAGAGCTCTGTTTGTAAGGTCTCTATTTCGTAGTGTTGCCTCCGCCATTTTTCTTTCCTTGCTCGGTTTCCTTCGAGTCAATTCATAAACTTCCTTAGCTGGAGTCTTTCTGTGGTCAAAAGTAGTGATTCCCTTACGAATCGCCTCATATTCATTTTCTACAGTGGTTCTGATGTATCGCAGGTCTCCAACTGTGTCCTTTTTCTTTTCACCTGAGTCACCTATGACAATCGAATCGAGTTCTGCTGGAAGCTTGGTGACCTTCTTACTCTCCATATCAACGTGGATTATTCCTCCAACCGCTGAAGCGTAGTGATCCATAGTTCCTCCGCTCTCACCAAACTCAGCAACCTCTGCATCGTAAGCGGTCAATGCAACATCTTCTTTGGGTAGCTTCTTTCCAGCCATCTCTGCTATTGCCATTACCACTCCGACAGTCAATGCTGAAGAACTAGATAATCCCGCGGCTATTGGAATGTTCCCACTCACATTCAGATTCCATCCGTGCGTTGGTTCATACTCCTTTCTACGCATCACATTGAATGAGCTTCTGACGTAGTCCCTCTTGCTATGATATTCTATGTCCGAATCTAGAGTGAATTCATCACTATCACCCAAGTCACTATAGTCAATGTGAATCACATTGTCATCCCGTGAAGTTGCGACTATCTCAATTGCCATGTCAATGGCTGCAGCTATCACGTCTAAACCTAAGTAATCGCTGTGTTCCCCAAACAGACAAACCCTTCCCGGAGCTCTTACTCTAAATTCCCTCAATCAGACACCGCCACGAGAAAGTTCTTCTCTGACAAACTCCTCTCGACCATAATCATCTACAGTTCTGACAAACTCATTGAGTTCTGCGACCATTTCAGAGAGCCCACGAATATCTCGCACATAGTCCTCTGTTGGATCTTTCTTATCATCAGAACTAAGAATCGCCGCCGATGCAGCTTCTGCACTTTCAACTGCTAACCTGATTCCTTCTCCAGACAATGGATTACAAAGACCTGCAGCATCTCCTACTAATAGTGCGTTTCCTTCACCGGGGATGAAGTATCCAAAAGGAATTGACCACGCTTCTTTCTTCATTAGTTGTTTAGGTGAAAAGGAGAACTCTTTCTCCAACCAGATGCGAAACCTATCTAGTAGCTCCGCGATACTAGGTTCTTGCTGAGGAATCGCTCCCAGACCAATAATCAATGAATCCCCTTTAGGGATCAGATACGCATAGGAGATAGATACATCTCCCCGGAAGAAACCGTAGAAACAATCCTCAAAATCACCAGAAGCGTTCCAATGTTCTTGTTCAACAATCATCTTTGGCGTTGATGGAGTATTGAAGAGTCTATCTCGAACAGTAGCCCTCCCACCGTCAGAACCAACTATGTTATCTGCACGGACGATTGA
>SOKL01000208.1 GCA_004376265.1 Candidatus Thorarchaeota archaeon
TTGAAGATGATAACAGGAATTATGAAAGCCATTACAAAGAAGGGGAGTCCCAGAGTCCACAGAAAACCGACAACTGCCTCAAACATGAATGCGTTGGCTTGTGCAGGTATTGCCAAATCTATAGTACCTTCAAAAAGTGGAACAATCAATGGTTCATAAAAGTGGGCGAGGAACATTGTAATCGGAAATGCAAGGATAGCATATCCCCCAAGCATGTTTGAAATCCAGCGACCAACTCCCTGAGTGTCAGGGGGTTGTCTCAGTTCCAGATTGTCTGATTTTAGATGGGTCACAACGCCAGCGTCATTTAATACCCAAGTAGGCATGAACAATAATAGAGCAATAGGCATGAACAGCAGGGCACTCATCAAGGATAGGACAATCGGGTAAAATGCTGCAATCTCTGCAGGAGGTACAAAAGTCGAGCCAAAAAAGAAATCTCGAAGAGGATCACGAAACATCCCTGCAAACGCTACACTAAAGAGCGCGGGTATCGCTGCCCTCCGGACCATCTGAGTACCACCGAAATGAGATGAAATGTTCATTATGTTTAGCTCATATCGTTTCGATTTGATCACTTTCGTTACCAGCAGAATCAGAACGGCTATTGGAACTGCAAATATGTAGTACTCAAGAAACAATATTGGAATTGCAACTAATATGATAAATATGATGTCCAAACCCAATGATGTTGGGCCTAAAGCTAAAGTTGCATCCCAGTCAAACCAACCAATCGGAGACATGCTTTCCGTAATCATGAGGATTAGCTGAAAAGCCACAAAGAACCCAAGCAGGAATAAAGCTCCTGGAGCGGCGAATCGTCTGGCACCCATCGAAATAACCTTAGACTTTGCATGCAGGGAGCAATGTTAATCTTTTGGAACATCATCTCGTTTGTTGATTAAATATTTTCTAGAAGATATCGAATAGATTCCAGAGTGGAGTTATGCTGAGTACTAGAATGAACATTGCCAGCACGAAGAGAGCATGTCGCCCCTTGGATACCTTTACCGTGTCATTTAGAGGACCAGGATGTCCCCCACCCATTGACATTGCAAGGATGAGAATCGCCATCGTGAAATAACCAGCTAAGACCATGACCATCAGTGCTATCCATCCGATCTGTTTGTGATATCGTGGTCCGACAATTGATCGTAGGGCGTGACCTCCATCTAGCTGAGCAATTGGAAACAGGTTCAGTGCTGTGATAAGGAGTCCAACCCAAGAAGCAAATGCTACTGGATGCATGTAGAGTGTGCCACCTGCAGGAATGTAGTCAACGAAGAGGTAACCGACCCAAGTGAAGAGAATGGGAACTCCTAACTCACCTGATTGTCCTGGAAATGCTTCTTCAATTGCAATCAACTGTTGAGCAGTTACAGGGACTGACATAATATATCCAAAGATGAGGACTACGAGAGTGACAGCGAAACCTGCTAAGGGTCCTGCTAGTCCCATATCTATCAGTTCCTCTCTATTATTTGGTGGGCTCTTCTGAGAGATGAATGCTCCAAAGGTTCCACCAATTTGGGGCAATCCAGGGATGAAGTAGGGTAATGAAGCTTCGATTCCCTTCCGTTTGCACATTAGATAGTGTCCCATTTCGTGGGTGAATATTATACCCATAAGAGCCATCATGAATGTGATCACTACAAAGGCAAGGTCAAGAACAGAGAAACCACCAGGATAGAACAGTGTGATGAAAACTGGACTTGTAGCCTGCAGAATTCCAGCAATCGCCATTGTTGCAAGAGTTGTAACAAATAGCACGTAATTGATCTTCTTGTTACTCTTGCCGGGTTTCTGGATAGGAACAAAACGAATGAAATACTCCCCCTCAGCCTTATTTCTCCATCTGACCATAGGCCAGACCTTAAGGGGCTTGGT
The DNA here is from genome assembly GCA_004376265.1 of Candidatus Thorarchaeota archaeon. Classification (GTDB taxonomy): domain Archaea; phylum Asgardarchaeota; class Thorarchaeia; order Thorarchaeales; family Thorarchaeaceae; genus SMTZ1-45. The sequence goes on from SOKL01000208.1 coordinate 1,888, forward strand.
CAATCTGGTAAGTTCCTTGAAAATGCGATCCTGTTCTTCATTACTAGGAATAACACCACCCTCAGGCCAGCGGGCTACGAAGGTAGGCATTCCATA
>SOKL01000263.1 GCA_004376265.1 Candidatus Thorarchaeota archaeon
TCTGATGCCTCGCAAGTCTGATGCCGCTGCCTCCTCCTGAATGAGTTGGTCGTACCACACAGGGGAATTCAATTGCCGCTGAATTTGATAGTAGATCGTCAGGTTTGTGGTAGATTTCACGTTTCGGGAACTTGAGTTCCAATTGTTCGGCAAGTTTCTTCAACGATTGAAAATCACGGGCTCTTTCCATTTGCTCTGGTGAGCAACCAACTAAGAGACCCATATTTTCAATGGGAACTATAGCTTCAGAGTTATCGTCAAAACCACTTCCAATCAGGACTAGGTCGAGTTGGCTTTCCTTTGTCAGGTGCAAAAGATTTTCCACTAAAGCAACCTGTAGTGGAGTGTCTGAGGGTTGTCGCTGTCTAGAACCTTGTGTTGGTGTTAGTATTGCAATCCAGTTTTCACAACATGTAGATAGATCGTCATCTCCCCAGTAATCTGAAACAAAAACTGTAGCACCAGCTTTCTTCGCTGAACAAGCTATTGGACGAGCATTGAATCCCATGACTCCAACACGTTTGCCTTTGAGAGGAGACATAATTGAAACCATAAAGGGCTTGATGTAGTAGCCCTGATAAGGTCTTTTTGTTCCCGATGAGTTCAATTCAGAGGTAGAAATTCATCCATTGAAATTCATATCTAGAGTTACATAATCTTGATGAGGGCTTCACCTTCAATGACAACATCTTGGTTCTGATTTGTACATGTGGTCTTCAAAGTGACTCTTTGTTTTTCATCATTTAGAGAAGCTACCTCAACCCTAGCAGTTATTGTGTCACCAATTCTTACTGGCCTCATGAATTTCATACTCTGTCCTAAGTATATTGTTCCGGGACCAGGTAACTTCATGCCGATGGCCGTACTGATGAACGTAGCACCGAGCAGTCCATGAGCAATTCGTCCATTAAACATCGTAGTCTTAGCCCATTCTTCGTCAAAGTGTAATGGATTGTAGTCTCCACTTAGGTCTCCGAATGTCTGAATGTCCTCTTCTGTGATAGTGTGGACTACCTCTGCAAATTGTCCTATGTGAAGATCAGAGTATTTAGTCAGTTTTATTTCATTCATCTTTCCACATTCCCCATTTGATTGTGAGTGCATTCCATGACCAGCCAATCCCAGCAGCGGTCAAAACAACAATGTCCCCCTCCTTAATCTTTCCATCCTTTAGACCTTCTTCAATTGACACAATCGAATCGTTTTGACCCATATGTCCCCATTCTTCAAAGTATGTTGATTGATCATATGGATGAACACCCAGTTCGTTTGCAACGTACTCAAAGGCACTTCTCTTCATTCTGATGAGACCAAGATAATCGATATTCTTTCGAGTATATCCACTCTTCTCTAATGATTCATCTACAACTTTCAAGAAATTGCTCATTGATAGTCGATCAAGACGGTCTTTCAACCCTGGTGGATCAGTGACATCCAAGTACGTCAAGCGTTTTTCTATCGCCTCACATGTGATAGGCATGACAGTGCCGCCTGCAGGTACATAAACATCTTCTGAAAATTGACCATCTGAGATGACACTTCCCTCTAGGATGACATTTTGAGGATAATCTTTACGAAGAATCAAAGCGACTCCACTGGCAGCTAAATCATGCATGAATCGTGTCCGGATATTCGAGTAGTCTATGAGATCGCAATTCCTGTATCCACTGCCAATTAAAACCCGTTTGTAGCCTTGGGTTTCCATTAAAGATTTGGCAATAATCATTGCAACAACAACTGAGCCACATCTCTGGTTGACATCAAACGCCCAAGCTTTTGTTGCACCTACATCGTTTTGGAACTTGATAGCATAGGTCTGCATAGGATGCTCTGCGTAAACCTCGCCAGCCCAAATCACTAAGTCAATATCCCTTGCAGGATCTATCCCCGCTCGTTCTATAGCAATCTTTGCAGCCTTCACGCCCATTGCCACAGTGTGATCATCTGGACCAGGCACAGCCTTACTCTTCATACCTATCTTCG
>SOKL01000001.1 GCA_004376265.1 Candidatus Thorarchaeota archaeon
GTGATTGAGCTTGATACTATCTAATCCTACTGATTCTATTCCGACGACTACATCATCAAACACAATAATGCCTTTCACGATTCATTCATCCACGCTTTCGTTACGTAACACTTAGGTCTATTGACTATTAACCCATGTAATAATGTGTTCTCATGCGAGGTTGTAATGAAAAGAATACAATTTCAGCATCATACAGACTATTGTCCGAGAAGATCTCCAACTTCTCTAGCATATTTTCTCATTTGAGTTACTGCAAGACCCATTGAGGTTAGGTCCTTTGCTGAACCCATCAATAAGAATTCACCAGCATGTGAGAGGACGATAAATCCTTCCTTTCCTCGAACGATTACTTCGTATAATTCGCTCAACTCTAGTTTTTCCGCTGCCATATCTCCGGTCATGAGAAGTGCAGCGCTCACTGCGGCCATTAAGTCAGGGTCTGCATCTGATTCTTCAGTTGCAAAGTATGCAAGCTTGACCCCTTGTTTGCTGACTACAGCAATCGCATCCAAATCTGCATAATTCGTTAGGCCCATCAAGAGCTCTACAAGCTCCTTTTCCTTTGCTGGGTCAAGGTGAGATGACATTTTATTTACCTCTTTGATGTGTATCAGTTATTTAGCAACAAGTTTTCGTTTCTTGCTCTTTGCTTTTCCTTTCGCTTTCTTTTTGGGTGCTGGTTCACCCTCTTCCATCTCTGAGCGGAAAAAGCTAATGAGGTCTCCAAGACGCTCCTTCATTTCTGCTTTGATTGGACTAAGAATGGCATCTGGGGTTCCTTTTAGAAGTTCTATTCCCAAAACTTTTCCATCCCTGACAATCACTCGAGGGATGAACCCTTCAGCCATGAAGGTGCCTTCAGGGGGATCCTTCACTTTCTCAAATTTGCGTTCAATCTTTTCTTGTCCGAACACTGAAATCTTGTGCTCCGCTACTGTGAATAATTCATTGTAGACAATCAACAACTCTCGCTGATATCCTTCTGGCGGAGTAACAGTTTCAAGTTCCGCAATCATAGCCTGAATTTCTCCTAAAGGGACTGGTGCTGCTGTTGCGGCTGTAGGAGCACGTGGCGGAGGCGCCGCTGCGGTGGGTGTCGGCTTTGGTGTTGTGGGTGCTTTCGGAGGTGGGGCTGAGGAAGTCACAACAGGTGCTTCAGGTTTTGGTTTCGGTGGTGCTGAATCTACAGGAGTAGTTGTTTCAGCTGGAGTTGTAGTCTTAGGTTTCGGTGGTGTTGGAGGTGGAGCTTTTTCTCCAGGCTTCAAGACTCTAGTAGCTGTTGTTGTTCCATCTAGTGCAGTAAAGAAAGTTGGCTCTTCTTCGCCTTCATCTAAGGGCCTAACCTTGAATTGAAAGCCATATTCTGTTCTCAGATTGGTCGCGACCCTAGCTCCTATGAACTTTCTTCTGACTCCTGCTTGACTCCCTTTCCAGAGGTAGATGCTTTTTGTTTCTCCGTCCACTATGCAAACTACCCTTGTTGAATCGAGATCATCTTTCGTTAGTTCGACCTCATTCAGGGTTCCGTCTTCCATTACCTCGTAGCCTACAACCATAATCAATCACTACGTTACATATTGACGTTTCAGAGTTGGCATTGCCAGTGCAAAGATTAATCCCATTTTGTGCTATATGATTGTTATTGTGCTAGATAGAGACGTGTTCTGGTGTCAGAATAGTATTGATTGGTGTGAAGAATGCTTATGAGCGATGTGACCCAGCATATTTTGGTTGCTAATGATGGGAGAAACAAAGGTATATTCAAATCCGTATAAGCAGCAATTTGATGAAGCCGAGAGCCTGAGCGCGGGGAAAGTCATTCTTGGTCTTATCGCATCAACAGTCATCATGCTTGCGTCCACATGGGGCCTTCTCACTATACTGAACTTCTCTGGTGTCTATAGTTTTGACACCTCTCGTTTTCTTCCATATACTTCGTATATGTTAGCGGCCTCAGCTGGCTCTGTAGTCCTTGCATTACTGTTATGTGGGATTCTCACTAAATGGCCTAGAACGGTAAGTCTATCCCTTCATATTCATAGACGTGCAAAAAAACACTCTGGCGACTACTTCCTCTCTCCGGAACCAAAGAATGAAACCTTGGGAATTGCCTTCAGGAGGTCTCTCTATGGCTCGATACTCATTGTAGGGATCGCATTAACACTTCTCGGGTTTGAATTGATGGTTGAATTAAACACAGGGGACCTGATTTTTCTAGGTACTGTGTTGATGATTGTAAGCATAGTCATTCTACCATTTACAATCATGTTGCTATATTTCGGTCCATGGTTATTGAAAGACTCAGGCCTGTTTCATCTTGATACAAAAGATAGATCTCTAAGTAATGTCGGTGATGATGTTGAAGATATTCTCGAGTTCTTTGCGGGAGTAGACATTATTCTTGTTTGGTTAGAGCTCACCCTGAGAGTAGGAACAGAAGCTCCATGGATTCCCATTTTCATCATAATTGTTTCTTTAGGTCCACTCTTCTCAATCATTCTTAACTTCACAATTGTCTTCATGGCTTTCAAGAGGAGGTCAACTTTATCCATGATGCGTTATCTGACAACAGAGTTCGATGTACCCGATATGGCAAGCTCTCCTGATTACATTCGAAGCAAAGTATTAGCTCTAGTAGACCGTGAGATGCTTGTGACGGCTCCTTCTTCAGAAACGGCTTCAGAATCCTCTGATGAGCTTAAATCAAAACCTGAATCTGATGTTGAACCAGAACCTAAACCAAAATCAAAACGGGCCAAAATTCCTCCGCCACCAGATTAACAAGCTGAATTACCTGAGGATAATAATTGATTCAGGTTTGAATGAAAACGAAATAACACTTTCACCATTCGCTCTCAGACGCTTGACTAGCTGCTCATCATATATTAGAGCATTTAATGGAAGACCATTGAAATCAACGGTCACTTTGTAGGAACCTACTTGGGGTGTGATTGAAATCAGGTTAGCTTGTGCCCAGTCTGTTACTGATGTGTCAGAAATTATGATATCTTCAGGTTTCATACTGAATTTGACTAGTGAGTTAATTTCTCCTTCACCTGGAATTTTGAATCGACTGTTATTAACCAAAACAGTAAGATGTCCATCAGATACTTTCACTACCTGCCCAGAGAAAATATTACCACTACCCAGAAATCTAGCCACAAACTCATTGGTTGGTGAATCATAAAGCTCCTCGGGAGTACCGACTTGACTCACGATGCCATCATCTAAGATTGCTACTTTGTCAGATATCGCAAATGCTTCGTCTTGACTATGAGTCACATAGATTGTTGTGATTTCTAATTTTCTTTGAATGCTTCGTATCTCCATTTGGAGTTTCTCTCTTAGCTGTGGGTCTAGAGCTGAAAGTGGCTCATCTAGTAGTAGGAGTTTTGGTTCTTTAGCCAGTGCCCGCGCAAGAGCAACTCGTTGAGCTTCCCCACCACTAATCTCACTTGTTTTCCTCAGTAAGAGATTACGTATCCCCAAAAGATCTGCTAGTTCCTCAACTCTCTCAACTGTCCTATCCCGAGACCAACCTGCCATCTCAGGTCCAAATGAGATATTCTGAAAGACAGTCATGTTCGGAAACAATGCGACTGACTGGAAGACCATTCCAATATTCCGCTCTCTCGGCAGTACATCAATCATATCTTTTCCATCGAAGAATAGGCTACCTTCCACTTCCTCAATGAACCCTGCAACCATTCTAAGTGTAGTTGTCTTTCCAGAGCCCGATGGTCCAAGAAGAGTTAGAATCTCTCCATCCTTCACTGTTAGATTAATCGGTCCAATTCGAGTTCCATCATCGAACTCTTTTACAATACTCCTCAATTCAACATCAGCCACTATAGTGCACCACCTGTTGTACTTCCTTCAGAGATTCGTTCCATGACCAAGAACGCAATCACACAAATAATAACTAGAATAAGAGCTGCTGCCCCTGCTTCCACGAAGTGCCGAGTTGCATAATTATTATAGATTGAAACAGCTAAGGTATAATTCTGGGGCAAAGCGATGAGATATGTCGCTGACATTTCTCCGATCGCCATTGCAAACGCAAAGACTCCACCAACAAGGATACCTGGAGCAAGGAGTGGAAGTTCGACAAATAGGAGTCTCTGCAATCTTGACGCTCCAAGTGAGTCCGCCTGGTCTAATACGGCTTGATCGATATTTCTCATTGCTATCTCTATCGCTCTTGCACTGAATGGTAACCCTATGATTGTTTGAGCTATTACAATGATTGGCCAAGGATTTGTTACAAGACCAGTTGGCACTGCTATGGCAAGCATTAGACCATACGCAACACTGATTGAGGAAACACCAAGCGGGAGAAGAATCATAGTCGACGCAAATGTCGGAATAATTTTGGATCTAGACCGCATTGCTAACGCCAATGGGATACCTAGGACAACTGCAAAGAGAGTTGCCAAACCTGCATAGAACAAGGAATTAACTAAGTGCGTTAGACCACCATGACTTCCACCTGTCAAGAGGTTTGAAAAACCATCCAGCGTTAGTAACCCATTATTTGGATTGTAGACTGCGGCTCTAAGAATTGTTACTATCGGTCCAATGATCAACACCATCAGCATTCCAACATATGCGATGATCAACATTCTCTCTCTTACACGATATTGACGAAATTCAATTGTTTTGATGGATGCTGTAGCTCCTCCATTATTTCCTGACTTTCGTCCAAGTCTGACATAGACTAGTGCTAAAGTTAGAGTGATGAAAATCTGAATCAGAGTAAGTGAACTAGCTTTTCCATAGTCAAAAAACCTGAAGGCATTCCAAATCTGTGCTTCGATTGTCAAGAACCTCCCTTGCCCGAAAGCGAGAATTATTGGAAACGACATAAAGCAAAAGAGGAATGCGAGTATGGCTGACGCAAGCAAAGAAGGTAAAATATGTGGAAGTGTAATCCTCCTGAACCGCTGGAAGGTTGTAGCTCCTAAAAGGTCAGCACTTTCTTCGATTTCAGGACTGAGCCGTTCCAAAGAGGCTGATACCATGAGAAGTACTAGAGGTATATTGTAGAATGTGTGTGCCAGAATAATTCCAGGAACCCCAGTAGCCAGATTGAATACTGACAAACTAGACGATTGTAACCACATCAAAAAGGAGTCAATCACTCCATACGCACCGAACATCTGATTGAATCCAATAACCACAACAATCGGCGGTAACACAAATGGCACAATCATCAACGCTCTCACGAGTGATTTTCCTTTGAAACGTAATCTTGCAAGAATGAAAGCTCCCGGCAAACCAAGAGTGACAATCAATAATGTACTTAGTAACGCCTGAAAGAATGTAAACTGAATTCCGAATTGAATTGACGGTGAAGAGATCACCTCTGCGAATGACGAACCACTATCTGAGAGAAGACCTTGTACAATGACTGTTAAGATGGGATAGACGAGGAACACAAGTAGCAAAATGATTGGGAATGCTAGTACCGTATATCTCGCGAATGTCCGTCTGTCCAATCGATTCCCACCTAAGGAGTCCTAGTCTCATCCCATCGCTCAAGCCAAATCGTGAGATTTGCGGATATCACTGTGGGATTCAAAAGATCATTAAGTATGTTGATTTCGTCTGGGTGGATTGCATATTGATAGACACTTGGAAGAGCGAGATCGGTTCTCACTGGGAACATCCATTGATTGAGGGGAATTTCCATCTGTACAGTTTCATTGAGACAGTAATCAATAAACGCTCTTCCCAATTCTGGGTTTGGACCATTCTTGACTAATCCTACACCTTCGACCTGCATCCACGCCCAAGGTTCATTATTGTAATAGAATGGAGCAACTTGCGTATCAGGTTCTGCACCGCCAAGCTGGCTTGAAGAATATGCTGGGTCAGTTCCATAACTTACCATCAGATGCTTTGTTGGGTCGTTAGACCATGCAAACCATGCTTCGGTCCATCCCTCTTGAACATCAATGTCATTCTTGATCGAATCCCACCAGATGGTCCAATCCTCATGGAGTATTTCTTCATAGACTGCAATCTGTGATAGAAGGAAGGCGAGACCAGGACTGCTGAAATGTGGGTTCTCAGTCACCAATGCAGAAGCCAGCTCAGTTTCCGCAAGGTCTTCAAAGGTCAGGTTCCCAAGTTGTGGATAAGTTGTAGTGTTGATTGAATTAGTTGAGTAGATCAATGTAACAAGACCAAAATCGAATGGTGTGAGATAGTGGTCAGGGTCAAGAGCATCAACAAATGAGTTGTTGATAAGATTGAGATTGGGTGAAACATACGGTTCCAAGACATTTCTTGCAGCTTCTTGGAGTATGAGGATGTTATCGATACCTATGACAACATCTGCAATTGGATTAGATGATTCTGCAATCAATTTTGATATGATTCCGTTTGCATCAGAGTTCAACACTTTGATGTCTACATCTACTCCATATTGTTCCTCAAACGGTGCAAAGGCTCTCTCAAGAACAATATCTGCACCCTCGTCACCCCAGTCAAGAAAGCTACTGTATGTATAGACTACGAACCTCGGTTTCCACCATGTCACGATTGCATAAGCAGCGACAATTAGAATCACCACAATTGCAACAACTGTGATAACCTTCCGGGGGTCTTTTCTGACAGGGTAATCAGCCATAATTCTGTCACTGATTGGAGAACATGCAAGCATTCATATAACGCTTCTTATAACAGTGTTATAGAAATTGATGTGATTCGAAATGAGGCCTCCTTGTGAAATTGTACAGCGGGATTTTCTACCCGTTGTTAGAACTTTCGTTGCCAGATATCTACGGAAAGAAGGATTCTCCCAGACAGAAATCGCTTCAAGAATGGACTTGACCCAAGCTGCTGTGAGCAAGTACCTTAATCAACCAGTCACAAAGACCAGACTGGCTGTTGAGATTGAACACCTTTCAGAGAATCTCACAGGGATGCTTAAGACAGGAGAGGCTACCGCAGATCAGATTGTTAGAGAACTCTGTTCAACTTGTATGAAGTCACGGATTGGTTCAACACTATGTGAGATGCATCAGAAGAAAGTACCTTCACTCAAGGCCGCAAACTGTCAAGTCTGTTCTAAGCTTCTTGGAGGAAGAAATGCCAATCTTGCAGAA
>SOKL01000154.1 GCA_004376265.1 Candidatus Thorarchaeota archaeon
AGGCTCCGGCCAAGAAGAAAGAGGAAAAGAAGGCCGCTCCCAAGAAGAAAGCCGCTCCTAAGAAGAAGGCTCCAGCTAAGAAGAAAGAGGAGAAAAAAGCCGCTTCTAAGAAGAAGGCTGCTGAGAAAAAGCCAGCCAAAAAGACGACCAAGAAGAAGTAATAACTCGTTACAAGCAATGATTTGCCTGTTCCGCTCTTCTTAGAGAATCAAGCGAAAAAAAGATAGTTAGGTCTCGCACTCACTAATTGAAAGCTCAATGAGTTGGAGCGCGAGCCAATTTGATTTGAACATGAACCTATTTCAAAGCAGCAATCTGCTTGTCGAAATCTTCAAGCTGAGAGTCAAGTTTTGTTTCTTGCTCTTTGTACGAATCTTCAGCTATGTAACCCCTCATGTAATCGAAACGCAAGTCGGTCAATTGAGCCTTCAGTTGGTCTTTCTGTTGTAGCAGGTAGTCCATCTGATCGTTACCTTCAGCTGGAGCTGCACCGGCAGCAGGAGCTGGCTCAGGTGTTGGTTCCGGTTCAGGAGCGGGTTCCGGAGTTGGTTCAGGAATTTCCACAGGAGTTGGTTCAGGAGTAACCTCTGGAGTTGGTGTAACCTCCGGCGCAGGCGCCGGTTCAGGAGTTACTGCCGGGGCCGGAGTGTCAACTTTTGGGACATCTGTCTTGACGCTCTCCATCTTCTCCATATTCTGTCTTAAAGCTTCTATTTGATTGGCTATCTCAGTGAAGCTGTCATTTATCGTTTGATTGATATTGCTCTTCATCTTGGCGAAGTTCTCAGCCAAGTTGTCTGCAAGCTTCTTAGTCTCCGCAACACTGTCTGCGAAGCCTTCAATTTCTTTGAGTTTTGCCATTATACCTTCTAAATCAAAGGACATCTTTGTCACCTATAGGGCGCTGTTAAGAGCTATTTCGTTCTGTTTGGCTCTTAACCTTTGCCTTGATGCATACACTTCAGGTTCAGAGCATTGAACTGCTTGACATTATGCAGCCTTTGCGTCAGCCTTACCTTCTAGTATAGCTCTCCTGATGATTTGGATAAGACGGTCTCTGTATGAGATATCAATTGCTACAAGCTCATATGTCGGGATCCCAAGAATTTGCCCGACTCGTTCTGGAGTTAAAGCAGTAGGCAAGTCCTGTTTGTTTGCAATGCCAATGATCTTCGCATCAGGAACTTCATCTTTAACAAGAGTTACGAGCTTCTTACTTCTCAGTACATTTTCGAGTGTGCTGTCGGTTACAATAATAACAACTTGTGCGTTTGCTATCATCTTCGCCCAGAGGATACTGAATCTGGACTGTCCAGCGAGATCCCAAAGAACAATGTTGGCGTTTTCCACTTCTTCAGGCAATTTCTTGATACTCACACCAATGGTAGGATCATGAACAAGTGGTAGGGTTTCTCCACGCAAGAGGTGAAGCGTCGTTGTCTTTCCTACTCCAGCAAAGCCTAGAATTGCAACCTTTACCATTGTAACAGCTATCTCATCAACTTTTTCATTGTATCCATCTAATGGTTGATTCGCAAGTGCCAAGTTAGCATAATCTCGCATGAATGTGTCAACTAGCTGGCCCATTTTATCATCCATTTGTGTGGGATCATCAGCTTTGTCAGCAACGAACATGAAGGTGAATGTGTTTCTCTGTGCAAAGAAGATCCTCGATACTGCCACATTCATGAATTCAGTTTTGTCTTCAAGGTCTACTGTCTTGAGAAAGTGTGTGAGATTGACAAGGAATTCCACTAAGTCTGCTTTTGACTCACTCTTGGCATAATCCTTGAAGAATAGCATGTTTCCCTGTTCGCCAAGCACGTAGACGCTTCTAATCACTTCACTTCACCATAATTCTGAATCAAGAGTTCGAGATGCCTGCGAGCTATTTGAGGTGTTATTTCTTTCTCTGATACCTTCTTCGCAATAAGCGGAAGAACATATTCAGGAATGAAGGTTTCGATTCTTGGGTTAGTAAGGAGAGCCCAAACACCCTCATCATCGAAATGCACTACGACTTTCTCTGCTTCTAAAGACCAGAGTACTTTCTTCACAACTGACTCTGGTAGAGCTGTCTTCTGTGAGATGTTTCCCAATGTTAGTGGTTCATCTCTGAGTGTATCAAGCACCATAAAGTTCAGGCTGTCAGCGAGGATTCGAGATATTTTTTCTCTATCTTCAAGAATCGGAGAGTTTGGATCGTCAACTGGAATTGTTGGATTGTAACCTTTGTTAGGTGGCGGAGGAGAAAAGAATGTGGAAACATATTCTTTGTATTTCTCCTCAATGCTTGGTAGTGTCTGTTCGACCTTCAATATTGAATCAACAGGAGGAGCACGATATCCAAAAACATCCCTCACCAAGAAAACCGTTTCTGCAGTCTTTCCGATTAACTCGACCTTCACAATTCCAGAGTTCATTAGAGGTGTCATAGCTTCTCGTAGGTCAACCTCATCCTGTACTTGGTTCTTTAGCCAGATTGAAAGCTTTGCAGCCTTTTCAACACCTTCTGTTTGCATGCGTTCAAGCAATAAGGCTGAGGATGGTGTTAAGAAAACACTTGCCAGATTTTGTTCATTGCTCTTTTCTTTCAGAATGCTGCGACTTTTTACTAGCTCTTCAAGATTCACCGCTTCTGAATCTTCGTCCATCAAGGCAAGAATTAATCTTCCTGAACCTGATAGGTTTTCACGAAGATCTTCGAACTCCTCATCTGTGCTAAGTATTGAACAGACCATCCAGCCTGGATACTGAGGAGAACTGTAAATCGCGTAATTCAAACCTTCTATTTCTGAGAATGTTATGGCTTCTTTCTTCTCTTTTTGTCGCTCAAAGAAAATGAGATTGAGCACTTTTTCATTGAGCGTTAGTGTCATAGGATATCGTTGCTTGACAATGAATCCCTGAAAATCATCTAACAGAACTACAAACGTCGCTTCTGGCATGTCACGTCCCAGTAACTGAGGTTACTCTTATCCATAAATGTTTGACCGTTACGTATTGGGCCCGGAGATTTACCGATTACTCCTGAGGCTTTTGTCCTCCTCAAGATGTACCAGACACGTTATGGCACCTTCCTCTTCTAGAATCCAACAATTCTCACACACAACCTGTGTGCAAATAGAGCAGGTACCTACGCGTTGATTCCATTTCACAAGGTACCTTTCGCCTTGACCCGAGCCATGAATTTCACAGAAACTCCGATTACAGCTACTGCAAGTAACTACTGTTGTACTCTCACAGAAACTACAGGATTTGCGAACTGATTCTTTTCTCATCTCAACTGAATTCTCTCGATTGGATGTGATTTTCGAACTTGAACAAGTTGAGTTCTTGCATAATCCCACTCCCTTGTATTCTCCACAAACCTGACATATTGGTAGGAGTAACGGGTCATCTCTTGTCATTCAATTTGCTCCAAGAAGTGTGAGGCGCGCTCAAACTAATAATCGTCTCTCCATAAGAAAGTATGAAAAGCGTTCCCATGACATCAACCATAGGAATCACGATGGACCTTGAACGCTGGAACCTCATTGTACCTGCAACAACTACGAGGAGACTCCATTTGGCTGGTGGCCAACCCATGGAACAGGCTGTTCCAGAGGACTATGTCTTAGCTGGCATGGTGATGCGTGCAGTTACACAAAGAAACGGTCGTGAACTTGAGTTCATCCTGAAGTGCTATCTGCCTGTTGTCATAGTACAATCCCCCTTCACAAATCGCAGTTTTCTTGTCGAGTTATTCGGACTCACAAGTGAATCATTGACTTGCCACAAAATAATCGATGCCTCCTCAGTAATTGAGAATATCAACACGGGCGATCTTCTTGAGAGTCTAAAGCAAGCACGAGCCCTCATATCACCATTGCGCAGTACTAGCCGTACAACCTTGTTGGGTCTTATGAGTGGTCTAATGTCTCGAGGAGTTGCTCACATTCTGGAACGCCCCCTGAGAAACAATATAGAAAATTACGCGGTTTCTCTTTCTGGTCTTCTTGGACAAAAAGAATTCACAAAATCAATTGAGCTACTTCGCGAAACTGCAGATACTCTAAGTTCTGCAGAGGAAACAATTACCCAACTAGTAGACTCTATCACTGATAAGGTTGAAACTATTGTAGGAAACCAAGAAAATTCATCTGCACCAATATTGTCTAGATTGGATCTCAGAATTGCATCACTTGAGAAGCAGATTGTTGAGTTGGAATCTAAACTCACAAGGGTATCTGCATCTTCATCAGAAAAGAAGAAAACAAGAATCACAGAGCTCAAGAAAACTATTGAGTCACGACAGTCTGCCTTGCAACGAGACACATCCAAGAGAGATGGAATACTCTTGGATATTCGAGACACCGCTCGAAACCTTATAGTAGAACGAGATGGCTTTTTCGCTGAAGCTCAATCCGCAAGTAAATCTATACAAGCACAGTTCTCAGCCTTGACAGATCTATCCGTACCGATATCCATTGAGAATGTTGGAGATAAAGGTACTCTCATAATGTTACCCTTCTTTCTAGTTGGTTTCTCGAAGAAAGGTCAGTTGCGAATAGATATCTACCCACTATCACAATTAGTGGGTAATGGTGAAAAAGTTAGTCGACGACGTGATTTTGTGGATGGATTTGAAACCCCTACACGAGCAATCAGTGCTGTCGCCTCTTTGTTAAGCGAACGAGCCAATAATGATGTTGCTCTGAGGAAATTCATCCGTGACTCTTCTCAACATTATAACCTTCTCGCCGTGAAAGAATCTCGCAATTCAATCCTAGAAGGAGCGGAGTCTCTCCTAGGAGATGGTCTTGTGAAACAACCATTCATTGCTGAGCTCAAAGGCATATTATCTGGAATTCCGGAAACAAAGATGAAACGTAAGAAGCGACGACTGGCAGTGGTACCAGATGGGTCTCTGTGTAGAGTGAGGTTCCATATTCAAGATGAAGCTGGTCGCATTGTTGAGAATGCATTACTTGACCTTGGTGTCTTGCAAGCAAAATCCGATAGCAAAGGTACGATAGTAGTTTCTTTGCCGCTGAGTAACTATGATGGAGTTGTCAGTGCTCCTGGATATTTCGAGAAGACTCTCGAGTTCACTCTCACATCAACCAGTGACGTAGCCATTCCAATTATCATTAATTCACTTTCACATGAGGACCAGCTATCCGTGCGACTGGATGAGTTAGTTGACAGATCAAGACGCTTAGACATGATCCGAGAACGACTCGGGGAGGTCTTCGATAAACAGGGTAGTACTCTACTTGGCATTCCGGCATATAGAACTGCCCTGGTTGAGCTCCTATCTGAACTTGGTTATGAATCAGAGTCTTGGATAGCTGAAGCAAAAAAGAAGTCAGGCATGGTCAAACGACTTCTCAAACGCGATGATAGAACTGATGGTCTCCGCCGCGATATTCTGAGGATGGCTTCAGACTCGAAACAGTTCGGTGGTATCATGCTTTTCTCTGAACTGCTCGTGAGACTTGATGAGAGTGGTTGGGGAACACATCCAGACGAGATTGAGAAGATTGTGGAAGAAATGGCAAAGGAGGGATTGATCCAGGGTCTCTCTACAATCGAGGGTGGCGCACTCATGGTGGAATTTGTCCCTGTTGCTCTCACCGATGACCCGCAACAAATCCTCAGTTTGGCCGCCACGAATGATGGTCTCATTAGTATTGAGAATGCTGTGGTCACTCTGGGATGGACAGAAGAACGTGTGAAGAACGCACTGGAGCTTCTTGTGACAAACGGTGTTGCAAAAGAACAAAAAAGCTACTCAAAGAGCACACAATACTGGTTCCCTGGTTTGAGAAGTGGAAAGAAATAAGACCAGTAAAGAACCCACCATTCTTCACTTCGAAATCTAAATCGTTACCAATCGTCATCATCAGTGGATTCCCGCTTTGGGGGAAGGTCACTGGTATTTTCATCTTCCTCATCGTCGTCTTCGAACAAAAACGTGTCAGGATCAACTTCGTCTGAATCTTCAATTTTCGCTTCTTTTGCTTTTTTCTTCTCAGGAATAGCCATGCATAAGTTGTCAATTGGATCAAAGTATTCGCATTCTGGGCAACAACCAGTGTCAGTTTTTGTTTTGCAGATGGAATAAGCTCCACATTTGTTGCAACACTTCAAAGATTCAGACACGATTCACACACCTAAGGCCATGTTCTCTTAATACGGCTCCCCAAAAACACCAAATAAGCGTCTCCATAGTGAATATTTGTTTCCTTAATGCACATGAAGTACTATGCGTCCAGTCAAAGTTAAATGAAGTGGGAGGACAGACCAAGTGGAGCTGTTTCAATGGATGGTCTTGAGCTAGATGTACGTAAAGCTGTACTTGATAATGCAGTCAAATACGAAGGAACGCCTAGCGTGAAGTCAGTTATGAACACGCTACTCGGTTCTAGAGCTGACCTGCGTTCACGAGCAGGTGAGGTGAAGAAACTAGTAGAACAGATTGTAGAAGAAGTAGCTACGATGGCTCTTGATGACCAGATTGCTGAGCTAAGGCAGATTGCACCTGAGCTTCTCGAAACTCCTGATGTGGTTGAATCTTCTCAAGACAAGGAACCACCTGAGCTGCCTAATGTAGACAAGTGGTCCAAGATTGTCATGCGACTGGCTCCGTTCCCATCAGGTCCCCTTCATGTAGGAAATTCGAGAATGGTAATTTTGAATGATTACTATGTCAAGCGGTACAAGGGAGAGCTCATCCTAGTTTTTGATGATACAATAGGCTCTGCAGAGAAGGTTGTCGAAACTGAAGCATTTGACCTGATTCCTGAGAGTCTTGAATATTTAGATACAAAAATTCACAAAACTGTCTACAAGTCTGACCGACTCGAGCTCTTCTATGAGTATGCAATAGACTTGATCATGAAAGAAGAGGCGTACGTTTGTGATTGTGATGCAAATGTCTGGAGGACTGAGCACAAGATTAAGGGCATTGCTTGTGTCTGTCAAAGCCTTTCAGTAGAAGATAATCTTGCACGATGGGAAAAGATGCTAGATGGAACATACCCCGAAAGAGCTGCTGCTGTTCGTCTCAAGACCGG
>SOKL01000014.1 GCA_004376265.1 Candidatus Thorarchaeota archaeon
ACAGAACTTCAGGGATTATCTAGTAAAGAGTGTGAACGAATCACACTTATCGGGGCTACAAATCTACCATGGGAACTTGATTTCGCACTGAGGTCACGTTTTGAAAAGAAAATACATGTCCCACTACCAGAAAAAGAAGCAAGGTCGTTGATTTTTGAGACCCATATGGAAGATGTCGAAGTTTCGCCCACAATTGACTATGACGAGCTAGCAGACCTTACAGAGGGATACAGTGGCAGAGACATAAGTGTGGTCTGTCGAGAAGCCGCCATGGAGCCAATTAGAGACCTCCAACGATCTGGTAGAATGGATGATGAACGGGAGATACTAGACATCCGTCCCGTGTCAAGGGATGACCTCTTGCAGGCGATAGAGAATATTCGACCCGCAACTCCCCCAGAGGATGTCAAGAGATACATTAACTGGGCGGAGGGTTCGTAAAGAGTGGGCGTCAAAGAGAGAAAACGAGAAAAGTCTAAGACAGAAGAGGCACCGAAACCCTCTGAGAAAGAGAAGACTGAATCAGATGCAGTCCTCGAAGAAACTGAGCTTGAGGAAATAACTCACATCCCAAAGGTAGTTGTTGAAACTAAGGAATCAACATTAACCATTGAACCAGAACAGGTTGCTGTTACACCAACTGAAAAGATTGTAGAGGCCCCACCTGCAATAGAATTTGTAATGCCAGCATGGGGAGATGTTGACGAAACTGAATGGATGTATAGTGTGCCTTCAAGAAAAGAGGATATGGGCCTCTGGGCAAATGAATGGTCAGATTATCTGTTGGAATGGACCGAGAACAAGAAAGTCCATGTCATGTCACTGGCGACCTTCATCAGTGAGCCCCCGTTTAAAGATTTGAAAGACAAAGTAGAATCATTCAGACAGATTGCAAGTGTTCTAGTTGATAAAGAGGTCGCAGAGTGGAGAGACAAGAAAAAACGCCAGCTTCGAATCTATTGGAAACCTCTTGAAGATTGGGCCGATTTACTCTATCAATGGGCAATAAAAAAAGGCAAACTTCGACTTGATGTGAAATCAATAGTCATTCAAGAAGCTGCAGAAGATTTTGCGAGTCTGCCTGAGAAGGACATCCACATTGTTTTGACTTTGATGGTTAACAAACGACTCGCTGAATGGGTGGATACAAAGAAAGGAGCTATCATAATTTCAATTGATTGACTCAATATGCCCCAGTCGGTCGAGGGTCAGATGAAGCGTCACGTGCTCGTAGCCCAGGGAAATAATAACGACCACCAGTTGAGAACCGGATGTCTGCTACTGCCATTCCTGTTTCAACAAGACTTGATAGGACCTGTCGTGCATGGTCCTCAGACCACTTGAGTTCCATCATTACTTCTTCAATAGAAACAAAACCCTTTGTCGCGGCTAGATTAATCACATCAGCTTGATCGCGACGTAACTCTAGGGGTCTCAATTCAACAACCTTGACCCCACCCTTGAGTGTCCGGATTCCTGGAATTAGTCCATGGTCAGCAACACGATTGACGGCTTCAATCACATCATTATACGTAACGGTTTCTAGTTCCGGAAGGCGTCGGACCACCTCTACAATTAGCTCTGCAAGACCCATCAAACCCTTTGAAGAATGCTCAGTGGCTACATCTAATATTGCGAGACCTACGTAATCATAGAACTGGTCATTGGTCATACCCGGAAGAGACTGTCTAGGAGAATGCTCACCGAGTTTTAGCAGTGTAGTTGCATCAGGAAATATCTCAACAATTCGCTCGCCAGATATGAATCCACCAATATCTTGTCCCGATCGTCTGAGATGCTCAATCTGTGAACGAACATCCTGAAGGAGAGCCTGTGATTCTCTCTGAAAAGATCTTACATCAACGGACCCTAAATCGTATAATTTCTTCAGCTGGTCCAGTGTAGCGATTGAAGCGTAGAGTTCTGAATGGAGTCGCTCATGCATCAGTAAGATTTCCTTATGTTATAGTCCGCACTAGGCTGGCAGAGTGATTAGAACTACTCGCGCTTTAAGAGAGAGTATTATCAACTAGGGTGTTAGCCTATCTCGGTCACGGGGTAAGAGAGTTGCCTCACGAATATTGTGGATATTGAGAAGCTGCATTGTGAGTCTTTCAATTCCCAATCCTATGCCGCCGTGTGGAGGCGCTCCATATTTGAATGGGTCAAGATAGAAAGCAAAGTTTTCTGGGTTGAATCCTTTTGCTTTGAATCGCTCAACTAGTAATTCATATAGATGGATTCGTTGACTTCCAGTAGTGATCTCCATGCCCTTGTAAGTCAGGTCAAAGCTCTCGGTCATCCCCTCATCAGTTAGGCTTGGCATTGTATAGGCTGGTCGAAGTTCAAGGGGGTAGTGTGTGATGAAGACCATGTCTGTCCCATATTTTTCTGGAAATATTACACTGAGAAGTCGTTCACACTCAGGATCAAGGTCATCAGTTATTGCTAGATTTTTTCCCGCCTCATTGACAAGGTCAATTGCTTCTGTGTATTTGATTCTCTTGAACGGTAATGTTGGTATTTCAAAATCGACACCTAGAAGATCCAATTCCGCTGCAACATGTTTCTTGGTCTTAGTAAATGAGTGATGAAGCATCTGCTCTTCCATATTCATGACATCTTCAACGTCACTAATCCAACCCATCTCATAGTCAAAAGACGTGTATTCATTCACATGACGTCTAGTGTTATGCTTCTCCGCACGGAATACAGGAGCAATCTCGAACACTCTACCAAAACCAGCCAGCACCATCAGCTGTTTGTAGAATTGCGGGCTCTGTGCCAAGTACGCTTTTTTCTCGAAATACTTGATTTCAAAGAGGTCTGCACCACCCTCCGTAGCTTCAGCGACAATCTTTGGAGAATGAATCTCAACAAAGTCGTTATTCTCCAAGAATTCGCGCGCAAATCGGACCAGACTATGTTGAATTCTAAAGATTGCATTGATTGTAGGTTTTCGCAGATCGAGTATTCGGTGATTCAGGCGAGTATCTAGGTCTATATCGACTTTTCCCTCAACAACATCAATAGGAAGACGTTCAGCAGTGTTAAGAATCCGAATCTTTGTCGGGATGATTTCAGCACCTGCTGCTACTTGCGTTGTAGCAACTACCTTTCCATGAATGGATACAGCAGTTTCAGGCTTGAGTTTCCCCGAGGCTTCAAAGACTTCCTCTGACACCTTCTTCTGAGGGATTGTGACTTGCACTATCCCATGTTCATCCCTGAGAATCAGGAACTTAATTTTCCCCTTATCTCTAAGAATGTGGGTCCAACCCATCAGGATGACTTCTTTCCCATCCAGATCCGAAGTAATCTGATTACTGAAGTGAGTACGAGTCGCATCACCAATTTGTTCTGTGCCAGCCTTTTCGTAGAAGTTCATTCTTCAAACCTCAGCCCCAAGTTATCTGAGCTGAAGCTGGAGTACATTATGAGCCTTTTGGAAACACATGATACAGAGCATTGAAGATGGCCTGGGTCAAGCCCAGTACCACCTTCTGGATCACAGATCCCACTACATGGGAACCCGAACTAGCTCGTAAACTCTCTCCCTCGCATCGTCCACGTGCTCCTTTTCCTGAATCAGGCCTAGTGCTTTGAGTCGACTAAGACCATAATTGACTGTTCGAGGAGGAAGGAATGTGCTGCTTATCAGGTCCTGCCGGGACATCCGGCGTTTATCCTTAAGAAGCACGTAGAGGAACTTTGCAGAAGGAGGTAGAGACAAAAACGAGCGTCGGGCAAAGGTGATCCCACCGTAAAATTGTTGCCATGTATAATATACCTCCGTTTTGTTTTTGAACTGAAGATTCGCTGATAAGTCTTGACATCAGAAACGGTCAATTGGGTTTCCTAAGAACAAGCACCCACTCACCCAGCATTCTTTCAGGGCGGGGAATTCTGATGAAATGACGAATCAACTTTGAAAAGAATGTCTGTTCTAGTTTGAAACCAACACTTGAAGTAGCAATATCCGATAGTATCTCATCAGACCGAACTTCAACGCCTCTAATCATATTGTTTCCAATAGTGACACAGTAACGACCACCGGGCTTCAGTACTCTCATCATCTCGGATAGTTGTTGTTTCATATCCTCGAAGAACTTGTATACAATGAACGACCTTCGTGGATCTTTTGTGTAAATCCGTGCTAATATTGGGTCTAAGGTGTCGTAACCAGAAGATCGGAGGTTTTCATACTCAGCTTTGTAGACCGTTTCAGTTCCGATGTACTTCCTCTTTACATGCGAGAGAGGACCATCCCCAAGGAGTCCAAGCCAATACATCTCCAGTTGATGTGTTCGCGGATAGTCTACTGCATTAATGTATGGAGGGGAGGTCACCGCCAAATGTATTGAGTCACTGTCAAGGCTAGTTTGAATTGCATGTCCTTTGGGAAGAAGAACATGTCCAACATCAAGAGTTCTTGCAATGCTAGTAAATTCATTCATAGCAATTCGTTGGCGTGATAGAGTCTGTATGAATCGAGATATTGTATCACCTAGTTCGATTTTCTTGACAATCTTTTTCCTGAGAACTGTTCGTGTGCAATGGGGATCCGCATTAGACACATCGCGAATAATTGAGGAGAGTACAACTCTGAAGAAGTCCCTAATCTTGATTGATTTGGGAGACAATGTATGCACGAACTTGATACTATCTCGAATGATTGCTATCTCTCTCAAGACGAATGGACGGAACCAGTTGTCACGATAGTTGAATTCGGGAATAATCGGTTGATATGTTTTCGAATTGACAAATTCCTGTATCTTTTCATTGAGCATATCCGATGCGGATTTGAGTGACTTGGAAGCAATAGGGGTAGTTTTGACCTTTGATATTAGACGAGCAATCGGGTCTATATCAAGCCCAATCCCTTTCCGGTTGTTAAGCATGGCTTCAAGAAGCGTTGTACCACTACCACACATTGGATCTAGAACGTAATCACCCTCTTCAGAGTATTTCCGAATGAGGTAACGTGGAAGTTCGGGGAAGAACTTTGCTGGAAACTTGTGGATTCCATGAGTTAGGTAAGATTGGTCGTTACTAATGATTAGGATACTTCCACCATTTGGTATGTCGAAACTACTGTCGAGGTCTCCTTCAACTTCTATTGTGTCACTCATCGAATCTTGATTGTCAGAAGTTACTGAAAAGTCCACCTCAAAGCCGCCTTATCTTCACTCACATTACTAGTAATGTATGATTTTACCCTCTGCCTAATAAAATAAATAGGAGGCATCTCTCGGATAACAAAGCCCTTTACAGGGCATGAAGAACGTTAAAGGAGATAATAATCCATATGTCAGATCTAAAGAAAATCGGAGACCTGCTCATCCTATTCGGTGGTATTCTTGGCCTAGTTGAAGGTGTCCTACAGATACTAGGAAATTCACTTCTATCATTTCTACCATATGCAGACTTTGGTCTCGGTCCTTTGATTACAGGAATCCTCGGAATCCTGTTCTCATTAGTAGCCTTAGTCAACAGTGGTACAATCAAAATCAAGGCTCTTGAGTTTAGCAACAAGTGGCTGATCGTTTTGGTCATGGGGATATTGATGTATCTGTTCGCAAGCGGCCTAGGTGGCGCTCTAGTCATCGTAGGTGCGATACTACTGTTGCTATAGTTTGGGTTTGTTCAACACCAGTCCATCTTGGGCTGGTGCTGAGCATTCCATTAGTTTTTTCCGTTATTTGGAATCTGAGATAGCTTTGTCAAGCCTGTCGACAGCGTCATCTAACTCTTCTCTGGTTATGATGTAACTAGGAATAAATCGGATCACGTTTTGACCACATCCAAGTATCCAGAGCTTTTGTTTCTGCACTGCATTTTTCACAACCTGATCACGAAGTTTGCGTGCTTTCTCCTTAGACTTCTTATCTTTCACAAGCTCAATACCTGCCATCAAGCCGATACCACGGGCATCGCCAACAACCTCGTGTTTGTCTTTCAGCTCATTGAATCTTTTCAAGAGGTAAGCGCCATTTTCTGCATTCTTTTTGAGATAATCACCATCCTCCATATGTTTGAAGATCCACAACGATAACAGAGACATCTTCGGTTCTGCAGAGAAAGTTTCAGAATGTCTTGCACCTCCAGTAAACATGGGTGAAGGACCAATTGAGGCACCCATCGGGTAACCTCCTCCAATGCCCTTACCCATTGAGATGTAATCAGGAACGACTCCATAGTTCTCAATAGCGCACCATTTACCAGTTCGACCCATTCCAGCTTGAACCTCATCAGACATGAAGTAAGTACCAATCTCACGTGACAGTTCGTAAATACCTTGAACCGCCTTGGCAGGGGGAACGAGAAGACCACCCTCTCCGGAAATCGGTTCCATCACAATTGCGGCAATGTCGTCCCCTTCAACTTGTAGGGCGTATCGCAAGGCCTCAACACATTCCAAACTGCAATCTTCAACATTTGTGTTATATGGGCAACGATAACAATAGGGATAGAAAACACGAATTACATCCACACCTTGGGGAAAGCCAGATTTGTGCTTTGCATTCGAAGACGTCATTGCGAGTGCATATCCAGTACGTCCGTGAAAAGCGGGTCTGAATGAAACAAACCTACGCTTATTAGACAAGTCCATTGCTGATTTCATGCAGCCTTCAACGGCTCTACCACCAGAGGTTGTGAAGACAACTCGTTTCTTGTGATTTCCAGGAGTGACTCCTGCAACTCGTTCGGCAAGTAATGTCTGAGGAATTGCATCAAAGTCCATCCCTGGTAGTTCCTTAACAACGTCGTGAATAGTCTCTTCGAATTCAAGATACGGCTTGTATCGGAGTCCGAAAGATCTTACGGCAACTCCACCTGTGACATCAAGATATTCTGTACCTTCGATATCAAATATCCTGACTCCTTCACCAACAGTGTGGTCGAGACACCCATAGACATCTCGATCTTGAGTTGTTATGGCTAGAGCTTCAGCGCCTCTTTTCTTCCAATAGTCATTGGTCATATCTTTTTGATCAAGATTGTAACCTAGATCTTTGAGGATTTGGATGT
>SOKL01000134.1 GCA_004376265.1 Candidatus Thorarchaeota archaeon
GTCTATTACTACCTTCACCCAACTCTATTATCTGTTCGGGTGATTTCCTACGCACATCCAAGTAGGTCACGTATGTCAATTTTAACCCAGAATGCCGTTATGATGATTTGCAATTCTTGATCATTGCTCTCATTCGCGATTATCTTCTTTTACAAAATCATTGATTATACTCAGCCACAAGCTATAAAGCATGCAAATGAAGGGGGGGCAATTGTTCAGAAGAACAGGTAATCAAAATGGAACGAAAGAAGGTTGGACCGGGACTGATACTAATTGGTGCTATCTTGTTTGTTTTGTCACTCTTCGTGCTTCTTCCCATACCCACCTTCTATCTCGCTTCTCTCTTTACGATGTTCATCGCAGTAATTCTGATTGGTGTAGGAGCCGCGTTTGCAAAGGGTGTCGAGGGTTCACTTGATATGCCAAGTGATGAATGCTATTATTGTGAAGGTACAGGAAAGAAAGATTCAGAAGTCTGCCCTCGTTGTGGTGGAACTGGTCTCGCACGCCCTGACGATGAATAATCTTGTGAAGTATAGTCGTCATATGTTTCTATTCAGGTGATGTACTAGTGACTTCGAGAATCATTATTGCACATCGAGGTGCTTCTGCCCATACCCCTGAGAACACACTTCTTTCTTTTGAAAAAGCTTGGCGCTATGGAGCTGATATGATTGAGTTGGATGTGCATGAAACTGATGATGGTCACCTTGTTTGCATTCACGACGCAACAATTGATAGAACCACAAATGGAACTGGTGCGGTTAGTTCACTAACTCTTAGCGAGATTCAGAAATTTGACGCTGGAATGGGTCAGCAAATCCCCCTGTTGGAAGATGTTATCAAGTTTTCCAAAGGAAAAATACAGGTCAACATCGAATTGAAAATCGCTGGTGTGGAGGAGAGAATTTCTGACATAGTGAATAGTTTGGACATGACAAACGATATCATCATATCGTCATTCCTACACTTATCACTTTCAGAAATCAAGGAACTTAATGATAGAATTCGAATTGCAATTCTCGTCCAGAATGACAATGATAATCTCCTATCTTACGCACACGAAATTGGAGCGTATGCCATCAATCCTGCAAAGGAATTAGCATCTACATTATTGATTACACGATTTCATGAGTTTGAAATCAAGGTGTTTCCATGGACAGTTAATGATGAAGAAACAATGGTACGACTTCTTGATGGGGGAGTCGATGGTCTGATAACAGATCATCCAGAGGTTGGCGTCAACTTAGTAAAATCAAAATTCAGTTCGTGATTCGTTCTACAAACTCCTTAATGAGGGGAATACTATTTCTCTGACAAAGTGACAACTAATCATATGTTCTTTTCCCTGAATCATGTGTAACTTTTTATCATCCGATGAGGTCTAGTTGCGACACCATTCACCTCAGGAGCTAATGTTCTCGTTTTCATTCAGAGATTGTTAGTATTCAAGTTTTGATAACCTTGGTATCTTC
The DNA here is from genome assembly GCA_004376265.1 of Candidatus Thorarchaeota archaeon. Classification (GTDB taxonomy): domain Archaea; phylum Asgardarchaeota; class Thorarchaeia; order Thorarchaeales; family Thorarchaeaceae; genus SMTZ1-45. The sequence goes on from SOKL01000134.1 coordinate 1,476, forward strand.
ATCATCCCTAGACGAACTCCCGCAACAAGCCATCCGAACATAGACAGTATCTCTGTACCGACAATAAACGTCACCATGATCGATATCATCCAGGCAATTTGACCGGGTGTTGGTAATCCTGCGAATACTATCAACACAAGGATTACCACTGCGCCTGCTACAAGAAGACCTGCTAGTGTCGATACTTTGATTAGATTTCCTTCGAAGCCATGACCTTGGTCTTCAACATCATTTGCTAGATTCAGGTTGAGTGACATTAACAGGACAACGCTGATAGAGTAAAGTGCAAGCAGTAAAGCTGCACCTGTGTTTGCTTCATGTGCCACAGTTTCATTACCTGCAATTACAGGTACCAAAAAAGCAAACATCACACTTATTCCCATAAGAATTCCTCCTGTCGCGTATCCTCTACCGTATGAATACCCAGCAAGACTGACATTTCGTATGAATAATACCAACAGAGGTAGGACAATGATTG
>SOKL01000207.1 GCA_004376265.1 Candidatus Thorarchaeota archaeon
GAACGAATGCAAAAGCTTGCTAAAAAGAACAATCTCGTTTTGATAGTTCCTATGTATGAGGAGGAGTTAGCTGGGATCTACTACAACACTGCAATTGTTATTGATTCTGATGGTAGTCTACTGGGTAAAATGAGAAAAATGCACATCCCTCACTTGGACCCTGGATTTTGGGAGAAGTTTTACTTCCGACCTGGGAATCTAGGATACCCTGTTTTCGAAACCGCAGTTGGCAAGATTGGCGTCTATATTTGTTATGACCGTCATTTTCCAGAAGGTGCACGTGCCCTGGGATTGAATGGTGCAGAGATAGTCTTCAACCCCTCAGCTACCGTTGCAGGTCTTTCAGAGCATTTATGGGGCATAGAACAACCAGCTCATGCAGTTGCAAATGGTTACTTCATTGCAGCCATCAATCGAGTTGGAGAAGAACCTTGGAAGACTGGAACATTCTATGGTAGTTCATACATTGCAGACCCACGTGGTCAGATAGTAATCAAAGGGTCTAATGACAAGGAGGAACTTGTTGTAGCCGATATTGATCTCGACATGATTCGTGAGGTTAGGAACGTTTGGCAGTTCTATAGAGACCGGAGACCAGACAGTTACGGCGACCTCACCAAGTTGTAGATCTCAAGTTACAGATTCTTCTCAGCTGTAGAAAAGGCCTCATCAAGAATAGAGCAGGACTCATCGATTTGTTCTGCAGTGAGTACCAGGGGTGGTTGAAGTCGAATAACGTTGTTGTCGAGCCCACCCTTACCTATGAGTAGTCCCTTCTCGCGACTGACTTCCATGACAGTTAGGATCTCTTGGGTTGCGGGTTCCTTTGTCTCTTGGTCACGAACGAGTTCAACACCCAGCATCAACCCTTGACCGCGAATTTCACCAACTATCTTGTGATCTTGCTGGAGTTCCTCCAGCTTCTTCTTGAAATGAGTTCCAAGGGTAGCCGCCTTTTCAAGATACTTCTCTTCCTGAATAATCTCAATCACAGCAACAGCTGCAGCACACGATAGTGGGTTTCCACCAAATGTTGCGAATGCATCGGTCACAAGAAAGTTCTCCGCTATCTCAGGACGAGTGATGAAACCAGCAATTGGAATCCCACTCCCAAATCCCTTTGCCATGGTGATGACATCCGGCTCAACACCTGTTTGTTGGATTCCCCACCATTTACCTCCAGTCCGACCAAAACCCGTCTGGACCTCGTCAGAGATATAATAGCCACCATACTCCTTCACAATCTCGCTCACAATCTGGAAGTATTCTGCAGGAGGTTGGACTATTCCACCAACTCCTTGGATGGGTTCAGCGATGAATGCAGCAATCTTGTTGTTCGTCTGAGTACGAATCACTTCCCTGAGATAGTGAGCACACTCCATGTCACATCCTGGATGTTCTTTGCCAAATGGACATCGGTAACAATAGCCATATGGGGTGAATCGAATCCCCGGGGGATGAGCCTCAGCAAATGTACGCCATCCTGCAGTTGAGAGCTCCCTAGCTAGTGTTGTTCGACCGTGATAGCCCCTCTGGCAAGCGACAATGTATGGATTTCCAGTGAATTTACGAAGCATAGCAATTGCAGCTTCGTTCGCTTCCGAGCCACTGTTAACAATAAATGAACTTGTCAGTCCACTTGGTGCAATCTCAGCTAGCTGTTTTACTAGCACAGCATATGGAATTGTAGAGTAGAGAGAACTAGTGTACACCAGACGTTCAGCTTGCCACTGTATTGTGGATACGTACTTTGGATGATTGTATCCTGTGATTGTGGTGCAGATTCCTGCAAACAGGTCGATATACTCTTTCCCTGCAGAGTCCTTCAAGACTGCACCCTCACCATCAACAAAGATGAATGGATCTTCATAATAGTGTGATAGTGCCTGGGCGTGGTGTTTTTTCTCAATCTCTAAGATTTCTTTCTTAGAGTATTTTCTTGTAAGGTTC
>SOKL01000185.1 GCA_004376265.1 Candidatus Thorarchaeota archaeon
CCTTCATGATAGAATCCTATGGGGTATGCCATGAGAATCTCCTCCCCTGTAGACGCTTCAGGGTCGGGTACGAGTAACATGTCAATGTTGTAGTATGCTAGAAGTTCGACATCTCTATCTCTCAAGATACGCGACACTTCATCACTTCCGAATAGACCTATCTCTTCGCCGTTCCAGGCACCAAAGTAGATATCTACCGGCCAATTGTACATCGACATCACCCTTGCAATTTCCAAGGCTGCAGCCACACCTGTGGCATCATCATTAGCTCCAGCTGAATTACCAACTGAATCGTAATGACCTCCTATCATGAGAGCTGGTGCTTCCACAGGCAAATATCCTGGTAGTTTACCCAAGACTGATGCGTAGTCTCCAAGCACCTCCACCTCGATTCTGCCATTTGAAACTGCACGCAATTCGTTAACAATCCAGTTTCTTGCAGCAATATTATTTTGCCCTAAATTAGATGTATCGCCTGCTGGTCTTGAACCGTTCTCAGTGAGTTTGGTGACATAGTTACGAAATGAGTTCAAGTTTATTGAATTGAATATCTGATTTGAGTAATCCATGCCATAGATTCTCTCAATCACCACGGTCGTAGCTGGCACATATTCGGTAATTGAGACATCTTCTAGTACAGAATACTCGCCATTGACTGGACTCATAAGTATGAACATACAGATGAGGAATATTGGTAGTCCTTGTTTCATCTCGCGTCCTCTGCTAATTCCACGGGTCTTCTCGTCTGCGAATATAAACAAGTATACCGATTACAGCAACAAGTAGTACTGGTGTCGTATACCACTCAATGGGGATCTCCATAGCCTTGGGTACTTGTGGGTCAGTATCGTTCAAGTACTCATCAAGATTACTTATCCCATCCTCGTCGAAATCAAGATCCGCATCGTTAACCAGTGGATTGAGTCCATTCTCAAGTTCCCATAAGTCAGGCATCATGTCGTTGTCAGAATCTGCAGAGTGGGGATTGAGCCCACCAATGTACTCCTGGGAATTGCTTAGGCCATCAGAATCCGCGTCTTCGCTGGCATCAGAAGGGTCTCTTGGGTCAAACCCATTGTCCACCTCGTATTTGTCAGGCATAATATCATCATCTGAATCAACAAGCATCATGTCAGTACCTAGAAACAACTCTTCGGCATCACTCAAGCCATCAGAATCTAAATCCGAATCAAAAAGCGCTTCGTCAATCCAATATTCCTGACTATCCAATACACCATTTGCATCAATGTCAGTCTCAATAGAAATCTCGACTTCAAATCCAATAGATCTGTAATATTGATTATACACAATCAAAGTGTACTGTCCATTTTGAGTCACTGATTGATTCAAAACATTTGAAGACTCCCATGCAGAGGCGTAATCGAATACTCTCGCTGTGACCAATACACCTGCTGGATCAAGCAGGTAGAACGATGAATGACCACCGAACCATCTCGCTGTGATGTTCACTATCGTGGGAGTTGTCACTGTAATGTAGATCTGCTCCCAAAGCCCACTAGCAAGGGAGAATTCATGTTCCGTCTTCAAAGGTTCACCTAGAACCCGACTCATTGTGAATCCTATGCTTGCTCCAATTACAGCTGTCGTTTCACGCCCGAGATTGTAATTGAATTCCAGATTAGTAGATGTGTCATATAAGTTCAGATAAGAACTATCTACAGCAAAACCGGATTCAAATGCACATATAACATTAGAGAAGCCCCTTTGAGAGAATGCATAATGGTCCGAAGAAGACCATATAGCCAAACTAGACGAGGGAATAGGTACAATTCTATTCTGCCCAATATTGTTACTCATCTGCCGGGCTAGTTCAGCCCAGTATTGACTATTATGATATCCTACCATATTGTAACCAAACTGAATCCTTTCATCCCTCGGAACATCAGGGTTTTGGAATAAGAGGGTGTCAACATTGTATAGCATCAGGAACTCTATTCCTCTATTGTTAAATTCGTTAGCAACCTGTGGGCTACCTTCCATGCCAGTCATGGTATAGAGTCCATTGAATGCTATGAAGTAAATATCAAGCGGCCATTCGTACATCGATAATACCCTTGCAAGTTCCAGAACTGCAGCAATTCCACTTCCATCACTATTAGCGCCAGGAGACCCTTGGACAGAATCATAATGAGCAGTTATTGCAAATGCTGGATTATTTCCAGGCAGATATCCAGGTAGTTTACCCACAACGTTCAGACAATTCCCGATTATTTCAGTTTCGATTCTTCCCAAGGAGAGATCATCGAGCTGTTGAATAATGTAATTCCTAGCGTGCATGTTGGTCCCTCGTGTTGCCATAGAGTAGTCCATAATGTATCTGGATCCGTTCTCAGAAATCCTCCGGACAAATTCTCTATATCCAGATTGCGAAACTTCGTTGTAAATATCCTCTGAGAAATCCTCGCCATGCACTCTTGTGTTGATGCCTGCTGGAACCTCGGTCTGTATCACATTTTCTGTTGGTGAAATAGGTGCACCTGGGACTAATGGTATGATTAGTAAAATAACAAGCAAACTCAGGTACCACAACCGCTTCATGATATCTTCACCGGTACAATACCCTTCAAGAAGGTTCTCCTAGGAGCAATTGGTAGTGTATTTGAAGCCTTTTTATACGGATTCTTTTTGCTTTAAGTGGTTGAAATCTTATGCCAATGACAGATCTGCCCTCCGTTCTCAAGATTAAAGACCCAATCCATGGATACATTTCCCTTACTGAACTGGAGAAAAATATCATAGATTTGCGTCTAAGTCAAAGATTGAGATACATTCTAGGACCTGCTGGAATTTCTCTTGTCTATCCCGGTGCAGCTATGTCCCTCATGGGACGAACTTTCGGATTCATGCATATGACTGAACTCTTCATTGAATACCTTGGGGGCGAGTTGGATGATGTACTCAAGGGCAGATTGGCGTCGCTCCTCTTGATGCTCACTAACGGTCCATGGGCGAATGTTTCAGATGAGTATCTATCCGTTCGTGGAATCGACAGGGCTAAAATTTGTGAGATAATCATCGATAAAACTGAAGTTGGAGATTTGGTAGAGAAACATGGCTTCAGCAAGTCCGAAACTAAAGACCTGATTAAGAAGGGAATACCACTCAAAGGTCTCCGATTGGACCTGGTTCATTGCCCCATCAATCCCGAGTTAATTGACGACTTGGAACGAGATTCTTACTTTGCAGGTGTTGAATACGCACAACTTGAATTCAGACGACTATTTTCATCAACACGGATTGCGAAGAACAAGATAGCCGTGGAACGTAGTTCTCTGTTCACTCTTGAATCATATCTCTCAGCGTCAGCTAACATGTTCGATGCTGTGTATTTTCACAAGACTGTAAGAGCTGCTGAACTCATGCTGCTTAGAGTGTTAGATGAAGTTGGTTCACAATTGTTTCCGCTACCCACAGAAGACCCCTCTCAATTCTTTCTTTGTGATGACCTGACGTTTCTCCATCGTCTGCTGCACGATGAACCTGATGATACAGAAGAGATGCGTAAATCAATTCGAATCTATAGTGATTACAGTAGGAGGAATCTTATCAAACTAGTCAGTTCAAGAGCATTATCGGACCCTGTGTTTCTGTCTAAGTTGTCAACACCAGATGGGTTATACGAAATCGAGAAAGAGATTGCTGATGATGCTGGAATTGATCCTGTAAATGTCTATATCGATTTTCCAGATCGTGCATCAGTCACATACTACCCCGGACGCTTCAATCTTGATGACCTTGTACTCTTCGAACGTGGTTCAGGAGGATATGAGTTCTGGAAAGTGACAGACCTCAGTCCTGTAGCACGAAGTTTTTCAAGGATTTTGAAACCGGTTCGTGTTTATACATCACGGGGTTACAGGTCGAAATTGAAGAAATCTGCAGATGCGGTCTTGGAGAGTGTTGATACAGCAGGAAGTCAATAACTATTCTATTCTCCACAATACATAATATCTCTGATTTGCTACTTGTACACGTTGGTGAGGACGTTGAGTGAACAACCATTAGAGGTATTTAAACAAATTTCAACATCACAAAATTTCTTGCTGATCCTGGTTGGAGCAGTGTTTTGGATTCTGGGATACTATGTCTGGTTCATTGGACCATTTTTCATGGTAGCCGGGTTTGCACTTACAATCATAGCTACTGCTCAGGCTGCAATGAGTAAACCAGTATCCTCTGTTCTTCCAGGATTACTCATAGGTGGACTAATCCAAATTGTTGGATACTACATCTTACTAATTCCAGTAGTTGGATTATTTATTGGACCTGTGATTATAGTATTTGGTGGAGTCTTGTTGTTATTCTATGCATTCTCAGTTGCACTTCAGAGAATTGACATTCCTGTTGTCAAGAACCTTGAGGATTTCTTGGAGTCACAACAGAAGAAGAAAGATGAACCCAAGGCGGAGCCTGAAGATGTAACTACTGAGGTAGTTCCAGAAAAACCTTCAGAAGACGATACAGAGTCAACTGAACAATAAACTGGGCTCTTCCCCAGAAGCCTACCGGAAATTCCCTTAATAGTGAATACTGGAAATTAAACTCAGTCGACAACATCTTTCCTTTCAGTGGTGCATAGTTGTGTTCACATGCAAACGTTGTGGTGATCCCCTCTTCATTCATAGTGCAGAGATGAAGGATAAAATCCTAACAATGAACGTCCAGTGCCTCAGAGGTCATAAGAGCGTTCGACGTCTCTCTGAACACCAAGCTAAGGAAATGGCATCTGACGTATTCAAGAGATTGTACACTTGTACAGATTGCGGGTCCAACATGACTCACATTGAAGAAAGAGGTCATGGAAACAAGATTGAGTCCCTCTTTCTATGTCCAATTCATGGACCTCAGAAACGTGAGTTTCCACGATCTTTTGGTTCTACTGTGGACCTTGTTGGTGCAGATGTCGATAGCCCCCGCTCGATAATCGATTCTTTCAGATGTCCGCAATGTGGACTTGTCTACGCAGTAAATGAGATTGATCAACGTCGAGGAATTCTAGAGGTCGACACTCGATGTGCAAATGGACACAAGGCAATCAGATACTTGCCCAGTAGTATTGACACAACACTGCTCAAGAATATCCTTCAACGAGTAGTACACTGCGAAAAGTGTGGCCTCCCCGGACACATCGCTCATGTGGAAAAGCGAGGAACTAGTGCAAGAGTCCATACATCATGTCCTCTTCACGGTATTGCTAAGAAAGACATTCTCAGTACTCAGCTGGTCTTACTCCAACAGGCAGTTTCAGAAATACCTGAAGATGCAGTATTGAACTCTACATTGACCTCTCATGAATGTCGTAAGCCTCTCGCAATCAGAGGGATTGAAGAGAGTAAACAGGGATATCGACTCAAGTGTGTCTGTCCGGGTACTAAGCACACTTCTACTAGAGTCTTACCACTCACGTGGAACGAATCCATTGTGACCCGGATTACACGCGCAGTCATGACTTGCGACGTGTGTGGACACCTGACACACATTCTAGACAAGAAGAAGAGCAAGAAGAAAGTGGACTTCAGAATAGTCTGTCCAATTCATGGTGTGATGACTCGTGAAGCAACACCTGACATTTTCAAGATGATTGAGGAATCTGAACCATCACTCGATAGAATGCCCTCAATTATACGAAGTCTAAGTTGTGAAAAATGCAGTATGCCTTTGAATGTCCGTGATGTTGAAGAAAGAAGACATCTCATCGAGTTCGATACTGAATGTCGTAATGGACATCGAAGCAAGAGACTATTCATTCCCGGTCTTGACCAAGAAACCCTCTCTGGTTTGTACAAACGTCTTTACCAATGCCCTGAATGCTATGAATCATTGGATCTCGTTTACATTGAACCACGTGGTCGTGAAGATAGAGTTGTGCTTCTTTGCTCTCTTCATGGAAAAACAGTTCTGGATATTCCACCAGATCATGCAGAAGCAATGCAAAGAGCATACAATGAGATGCAAGAAGATAAAATCAAACCTCCTACTGAAGCTCCAGAAATTGACCCACCCGAAACATTGGAAGTTTCTGTGGGGTACGCAGACCCAGTCGCTGGTGTTCAAGTGCTTAGAGGATGCGAGATAGTTGGCGGTAAGTTCGATTACAAGGTTAAAATCAAGAACGACACTGGTTATGTAATCACAAATGTGACAGTCAGTATTGTTGCATATCCGCAAGATTGTATGGAGCTTGCTGGAGAGAGTGTAAAATCCATATCCAGAATTGAGGTTGGTGGCTTTCGAAGTCCACTTTTCACTCTCTATCCAACGAAAGACTGTGTGCAAGGAAAGATGGTAGCAACGGTTTCTTACATTGATTTTCTTGACCAACTACACTCTGTAAATGTAGAGCCTTATCTAATCCGGTCGGTCTGTGATCTTCTGCAGCCTACAAAGAAAACAACTGAGGCTTTCGAACTTATATTAACAGGATTGGAAAAGACGCAGCAAGATCAGACCATGGATTGGAATGCACAGGTCTTGTATACAAAGGCTGAGAAGATACTCCCTGCCAAGAATTTTCATATCGTTGATGCTGAAGAGAAGATTGTCGGTGGAGAATTCATTGGCACAATCAGGGGTTATGCTGAAGGTAAATATACTCAGCAAAGAGTTGCAGTTATTCTTCTCATCAGTGGACCAGAAAATGGAAGACATGCTCATGTGAAAGTTGAAGCATTGGGTGATGATATTTCAATGCTCCCGACAACTATCGATGAATTAGCTGACACAATGGATTCATGGGTCTGTCTACGATGTGGGGCTCCACTCGCTATTGACCAGGTAGAAGAAATGGGAAGACGTCTTCCAATTCGTTGCATTTATTGCACGTCAACATTAACTATAGCCCTCTACCTTCATAAGAGGTAGGTATATAAAGATCTTCAACATCTCAGGAATAGTTTGACCACCGCGCGCCTGATGGAGCAGAAAGCAATTATCACTTCTA
>SOKL01000065.1 GCA_004376265.1 Candidatus Thorarchaeota archaeon
TAAGGAAGCGCAAGTTGCTTTGATAAACTCCGCAGATTCAGACATATCGGTTTCTGTTGTAACAACTTCACTAAATGTGATTGCGGCCCCATAAAATCCAGTCGCTAGCTCGGAATAGTCCTTGTTATCATAGAATGCTTTGGTAGTTTGTACAAGATAGGTTTGCCCCAACCAATATCGTGCAAGGAGAGCATCAGTGTGGAGAACTGCATCATCTACTGGCGGCTGTATGCGTCCACCAACCTCGAGATTCAGGGCATCTAGATTAATCTTCGCAGTTGATAACGCAGCACATAAACCAGCCACACTGGCAAGTTGAGAATTACTCTGGCTCATCCGTTTTGATCTCTCGAGAAGAACAGACCAGGATTGTCCCAGATATGGCACTACAATTGAAACTCCATGGATGAACAGAGAATCATCATTCACTACCACATCTTCAAGCATCCTATCTACATCATCTAGAAGACCTAACAATCTAGGTGAAATGTTCCCACCATGTCGAGTGATTAACCAGATAACATCGTATGTGGCAATTGCCATTTCAACGATAGCGCGTGAGTCAGTTGGAAATAAACGGATATATTGGAATAAGATCTGCCGAAGCTGATCCTGCGATTCTTCGTCAGAGCAGTCAGCATTTCTCATTTGTGATAATGCAAGTCCCATTTGAGATCCGAGGAACTCTAGTTCAGATATTCTACCTTTCTTGAATATTGTTTCTCTCAGAGGTACAGCACGTTTGAAAGCCTCTAATCCAAGTGGCCAAAACTCGTCACACTCGGTACTCAAACAGACCCAGCCAATCGCATTCTCAGTTCGAGCTAGCTCAATGTCTATTTCAGGATGCAATCCTTCAAGCTCTTTTAGGATAATTATAGCCCTATTTAGATACTCAATGCACTTTGTCATATTTTCATGGTCACCGAGGAGTCCATGTGCAAACCCAAGACCAGCTAAAGTCCTAAAGAGGTGTATTTGTTGTTTGGGTGTTTTTATCTCTAAACTCTCATAAATTCTTAGCCCTAGCTGAAGTCGCTCAACTGCCTGTGGAACACTTTCTCGCCAACCATTGACGAGAAGACTTGAGCCTAGTGTGACGTGGGCCAGACTCACCTCATCCAGGGTAACTAACCCAGATTTGTATCCCATATCAAACAGTTTTGCAGCCTTGTCACCAGTTTCCCGGGCTCTCTCATGTGCTACAGAATCGTTTCTGGTATCATTCACAGCTAGTTGGAGGTTGACTGAGGCAAGTTTCACCTGATCACCGTTTCCGCGTGCAATCTTTTCCAGATTTTTGAGGATTTTTCGTGACTGTTCGTACAAACCAAGCTCTGTCAGTACACACGTATAGTCAAAAGTGACTTCAAATGAGAAGTCATTCATATTTGCTTCTTGGCTTATCTCCATTAGGCGGTTAAGTAGAAGCTCAGCACCTTCATAGAATCCTACATCTATGAACACCCAACCTAGATTATGAACCTCGTACGAAGCAAGGTGAGTTGTTTCATCATGTCGTCGGTCGTAGATTGCATTGAGGGTCATGAGGATCTCATCAGCTAAGAATGGAAATAGAGATCGAAGATTCAAACGAATGGCGGAGCTTAAAGCTTGAGAAAGCTCACCGAGAATATCCACAAGATTAGCGATTGCTTCGATATCAGGACTAATATCACATTCTGAGCGACGATGGCCATTGGTATACCTTGTATCAAGTAACATGAGCATCTCAGGTATTGTCATATCTTGGTGGAAGGACATGCGTATTGTAAGTTCTGTAAGTTTTGCACTCGCAAGTCCAGGTCTGCGAAGGATTATTTCTTCAATTGAACGAGCGATATCGAACAGAATATTGGATTCATCATTATTAGTGAATGGAATGTTCTGCACAGCTGAAAGCCCATCATCAAGAGACAGATTTGCGCAAAGTATGTCTCTAAGTGTGACTATCAGACGTGATTGCAAAGGCGATTCTCCTCTCAAAGGACTTGCGAGGGCAAGGTGCTTTAAAAGTTTCACCGAAAATCGCTATCACTCTAGAACAAAGTTATGCCATTCTCTGGAGGTGTCGGTACCTCTCATTCGCTCCATCCTGAGCTGATGAACGGGTAACTGACCTCGATCATCAATTCTGAATCTGAGAACTGCATCTGCGAGATACGAGAATGTAGCATATGCTTTATCGTCATGTACTCCTTCTTCTAAAACATACATGATGCTGTGTGAGCTCTGAGTGACTCGGCCGCTCAGTCGTTGTACAGCACTTGGCATTGTCACAGGATTCGAATGAAGGATAAGAGTGGAGAGACTGTCAATTACAACGCGTGCAACAACTAGATCCTCCAGAACTTCTGAAAGAACAATTCCAAGCTCACTAATGTCATCGACTTTGGCTAAAGAACGAGCACCACCAGTCTTGGGTGCACCCATTCGTTCAGAGTACCCATCAATAAAGACGAAATTCCCTGATGCTTCTTGTTCCTCGATTGTCCATCCATGTCGACTCATATCATTTCGAATAACTCGTGGTGAAACATCTGTGGTAACGAAAATTGCTGGAAAGCCCAACGCAATTCCTTCAGCGAGAAAGGCTTCAGCGTACGTTGTTTTTCCCGATCCGAGTGGTCCAACCAGCATATAGGACACTTGTGTGAGTTGCCCGAACTTGACAAGTTCACTAATCATAGGACTAGCTTTGGCAGGTTGTATTCTTGCTGAGTCCTGTTTCTCGACCAATTTTCGCCCCACATTTTCTGCTTAATATCCCGGACTTATTTCTCCAGGCCAAACTCGGATACCTTCGTCTGTGATCCTCATGGAATGTATCCTTGAGCTATGTTTTGAGCCTCTCAATTTAAGAACCTCGATTGAACGAGAACGTGATGTATCCGATATCTTCTCATTATAGAGCACAATTACGCCAGACGCTAAGAAAGCTTCGATATCAAAAACACCCAAGCCCTGATGGTGAGCTGGAATCTCACTAGTCAGAAGAAGCGTACATCCGGTTCTTGTAATACTTGCTGTTAGTTTGAAGAACTCCTCTCTAAGAATATCACGACTTTTGAATCTGTACGCCATAATCGAGAGTGTGTCAAGCACAACTCGTTTTGCGTTAAGCTTCTTCACATGGTTGAGAATAATTGCTTCCAAGCCTGAAAGATCAAAACTTGGATACTCACCGATAGTGACCGGGGTCACTGTCTTCGAGGGGGATAGATCAACTAATGCGATTTTCTTGTCTTTTACAAGATTTTCTAAATCCATTCCAAATTGAATCATGTTTCTCTTTATGAGATGTGGGGGTTCCTCTAAGGTGACAAACACACCTGGTTCATTATAATCGGTAGCCCCCTTGTAGATGAATTGAGTAGCGAGAATACTCTTTCCAGTACCAGCCTTCCCTGCAATGAGGATTGTATCTCCTCGGGGAAATCCCCCTTCAATCAGTTCATCTAGGCCGGGAATACCTGTCTTTACTCGGTCTATTACATGGTCGCTCATTTTGACTCAACCTTCTTCTTTAACATAACTCTGGTTCCGAGAACCATTTTCATCAGCATATCCTTTTCAGGAATTCCTGTCACTGACAAACCTCCAATCATAACTGTTGGTAAGGCGAATATACCATACTCCTCTGCGGCTTCTGGATTTTCAGTGACATTGATGATCTTCAATTCAAAAACTGTAGAACCAAAGTCTTCAATCGTTTCTCGAATTACTTCCTCAGCTCGTGGACAGAATGCACATGTATCGGATTTGAAGAGAACGATTTCTATTAAATCATTATCTTGTTTTGATGAATTTCGATTCTGTTTTTTATCCACCAAATGGTCGCACTCCTAGTTTTGAGAAACGGCAAGGTACAAAGCAGTGTTAATCACTTGAATGTTTTGAGGGTGTTAAGTATTTAGAAAAATGTACAAAACGCAAATACCCAGAAAATATCACATGCCGAGTAGCCGTCCAATCTTAGTAGCAGCTTTTCCTATTGGGCGGGAATGGTACCGAACACCTTTTGGCATCACTGCAGCTAGAATTAATGCACTAGTTCCCTTGCCAATTTTCTTGAATACAGCTTTGCCTTCAGTGCACCGTAGACTGATATCTCGAATCTCTCCAAGCATGAGCTCTTTTCTAACACGTTCCGCAGAGTCAGTGATGAAACTTGATACAGCCGCGACGACCTCTTTGTCAGTACCAGCGGAAACCACAGAGGCAATAGAAAAACCGTCGTTTCTTACAAGGGATGACAGTGTGAATTTACCCTCCCTGTTCATAGTTTCGAGAATCTTTGGGAGCGCGGTATAATCAGGACGTTGCATCGTGGTTCCCTCCAATGACTCAGTTGTCAACACTCGTGTTATTCGTTTCCCTATTAAATCATCTGAGACTGTTATTGAATAAGTGACAAAATCGGATTGTAACGATATAGTAGACAAGACGGTTATGACAATACACTTCACTCAGAACTTCTTACGATTTAGATCACAAACGATTTCTAACACTTATTTTTTAGGAGCCCCTTTGAGTATACCAAGTGCTCGTTTACATTGCCAAATGACGTAGAAGACCTTCTTAGTCTGAAGTGTTTCCTCATCATATCTTGAACAGAAATCCTTAAACTTCTGTATGAAAGCATCTCTGTTTTCGGGCGTTAAATCTGATTGAATCTCATCGAGTAGGTTTTGAAATGGAGTCAAGGTTTCTTCGAGATCAGTGACATCCCAACGAATGATGGCACCAGTTCCATCTGAAGTGATAAAGGTCGATTCTTTTGGATACCATTCAATTCCATCTATCTCTCCGATAGTGGAGGCTTCACCTTGAATCGAGAGGGTTTCAGTATCCCAGAGATATAGTACTTTGTCACTAGACCCGGAAGCTAGATGATTTCCATCTCCACTGAATGATAGGGCGCGGACCTCACTTGAATGACCTTGAAGAACAGGACCCATCTTCATGGGAGTATCAACTGAATTCCAGAGTATCATATGAGTATCAGAGGAACCTGAAACAAGCTGTGTACCATCACGACTGAAACGAACTTTATGAACAGCAGCCCGATGCTCACTGTGTCGCATGATCATTTTTCCAGTATTCGAGTCCCACTCGCAGATATTTGCGTCAACAGATCCTGATACGATTCGGTTATCTTTTGGATCCCAATCGCTGGTAACAACGTAAAATCCATGCCCCTTCATTTGATGTAGCTGAGAACGGTTCTCAACATCCCAGATTATCAGAGTTGTATCACCACTCCCGGAAACTAGTTTATTACCATCAGGTGAAAATGACAATGAGAGAACTGGATATGTATGCCCTTCAAGGGTAGCCAAGCAATCACCTGTTCGAATATCCCAGAGTTTCACAACTCGCTCGACGCTTCCTGCCGCAAGAAGATCACCTTTTGGACTGAAAGCAAGTGATGTGCAGAGGAACTCATCCTGCAATCTTTGCATCTCTTTGCCATCATCGGCCAAAAACAATCGGATGCTGCGATCTTGCATTGCAGCCGCAAACATCCTTCCAACTTTGTTCATAGCAAATCGTCGCGTGATCTCAGATCCGTGCTCCGCTTGAGACTTAAGGATTGTAGGTTTCAAGAAAATTGAGAATTCCTGACTCTTCATGGGCATCACGCGCAGAACCGTTTCTAAATGCGCAGGGCTTGATTTTGCTAAAAGTGTTATTAATACGTCAATGATCACTCGTTCTTGTTTGTTCGATCTAGATTCAACCGACCCAGAAATTTCTTGTCACATCACAATAACCATTATCTAGTTTTGCAAAAGCAACAACAGGAGGGTGACTATTGAGCCGAAAAGACGACCGAACATTGTCTTCAGCATTAGGCGGTGGTGAGTCTGTCGGTCGCCTGAAGAAAGCAATGAGAAGGGTCATGAAGAAGTCCAATGACGTTGTTGGAAAGATGCTTGACCAACTCACAAGCATTCAAGCGTGTAAAGACGCTGCACTGACAGGTGATGATGATATCCGTCTTCTGGCAATATGTCGGCTTGGTGAATATGGTTCAGATGCCTTCGAGGCATTAGACATTGCTCTGAATGATGATAATCCATCAGTTCGTTCCATCGCTGCAGGAATGCTAGCATCATCTGAGGATAAAGGAGCAATTGAGATTCTGAAACCTTATCTCTCTGACAACAATGAAACTGTTAGAGATGCAGTGAAATTCTCGTTAATTTGGTTAGAAGAGCGTGCAACAGAAAAGAATCATGGAACGCCAATCCCAGAAAAATGGGAGAATCCTGCACAGATACTTCTCGATACTGATGCGATTCCACTAAAGACATCCGATACTGTTGTAGTCGTCAGTACTTACAACGCCACTCCTGAAAGCCTTGAATTTGGAATAACTGTTGAAAACCAAAGCGAAGAGCTAATTCATGAGGTTTCCATCAAAGTGTTGCTTTATCCAAATGAAGGTCTGAAACCGGTGGAACCACTCGCTCAGATGATTGAAACAATAGAACCGGGTGGCAGTGAATCTATAATTTTTGGGTTCGATGTGATCAATGAATGTGTGGAAGGAGAGTTTGTTTCATCTGTTCAGTTCATTGACTCTAAGGGTGAAGATATCGCTGCAATATCCGGCAATATCTTCGTGAGGTCAGTCTTTGAGCAATTTGAACCCCTGGAAATAACACTTGAAGAAATTCTGAGCCTGAAATCAGAGTTGAAAAAATGGAATAGAGAACACTCACTCGCTGTCGAAGCAAAGGAGCTCTTTGACATCTTAAAGGACCTCTTCCAAAACTGGAATCTGTATACAATTCAATCTGAAAGTACAGAGAGAGAGAACATGTTCATGGGAGTTGTGTCAGGAATGGCTAAGGGTAAGATAACTTACATGAAGCTCGCAGTAACTCTTACAGTTGTTGGCAAAATCGATGATGACCTCTTAAAACTTCGAATTGATGTTCT
>SOKL01000008.1 GCA_004376265.1 Candidatus Thorarchaeota archaeon
CTAGCAGGACTAGCTGCAAAGGATTTCTTGCCTGGAGTTATGGCTGCAGTAATCGGTGCTGTTATGGGTGCATTTCTGACATGGCTGCTTTTCTTCATGATATCACCAGCCTTCGATATAATGGCAATCCTTGAACCGGGGTCAATGTACCTCATGCAAGCTGCGCTTGAGGGCACAATCTATCCAGCTATAGCATGTGCAATAGGTGGACTACTCGGTGGCGGGATCTCCAGAGATCGCTAGTTCTCCGATAAACGTCTGCCACATTCAGAACAAATCAATGGTCTAGATTTGAATATTGCACCACATTCACATATTGTTTCAATCTTAGTTGGGACTGGAATATCGGATTGTTGACCAAGCCTGTTGACTAAGAGTGCTGTCGGAATTGCAGATGGTAATGTGAGAAGCGCAAGAATAAGTGATGTTGAAAATTGATAGAGCAATTCGATATTTCTGTTAGGATTTATGCTGATATCCCAGAAGGTGGGCACTAAGAGTAACAATGAAGCTAAGGCGAGTATCGCGTGAATGAGTCCGACCCATATTGCAGACCGTACTGTATTCCAACCTACTTTTGAAAAGGGACCGATAATCAACCCAATCACAAACCACGCTGTGACATATGTTAGAGCAACACTGGTGTCTAAGATGAATGAGAATGTGGATTGGAGGGCACTACTACCTGCCAGGAGTATCCATATCATACTAAACGGATCAGGGTACAGGGGTTGGGAGAGCTCTAATAGGAAGACTATAACGTAGGAGCCTGCCAAAACCGCCACAAGACCACTCAGTATGTTTCTCATGTTATGCTGTCGACGGACACTTATCCCTCTTAACCGTTGTTGGCGGACAACATCGATATAATTCCTATTCCTCACCACAATCCTTTTACGACAACTTTCGGAAGAGCGCCATATACAGGTATTTTATGGTCAGGCTAAAGTCCGTGAAGTGATATGAATGTCCAAAGATTTGGAACGAGCTCTTTCGAAACTAAGGTTTGATGACCAAGTATTGGGCTATTCTCTTATGACAAAGGATGGAAGACCATTTGTGAGTTTTGCATTTCCGGATGAATTGTTCCCACGAGTGAAAGATAGTATAAACTTGTACAAATCTGATTTACGCCTAATGACAATTGATACTGACCGAGGATTGGTTGTGCTTTCTCCTGTAGACAACAATTGGATTCTCACTGTTCTTTATGTGTCTGAACTCCAGCTTGGTTTAGCAATTGCAAAGACCAAGAATATCCTACGCCTTCTTGAAGGAACTGCACTTCCGCCGCCACCAGAGGAGTTTGAAGAATCAAGCGAGTCCAACTTGCAGGTTCTTGAGAGCATCGCTATTCAAGCTGCTTCTGTTGAAGCAACTCCCCCTCCGACCGTTGAAGCACCACCTCAAGTGGTTGAAGCCCCAATTGAGAAAGTCACCTCACTAGTAGCTAAGCCAGAGTTATCTCCTGAGAATTTCAACGTACATCCGGGAACAATCCCAGCAAGGGGACCTGAATATTTAGCCGCACTCTCTTTGGACACTCCACTTAATACCGAGATGAAGTCACACTACCGCAATTTCGGGTTAGATGTGCTCATGCTCGTTGATGGAACCAATAGTATTGAAAAAATTGCGGACTCAATGTTCCAACCAAATAATAGGGTGATTGATTTGGTTAAATGGGGCGCTTCTAAAAGAATCATCGACGTTCCCCAACTTACGCCAGAGGAAGCTAATGCTGGCACCACACCGGGTAAGATGGGTAGATTTGTCAAATGTCCTCGCTTCGAGGGAGATATGTCCAAAGTGGCTAATAACGATCAGAATATCATAAGACTCTGTGACGGGACTCGTACAACAGAGCAGATTGCTGAAACACTGAAAATCCCACTGCCCAAAATTGTTCAGACTGTTGCAAAGTATCGGAAA
>SOKL01000350.1 GCA_004376265.1 Candidatus Thorarchaeota archaeon
GTTTTCGAACAGGTGAGATCAGGACTTTCCAATCACCACTTTTCTTTGTTTCAACTAGACTTCGAATAATAGGAAGAGTTGCATTAGTCACCAGACGCGCACTTGAATATCCAAAATCTGATTTCCGTATATCGATATCATAATCTATGTCTGCTTCTTTTAGTTGTGACTCTATGAAACGTGTCATCTGTTGAATCTCTGAATGGATTCTTCGTCGGAATCTGTTAGCACTCTGGCCGCCACGTCCAGGTTTCTTACCACGGGATATCTTAATCTCACTTTGTTCACTATAGCATTCTAATGAATGACCTACACCCATAGAAACAAGTTGGGCTGCAATGCGAGCAGACTGTAACGCATCTGGTTTACCTTTAACATTGATACTATAGCGTCGAGCTAATATCTTGAGCGCTATTTGACGTGGAGGAACACCAGTCACTTGGACTATCCTTGTTTCAGTAGGAATTCGATCAACCAAGCGAAATAGAGACTTGCTATCTGGAACTATTTCAAAGATATTGTCTGTGCAGAGCCACTTGGGACTTATTTCCCGAGTCAGTTTCAAAAGTGCTCCTCGTGATATCTCCTGATGTTCGTTGAGGATGACTCCATCACGCATTACCACACATGCAAACTTTGGAGCTTTTTTGGACTTAGGACTATGCGATGGTAATATATCAAAGCCAATTATGAATATGTTTTCGGTGTCATCGCTCATTTGGCTCAGCACTCACTCAAATGGTAATAGTCTGGACTGGCTATCAAGCTATTTGTCTAGTCAGTAGTCTTTAGATTCTCTATGCTCCTCAAACAACAAATATAATAAAGGCATGCTTGAGCAACACTGCAACACTCTTGTGAGGTGCAACAACTGTCTGAAACACTACAAATAGATAACAAAGATGCAATACTTAAAATTGGACGTGCCTTATCATCAGGAACTAGGCTCAGAATTCTACAACTTCTTCTTCAAGGAGAAAAAGATGTAACACGTGTGGCTCGCCACCTTGGTGGAACAGAGGCCAATGCAAGTGCACAGATTAAAATTTTGTTTGAGGCTAATCTGTTAGAATGCCGATATGAACCAGGTCAACATGGTCTGAAGAAGATATCAAAGACAAAAGTAAAACGCATCATTATTGATTTAGAATAAACAGATTTCTTCCAAATCTATTCAGCTGGAGAGCCTGAATAACTTACAAGATGAGCTTTCCAGCGACGTATTCTTTTTAGAATATTATCTCGTTCGTCCGTCCTGATTCCCCGTTTTCCCCGGGCTGTTAAGAAATTCAGGACTATATCCATATCACGTGCGACCTTTTTCTTTCGTTCATCATCATCAATCAGATATTCCTTGGCAGCCTGAAGGTATTCGAGGATTATGTCTGCAGTTGCTTCTCCAGTCCTTAGTTCACGAGCTATGGGATCAAGAACTCTACTAACTTTGGCATTTGATGAACTTGAATCCGAAGGGTCAGGGATGTGACTTTCTTTTTCAGTAGTATCTGAAATTTCTTGGAGAGTGGGCTCTGAGTGATTATTTGTATCTGGAATGTCTTCTTTTAATAAATCAGAGGAAGATTCTGATTCGACTGTGTCATTTAATGGTTTGACATCGGAGAATAGAGGTACAATAGAGGGGGGCATATCAGCAGGGAGCCCCGTGACTAAATGAAGGCGTTCTCTCAATTCTCGTAACTGATCAAAGAGTTCGACTAAGCTTGATTGCATAAGATCGATTAGTTGGCGGATATCATTCAATTCGTCATCATTCAAGGACATGAAGCCCCCAGATTATTTCACTAACAAATCCAAGCTATGGTCTTATCAGATTTGTGGGGAGAGCCTTCATTTGTCAGCTCGCTTCACAGCATCAGTAAGGCTCAAAGCCAATCCAGCAGGTTCAAATTTTCGTTGTCTTATTTTT
>SOKL01000138.1 GCA_004376265.1 Candidatus Thorarchaeota archaeon
TAATTGAATACATATCTAAACATGGTCCTCACTCAGTTCACTCTTGCATTGTGCTTATCACTTACATCAGCAATTGTGTCCGTAGTAATCGGTGCAGTTGGAAGGCGTAATTTCAGTAACGCTACAATCTTTTCAGCGATTATTTTTTGCGCGGTGGTTCCTGTGGCGATGCACTTCATCTATTTATTCTTGGAAGTCTATGTTACAATATTGGATTGGCCCATTGATGCTGGTAGCTTTCTCAGCTTATGGACCCCGCTCGCAGCTATTCTGATTGCTTCATGGTTAGGTGGCTTTCTAGGGGTGATTTCTGGAAAGTATTGGGGAGAGGGTGATCGTAGTTGTGTACAATGTCTTCTAGGACCTATCGTAATTCTGTTCATGATATCCATTGTAATTCTCGCTTTACCATAATGAATCTAGGTGACAAGATGACAGAACATGCGCATGAAGAAATTCAAGATGGAAGGAATTAGAGTAAGGATGGTGCGGAGGGCGAGATTCGAAGATTCTCTTTAATTTCCAACTAAGAAAAAGAATGATATGCATTTGGGCTCTTATATTAAGTGAGGGGCTTAACGAATGAACCGAACGAGGAAATACGTCCTCCTAGTGTCTGTAGTTTCACTGTTGGTGTTCTCTGGATTTATCCTATGGTCAGTTACTCGCGCATCTGTTCCAGACGATGTTAAGCCCAAATTAGGTCAAGATCTGATTGAGATAATTCAAGCTGGAACATTAGCCACTGTACATGATTGCATCATTGCTTGTAGATCGATTGATGATGCGTATATTGTCATTGATTCATTACCTAGTGAGTCGGTAGAGCAAGTATGGGAGTTACTCGGTGGTTTTCATGCATTCCTAACACCGGAACAGATTTTCAGAATTGCAAGAATGGATGAAGTGATTCGCATTGATTATAATGCGGTAGTAACGATTTTCTGAGAAAGATAAGAAGTGGTGCGGATGGCGAGATTCGAACCTGATTTAGGGAACTATCCATTTTTCGTTTCGAGTGGTTCAATATTCCATGGAGTTGTGGCGGGTTCAACACCAATCCTGCGATCAATGATTAGACCAATAACAAGAAGAATCGGTATCGGTCCTACTAGTCCACTCATAAAGAATGGAGAGAACAAAAAGACCGACATTGGAATTTGGCTCAACACAGCTGATATCCACACAGTCCTCTGACGGACAAGACCTTTCTGATGTTTTCGAATCGCTATTACAAACACAAAGCGGAAAATAGACAAGAGGAATGCTATAGCAACCGAAAGAGTATCAAAGATAAGAAATCCGGAACCGGTATTGCCGTGGTCTGACCATTGAACATAGGACCATAGAATCCCAACTACTTCAAAGCGATAATCATCCGATACAGGGGATAGCCAAAACGAGAAGAAGAATGGTGCAATCAAAGCTATAATGTAAAGAGGGTCGATAAAGTATTTGCTGCGTTCATACTCAACAGGTTTGACAGTCGTTCAATCTCCCTCCTTTGGATTGATGTGTCCAATGAGAATTCAACGATTATGCATATGATTCTTCTCATTTTTAATACTGACCGGTGAACTTGAGGGATAAAATGGTGCAGAGGGCGAGATTCGAACTTTAGATAGTTATCCATTTTTCGTTTCGAGTGGTTCAATATTCCATGGAACTATCGGAGGTTCACTACCAAACTTGCGATCAAAAATCAAACCGATAACAAGAAGAATCGGTATCGGTCCTCCAAAGTAACTCATAAAGAATGGAGAGAACAGAAAAATCGACATTGGAATTTGGCTCAACACAGCTGATATCCACACAGTCCTTTGACGAATAAGACCTTTCTGATGTTTTCGAATCGCTATTACAAACACAAAGCGGAAAATAGAC
>SOKL01000047.1 GCA_004376265.1 Candidatus Thorarchaeota archaeon
TGTTACATCTTAAACTCCCACCAGGAATAGAAGGAAGGGAACAGATTGATTCTCCTTACAAATCAGAGACTCTGACCTTCAGATTTCTTGATTGGTTGCCAAGGGCAGCCACTGAAGACACAGTCAAAGCAAAGCGCGCAAAGAAGACCGGGAACTTCCATCGAGCCCAACAGGTGAGGTTTAGGTCTGCAAAGTTCTCAGATATGCATGAGCAGCTCATGAATACAATTCAGTCCCAACATGTGACTCACCAGCTCTCAAGACTCAAACACAAGAAGAACGGTGATCCAAAAGAGATTGGTAGGCTAGCAGATGAGGCTCGGAGATTGAAGGGCTCGCGACGGAGTGCGCCCCCCCGTCTACTCTTGCGCGGACACAAAGTAATCCTCCAGATACCGTTCATGTCCCCAAACGGTACTGTGAGTTCAAAGGTACTTGGAGATAAAGAGTATACAACAGAAGCTGGAGCTGATAGGGGACTAAGGGTACCAATTGCTCTCTCAGTGGAAAAGAATACTAAGTTTGTAGACCTGTTGATCTCGGTCGAACCTCTTATTGTAAAGAGGATGATCCTGAGGAAGAATGCGTCGGTCTTACAATCTAAGGTGGACAGAAGAAAGAACAACTGGGACCGAAAACGGCCGGGACAAACATATCCTCATTTCCTCTCTAAGAAGATAAAGCATTTCAATGCTACGTGGGAAAAGATACGTCGTCTCGACAAAGAGATTGCACGCATCATCGCTGCAAAGACAGTATGGTTCTGTGAGGAACACGGAGTGAAGAAACTGTTCTTTGAGGACCTGAGGAGCTTTCAGGGCTATGCAGGCTCCAAGGATCTATCGTGGTCATTGAGCACGAATCTGTGGGGAAAGATCATAGAGACTGTGAGATATATGCGGGAGTCTCTTGGTCATACAAAATACAGTGTGTGGACAGTGAACCCACGATATACCTCTCAGACATGTCACCAATGCGGTGAAAGAGGTTTCCGGGTCAATGACGAGAGCTCTAGGACTAAGAAGAGGGGAGGAGAGTTCTTCTATTGTGTCAAGTGTGATGCTCATCATCATGCTGATATCAACGCAGCAAGGAACATAATCCATGTTCAATCCACATCCAGTGTCGTTCCTGGACGGACAGCTTGACGTCCAATTTACAATGAACGGTCTATGTCCTGAAGCAACAGTGATAGCTGTAGAACCTGAGAAAGCTGACGATGCGTATCGTTCATTCAAGGCTGGAAAGATCTTTCCAAGCGTTTATCCTAAAACGATAGCTGATGGTTTGAGAACGCAACTCAGTGAGCTTACATTCAAGGTAATTCAAAAGAATGTTGACGATATCATCCTAGTTTCTGAGAAAGAGATTATTGATGCTATGAGATTCCTATGGGAACGAATGAAAATGGTAGTTGAACCCTCAGGAGCTGTTTCATTAGCAGGTGTTCTCAAGATGAAGGATGAGCTTACGGACCTGCGTATCGGAATCATCCTAAGTGGTGGGAACATAGACCTAACTGATTTCTTTGAAAAGTATGCTCCATGAATTATTCCGCATCTGAATCCCGTATTTTTGGAATCCAAATAGTAAATTCTACTCCTTGTGTTGGTTTCCCAGACACTCGGTCTCTTGTGTCAATACGACCACCATATTTTTCACAAATTTGTTTAGCCTGATGCAGACCAACTCCCCCATAACGTCTTGAAACATCAAAAATCGCACCTTTCAAGGGGCCCGATATTCCATGACCATTGTCACCGATTGATATCTCATAACCATCCCCACTCTCATTCATTTTCTCCCATACTTTTCTATCTGTTCGAGGGTTATGTTCAATCGCATTTTCTATAAGATTAACTAGAAGTTTTTCCAAGAATTGATCCGCGTCAACAATTGCATCTACAGGTTTCAAGGACATATCAAATTCAACATCTCTGTGTTGTTCCTTTTGGGAATGAACAATTGCTTCAATTGCTGGATTCAATTTTCTTGGTCTGAGAGGCACTGACATCAAGGGCTCAGTGACCTTGACTTTCGATATCATGCTTTGGCATCTTTCGACTGATGAAACAATTTGCGCTAGTAATCTTCGTGCCTCAGAGTTTTGAAGCGTTGCTTCCATGACCATTGAACTTCCAAGAATAATCTGGAGCTGGTTCCTGAAATCATGGCTCATCAAATCAAGATATAGCATGGCCCGTTCTTTCTGCGTCTGAATATGCTTGTCTGCTTCGAGACGTTCTGTAACATTTATCGCGACGAGTTGTAGGGCTGGACTCCCATCAAAACCCACACGCCTACCAAACATCTCAAGATACTGCATATCTCCATCCTTTTGGAATACTCGAATAATCATAGGAATCGAGGCAGGTTGTTCACCGGACATCAATTCCTGTAGTCTAACCATCACAGCGTTCCAGTCCTCTGGGTGAATCATCTCTTGAATATCAGCTGATGAAAACTCTAGGACTTCCTCTACGGTGTGTTCTAGAAAATTAGCAAAAGCGGGATTGGCGAATTTGACCTCCAGAGGTACAGGTTGAATTATCATAATTCCCTGAAAAGACTGGTCGATCAGTGTACGATATTTCAACTCTGAGGTTCTAAGAGCTTTCTCTGCAGCTTTTAGTTCTTCAATATTCCTTGCAACTCCTAAGATACCGGTTGGAATGCCATCTTCATCACGCATGAATGTTCGGGCAACCTCAACCCAGACACTGGACCCATCCTTTCGTTTCAGTTGTATGATCAGTGGAGGTGATTCACCTCTTGTTAAAGTTTGATCTGCAATCTTCTCTTGTTCAAGAGATTCCTTCACAGCTTCAATAGCGATCCAAACTGATTCTGGTGACATAAGTTCAATCAGTGACGCTCCTTGAAGTTCATCTGCGGTATATCCTGTTTGAATTTCCACAGACTGACTAACATAGGTCAGATTTAACTCAAGGTCTGAAGTGAAGATAATATCTGTAACATTCTCGGCCAGAAGTTTGTACCTGTTTTCACTATCTACGAGAGCTGCTTCAGTGAGTCTTTCTTCTGTAAGCTCTAGTAATTGACTTAGATATCCTTTGATTTCCCCGCCGTTCTCTAGGCCAAGTGGAGTGATCCACGCATCAAGTATAACCGTTCCTGATTTAGATGTTTCATATAGCTCTTCTTCTTTGACCAAATCAAATTTAAAGATGGCCTCAAAGTGAACTGCTTCACCACGAATGAGCTTGGCCTTAATCTCATTTGGTAAATTTGGATCATCAAATAGACTGAATCCGAGTAGATTCTTCACGTCTGAAACGCCAGCCAAATCCAAAGCTGCTTTGTTTGCAGCTATTAGAATGCCCTCCTCATCAAAGAGTTCGATTCCTACTTGTGCTTCTTCGAAGATTCTGCGCATCATTTCAGAACTTTCTTCAAGGGCAATCCGAGATTCTCTCAGCTCTGAGATATCTGTAATGACTGCAAAAGAACCTCGATAGGTTCCCTTTTCGTGTATCATTGGTGCACCTGAAACAATTGTTGGCACTTGTTCTCCTTTGCTTGTAGTCCATTCCAGCTCGTATTGTGTTGCTTTCCCTTCGTTTCTTTTTCTGATATTCTCTTGGAGAATTTTTTTGTTTGTTGCATCAATAAAATCCGTGAGAGGTCTCCCAATGATTTGCGAAGGTGGATACTTGAGCATTTGCGTTAATTTTGGATTGGCATAAGTGAAAATACCCTCATCATCGATGATACCAAGTCCATCATTCATCGACTCTACTATTGCTCTGTATCTGAAAGCCTCTTCTTCTATGCTTATCTCATCACGGGAATTCTGTTGGGACTCGTTTTCCATGAACATTTCCACTCAAGTTTCATATGCCTGTAACTGATTTTGAATTCTGAAATTCTATATAGAATTCTCTAGGATGTATCAATAGGTTCGGGTATCTCTCTGAGACTATTCAATCTGTACTGATGTATAATCAATTGCGGAAATCGCTAATGGAAACTCTCAAAGTAATTATTGGGTCAAATATGTCACGTTGGATTATGCATACAGATATGGATGCTTTCTATGCATCTGTTGAGCAGTACAGGAATCACCCAGAGCTCGTCGGTAGACCAGTTTGTGTTGGGCATGACCCGAAGGGAGGAAAGGGAAGGGGCGTGGTGCGTGCTGCTTCTTACGAAGCACGAGCGAAGGGAATTCGTTCGGGGATGCCAGTGTCACAGGCCTACCGTTTATGTCCTGATGCAGCATTCATACAAGGTGAGTTCGAAAGCTATGGTGTTGCATCAGATGAGTTCATGGAACTACTTCGTGAATATGCTGATGGAGGTCGGATAAGACGAGCAAGCATTGACGAGGCATATATTGAGGTCACAGAGGGTGTTCAGTTATTTGGCGGACCTCACAAAGTCGCCTCGCTAATCCAGGAATCTATATGGGATGTTGCTAAGCTACCATGTTCAATTGGAGCTGCTCCTAATATGGCTGTGGCCAAAGTCGCCACAGGGATGAATAAACCGCGTGGCATCACAATCGTAGGACCCGACCCCAAGGATGTTATGAGATTTCTAGAAGCTCTTCCTGTTGATGCGATAAACGGCATTGGTACAAAAACAGCTGAGCGTCTAGCAAAGTTTGGAATAACATCTCTTGGTCAAATCCAGAGAATGACCATACCTGAGTTGTGGCCTGCAATGGGACGTTCGTCAGGGTGGTTATATCGCAGAGCGCGCGGGATTGATGAACGACCAATCATAGACAATGGTCCCAGAGTAAGAAAATCGATCAGTAAAGATCGAACATTCATGGAAGATGTAGAACCTGATGCAATAGAATACTTACATGGTGTTCTCAAGAAGATGTGCAATCGGATTGGGGAAAAACTCAGGAAGAAAACTTTACGGTTCCGGACTGTGACAGTCAAAATACGATATAGTGATTATTCAACGATTCAGAGAAGCAAGAGTGTTCCTGTTGAAACCGATTGTCCAGATGTTCTTCAAAGATTGGCCGTGGAGATCTTTGCACACAGAAGGGATCGTGAAAAGTCTTTGAGACTTGTCGGAGTCAAAGTGTCGGGGTTGAAAGAATCCTCTGAGCAACTATGCTTGACGGACTTTCTCTAGGACTTTTCTGAGCGGCTACCTTCGTCGACTTCAGTAACGGCCCTTTTTATTCTGTCATTTAATTTAATCACAAGCCTTGAGATTCCATCAAGGTAATCTGGATTATTCTCTTCTTCTAGGAGAGTTGCGTATCCCATGATATTGTGGACAATTCCTCGAACATCATGAGATAGTTTGTGAATGAACTCACTCACAATTTCTTCAGTAATCATTGGGGCCGCCTTTGTTTTATCATCCAGCATGAACACTCCCTACGGATTTTATTCGAAATGAATCTCAGCAGTTGCATCTTCTCAACATCTGTAAAAGGTTTATGCTAGGAGAACTTAGTCGTGTAATGAGATGTCAGTCCTCAGAGATGACAAAACTAACATGGCTGATAGCTTGCACACGTTCTGAAGACTGACATGATGCTATGGACACGACTGAAGTTAAATCCATTGTCAAGGGGATTTTTTTTCTACTGACTGCATGTGTGCGTAGATCTTGTGATGCAGGGGGTATTTTTCTCCCCTTGATAGTCACAATATATCTCAAAATCTGAAGAGATTTAGAGCGTTCTAGGAGTTCGTAGTGTGAATAATTGCATTTGACATTATAGTTCAACTACAGCATGAGAACTTAGTGGTATAACTAGAGACCGGACCGAAGAGAGAAGGCCGCTGTTTGTAGACAGACGAGCGATGATCTCTTCAAGACCAGCCGATGTTACCTATGGCACACTGGGCTATCTGTTTGTCTCTCGCATGTCTTGAACTTCAAGAGAATTGAACTGAATACCATGCTCCCATTGATTCTGTTCACTCTCTTTGCTTCTAAGACGTTTAATTCGTGAAAGAGAAAAAAACCTCTCAGAATGAGTTAATTATCGAAAGATACCATATAATTAGGGTTAGATAAGGTTCTTCTTTGACAATGGAAAAGAGAGAGTTTACTCTGACTCTTCTTTCCTTCTGAAGATGTTCCACCTTGACTCTCTCAGCCGAGACAGAAGCGTATATGCGACCGAAACATGAACAATCGACATGGGCACAGTCTCCTCGGGTGACCTTATTCCTTCACTAGAAAACTCTCGGTTACAGTTCTGGCATCTAAGAAGTTCTGGATTGGTCAAGTGTTGTGGTCCATACAGATATGTTGCACCGCAAAGCTGGCATGTAAGCCGCTTATGGTCTGGGGGTGGAATCCCTGTGATGTCGGTGGTTGGTCTGGATATCAGTATTCTCATCAAGTAAACGGGGGTGAATAGCACAAGCCCCAATGGAATAAGATTGAAGACTGTAATAACAATCGCATTATAGAAGAGTGAAATATAATAGGGAGGGATGGCTAGTTTCAACACAAAACAGTCCCCGCCTCCCCCGTAGGTGCTGTTGTATGCGTTCACCGTGGGGAAGTCGTCTGAACGAGTGTCTCCTGTGATATATGCATTGCCGGACGAGTCGACTGCAATGGACCTCCCCTGATCGTAGCCCCTCCCGCCGACGAAGGTCGAGTAGAGTAAGGTCGAGCCATCGGCAGAGAGCTTGAACACGAAACAGTCCCCGTCTCCCCCGTAGGTGCTGTTGTATGCGTTCACCGTGGGGAAGTCGTCTGAACGAGT
>SOKL01000310.1 GCA_004376265.1 Candidatus Thorarchaeota archaeon
AGAGTGCACCAGTCGTCCATGTAGATTATGGAGCTCACGTCTTTACTGTGCTTAATGGGGAAGCGACTCACATGATTGCAGTGAGTGTTCAACGTATGAATACTGAGATTATTGGTATTCTGAATTCACTGCTTACAGAATTCGAAGAGAAATGGATGCTTGCAACAGAACTTCTTGGTATTGATGCTTCATTCTCAGACGTATATCTGGAACCTTTTGGAGAGCGGATCATGGAAAAACTCTCCTTTGACGATATTCCAGATTCTTGGGTACCATACTTTACTGTAGACCCAAGCACAATTGTCGACACTAGTGGTACATTAGAGCCTTTCATCACTGGGTCCAGAAACGTCAAAGAGATCCTAGAAGTAAGTGGCTTAGCAAAGAGGGATTTGCTTCTTGAAATCTCTAGGATGTGGGCGCATAGGGTTATTCGCTTTCGTAACATGCTTAGCTTCGACGATTTTGTATCATCTAAGACACAATTTTTAAAATACCTCCAAGCAACATCCAGAGAAACAGAAACAATGCGAAGTCATTATCCCGAGATGGTTGGTATCATACCTCGCCTTGGCGGACTTATGGATGGTCGCCGAACAGTCAGAGAGGTACTTGTCGAGCTTGGAGAGTCGTATGATGAAAGAGAGATTTTACGGGTTCTGGATTATCTACTTGAGCGAGAAGTCATTGAAGCATTATCTCCTGAGAAAAGACGTATCCTTTTTCTCAAGGAAGTCCTTGAGATTTCTTTACGAGTAGCCGAAGAATTCTACCCCGAAGGTGAAGCAACAAAGGCTTTGACGTCAGTAATGAGTACAAGTGATACACCTGAAACTTTGGGTCAATTACGAGTTACTGATAACCACTGGTCTGTAGATTTTGACTTCAAAATACTTGAAGATCTTAACAGTCGAAGACTCATGTTGCTCTTCGGAGAATGGATGAAGCTGCTTGCACAGTTTGCAGCCTTACTGGATCCAAAGAACCTTGACCAATTTATTATCAATCTGACAAAGGCAATCTCTGAACGAATACTCATTCGCTTTACTCCTTTTGATTTGAGAGGATTTGAAGAGTATCCATTATGGTTAGAGCAATTGAGTAGACATGAATCTATGCGAGTCAGAACAATCAAAACAGGATCGTTGAAGCCAACCGGTGATGATCCTGCTGAAGAGATAGTCTTTATTCTTGTAACAAGGGGTCAAGCAATATATGGGCCCGAGCGCATTACAAGGGTCTGTGCAGCATCTGGTGTCCCGCTGATGGATATCCCACCTGATTTTTGGACGGGTTGGCAAAAGGAAGAAAGTCAACAAAAGTTTCTAACGGAATATTCAAAGTTAGGTAATGCCGCCAAGTTGACTATCTTAATTCTGTTAAGGCAGCGAGGGTTAGGTCTCCCTAAAACAATTAGTATCTAATGTTACTCATTTATCTGTCAGAGTAATTATTATCTGATGACTCTCACCTTGTTATGTGACTTCAGGGATGATAATATGAGTCCCACGTATCTTCTCAAAATATGCACAGTTGGAGCGGCATCCGTAGGGAAAACAAGTATCATCGTCCGCTACTCGACGCAAAAATTCCGCGAACATTATTCACCCACGCTTGGAACAGGGTTTGCCTACAAGAAGATGAACCTGGGTGACAACTTTGTGAACCTTCAAATATGGGACTTGGGTTCCCAGGATTTTTTGGAGCGAGTTCGAGCCAACTACTATATTGGAACTCAAGGTGTTATGTTCATGTTTGATGTAACTTCTTGGGAGTCATTGAACAACGTAATGGACTGGAAGAACGAAGTCGAACGAAATGTAGACGAATATCAGGCTCTACTAGTTGCAAACAAGATTGATCTTGTTGATGAGAGAGTCATCTCCACTGAGGAGGGAAAGGAGATGGCCAAAAAACTTGGAATGGATTACATTGAGGTTTCTGTTAAGCTTGATAAGAATGTGAATGAAGCTTTTGAAATGATCTCCACAAGTATTTGCGAGTCTTTCCCCTAACACTTTTTCAACCATCATCTTCTGCATACTATGGCCAATTTGTGATAATACGTTCTGCAACCCACACACGAAACTAATTCCGACTAGATTGAGTTTACCTCTCTGATTTTGTCTAATATCTCATGTGGCAATTGAGGCATTCCAGCTGGTTTAGCCATAAGATGAACAGGAGTTGGTGATGCCTCGGCTTTCACCATATAGTAGACCTGCCCTAGATTTTGTTCAGCTACGATGATATGGTCCACTTCAGAAGCAAGCTGTGCCACGTGCTCATCAGGGAATGGCCACACAGTCTTCAATCGAAGCATTCCTGCTTTGATACCTTCATCCCTTGCGTCTTTGATGGCTTTCTTTGCGCTTCTTGATGGTGTTCCATATGTGATAATGCCTATTTTTGCATCATCTAACATGAATCTCTCCACATCAATGATCTTGTCAGCGTTATGTAGAATTTTATTATTGAGTCGAGTCACGAGTTCAATCTGAATATTCTCTTTGTCACTTGGATATCCTCGGTCATCGTGGGTCAATCCAGTTGCATAGAATTGATACTTGGATCCTAATAGTGCCATAGGAGGAACAAGGTCATCATCAGCTTTGAATGGCAAATACTCCTCAGGTACCACAGTGGGAGTCTTACGGTACTCTATCTTGAGATCCTTCTCATCGGGAATGACCAATCGTTCTCGCATATGTCCCACGGTTTCATCAGCAAGAACAAAAACCGGGGTTCTATACCTCTCAGACAAATTGAACGCTTGTACTGTCTGATCGAACATCTCTTGTACAGAAGCTGGAGTCAATGCGATTATCTGGTAGTCACCATGACTTCCCCATTTTGCCTGCATGATGTCTCCTTGCTGACCTTTTGTTGGTTGTCCTGTACTTGGTCCTCCTCGCATGATGTTGACAATCACTAGTGGAGTTTCTGTCATAACTGCAAGCCCGACTGCTTCAAGCATCAGGCTGACACCTGGACCTGAAGTGGCAGTCATTGCTTTCACTCCAGTCCATGATGCTCCAATCACACTCGTAATGGCTGCAATCTCATCCTCGTATTGGACATATGCTCCTCCGACCTGTGGCATCCGAATTGACATCCATTCAGCAATCTCGGTTGCAGGAGTTATTGGATACCCCCCAAGATAACGACAGCCCGCACTTAACGCACCTTCCGCACAGGCGATATCACCCATCGTGAACATGACTCGTTCAGGCACTATTGTGATTCCTCCTTGGATTCTGCGTCAAATTCAGGAATCACAGTACCCTTTTCGATAGCACCTTCTTCATACGCCTTCTTTGCCTCATCGCGCTCAGCCAGGAAGATGGCCATGTCTGGGCATATTCGCTCACAGAACTCGCAATTGACGCATGCGTCGATATCACAAGCAGTGACAGGATGGTACCCCTTACGATTGTAGATATCTGTATAGCAGAGCACGTTCTTTGGACAGAATTCGATACAAAGCCCACATTGCTTACACTGTTCTTGGAGAATCACGAGCACCTTCTCTCTGGTCCGTGGAGGTTTCGGTGTTATCGGTTTCCGAGCCACTGACATCTACGTTGTCTCCTCAAACAGATTCATATTCAGGCTTGAATCTTGGCGCACGGTCAAGCTATTTTAGCCTTACCTTGAGGGACTATATCTTCGGCAATACAATCAACAGGTTTTAAGAGTCTTACAGCTTAAACAAACCCCAGAAGTTCGGAGGTGTGAGTCTTGACCAGAGATAATCCAACTGATGAGGAGTTGGTTGAACTCGTAAAAGGTAAGACTCTGAGTGTTTACTGGTACATGCTTAGGCACACTGAACCACTGACTGCGCGTGAGATTCAACGAGGTGCAGAGCTCTCTAGTCCGTCGCTCTCAATGCATCATCTGGAGAGGCTCCGACAATTTGGACTTGTTGCGAAGGATGTCCATGGACAATATACAGTGATACGAGATGTGAGGGTTGGAATTCTCACCCAATTCATGGGACGCGGACGACTTATGGTCCCTCGATTCCTCTTCTATGCCACTTTCTATACATCTCTAACAGCAGCTCTCGGAATCTTACTCTGGTTGGCCATGGATTGGTATTCAACGATTCTTCTGACATTGCTTGTATCAGTTTGTGTTGTACTCTGGTATGAAGCATTGAAAGTCTGGAGAGAACAACCATTCCCGGAGAGTGAAAGAGATTGAAACCCAAGACGAATTTACTGAGAATAAATGAAAGACTGAAACTAGTCTATCAGCTTGATTGTCGGGCACTTATCGGATTTGCCATAGTCCTACTTGTTATTTCACCATTTGCCTTGACAATGAAAAGTACAACCCTACTTACCAATGATCAACTCCACACTCCTTCAAATCAAAGTATAATTTCTGCTGACGTCCCCCACGTCAACTTGACCTACACCTCACGTACGCTTCTAATTGACACACCTGTGAATTCTGGTGATACAATTGCAGGAGATCATGTAACTTTGAAAGCCACGTGGACACCTGATGTGAATAACTCGCGGCTGGAGGTCCATGCCCCTGCAATTCCTTCGATTCTCAGTGCTGAAGAAAATCAAACAACTCTGGAGATTGACACCCGTAACCTTGGAAACAATGCGACTTGTACCATTCTCGCAACAACTTTGTTACCCAATGGATCGATGTTGAGTGTGGAATTTACAGATGTATATATTGGTAACTTTTTTTCACCTGTAGTTCGAGTAGTTTCTCCAAACGGGGGGGAAACTTGGACTTCTATACATAATATCACATGGGCCGCTTCTGATGTGAATAATGACGACACTCTTCTCTATGATGTACTGTTTTCTGATGATTCAGGAGCATCCTTTGATATTCTCACCAAGTCAACCAACCAGACATGGTTTGAATGGGATTGTTCGAGTTTGAATCAAAAAGATACGTATATTGTAAAGGTGCAAGCAACTGATGGTATCTACTTCACTTCAGACCTCTCTGATGCTCAATTCTCTGCAGGCTCAATAATAACCACCACCACTGTCACCACAACCCCAACTACAACAACACCGACGACACCGGCAACACCGACGAACGTTACCACGATTGAACCACGAATCGTGGCTTTCGTTGTAATCCTGCTAATTTCTAGTGGAATTATGGCTCTAGTTGTTTACTATGCCGCCAGGAAATGGTTCTAACCTAGTATCTTATCCAGTAGAGGTTTTGTGTCAACCACATGCTTGTCAAGTCCCAACTCTGAGGGATTCAGTTCCATTGCGAGACCGAGTAACTGTGTATAGTATATCACAGGAATATTGTACTTCTTCTCTCCGAGTTCCGTGTTCAGTTGTGCTTGTGCAGTTTCATACTGTAGATGACAAAACGAACAGACATCCACAATGCAATCAACCCCTGCTTCAACAAGGTTGTCAAGTTTTTCCTTTGCGATATCGATACTGACTTCTACTTGACTTCCTCGAACCCCGCCGCCAGCTCCACAACACAAATTCTTGTCTTTGTATTTGATACTCTCGGCACCGGTTGCTTCCACTAACTCATCAAGAAATGTGTGCCTCTGAGTCTGCTTCCACGGTCTGTTCTTACTAGGTTTTAGTAAATGACATCCGTAATGAACACCCACCTTGATACCCTCCAATTTTCGAGTGACGACTTCTCGAATCTTATCAGGACCAAGATCAGATATCACCTCGATGATGTGTTTAGCCTCAACCTTTCCACTGAATTTGATACCCATTCCCTTGAAGACTTTCTTGACTTCCTTCAATCTACGAGGATGTTCACGGACTTCGGTCAGAGCTTCTTTGAAGGTCGCATAACAGCCATTACATCCCGTAATGAGATCATGACCAGACATCTCAGCGAGTGCCAAGTTTCTTGCTGCAAGAGCTAACCAAGTGGGCTCATCAAACGAACGGATTACGCCAGGTGCTGGACAGCAACTTGCTCCTTCTAAATCTTTAAGATCTATCCCCAGTTTGGGAAGTACTACCCGAATACTTGCTTCCAGATTCGGGAACCGGTTCGGCATCACGCACCCTAAGAAGAATGAGTAAACTTGCGTTTCAGTCGTCATCTCATTTACCCCTCCTCTTTTTACCTTCAATCAGTTCTTTGAACCCGGTTCTCTTCATTATCTTTTTTACATCGTTGAGGGCTTTATCATCAGAATGAGTTGTAGGCGGCATCTCTTTGAGACCCAGTTTCTTTCGAATCTTACGGTTAGCAAGATCAATTGGGACTGCATGTCCTGTGGCAAGAAGCTTCTGAGATGCGTTCCGATGCTCTGGTAACATGAATCCATGGTCAACTGCCATATTCCTCATTATCAATATTGCATCTGTCACCTTGATTTGCCTGGGGCATGTTTCCAGACATGAATAACAAGTAGTACAGAGCCAGAGGTCAGGACTTGCGAGTACTTCATCCTTGAGACCGAGGAGTGCTTTACGAATCACTTCACGAGTTCTGAAAGCGGTTCGTCGACCGCTCGGACAGACCGCTGAACATGTACCGCATTGTATACATGTCCTAATTCTGCCTGCACCTGCTTCAACTATCTTATCAACGAAGTCTGGATCAATATCTTCGTTGCTAATGATTTCAGGTGAGATGCCATCTGTCATTGAGAAACCTCTGCCTTCACTAATCGGGTCACACAATTGACAAAATAAGGCTTGAGATATCTGATTAATCGAATCTGTATT
>SOKL01000060.1 GCA_004376265.1 Candidatus Thorarchaeota archaeon
GTATGCCCGAGGATCTGACAAGTTATGTCCTGCGCCCTCCACAATGACAAGGTCCTTTGGCTCACTTGCCAACTCATAGAGCCTCTTCACTCCGGCCAAGTCAATAACAACATCATCACTGCCGTGAACTATCAACAACGGTCGAGGAGATATCTTTGAAATCTCGTTCATTGGATTGTGAACCTTGGCATCTAGAACCATTCTCTCAAGAAACTTCTCCCGTATCTCAGGATCCTCGATACCATGGACCTGGGAAGGATCGGTTTCAATTATGTTCTCGATCGAAGGGCGAAGCATTGGCAACTCAGCAAACCAGAGTGTATCGTAGACTGGTGCTCTCAGACACAGTGCATTGACTCGTTGGTCGTTTGCCAACGCACAGACCGCAACTGCACCACCGTAGCTGGCACCGTAGACCCCGGACCATGAATCAATGGCCAGTTCTGACTCCAACAAATGGGTAATCGCGACCTTAGCATCCTCAATCTCGCCTGCAAGACTGAATATACCATCACTTGTTCTGAAACCTCGGAAGTCAAATGTCAGGACCGCAAAACCGGATTTTGCTAGCTTGGTTGCGAAACCACTGATCTGGTCAGGTCCACCCGGGAATCCATGGAATTTGCATATACCGGGAAATGGGCCTTTGCCTTTTGGAACGATAAAGTTTCCTCTGATTGTTTCACCTTCTGATGTAAACTCAGTAGGAAGTGTTTCCACATTCATCATTCTTCGCCCTCATCCTTGAAAAAATACATCAATTTTCATTCGCTTGTTTTACGAACTGGATTCCTTTGCAGTTTGATACATCTTATTGTATCTCTCTCTGAATTCAATTTCAGATATCAGAGGTTGGCTAATAGTTTCAAGTGTATCAGATGATATCTTCCCTTCTCGGACCAATTGGAACCCTGCGCTCTTCGTGGCTCTCAAAACCGCCTCTCCCTTCTCTTTGTTCTCGTTCATAAGAGACGCATGAGGTCTCAAGATCGCTCCTGAAAACTCCACGTCAACACCTTTCGCAACATCTTCCGCTATTCGGACCACCTTGTCAAAATTGCCTATCTCCCACCATCCCCCTACGGAGATCAGGACTATCTTGGATATCTTGACATTATCATGGAACTTGGCATGTGTTCGCCCTTCTCGAAATTCAAGAACGGGTTCTATAATGGGCATGAGTCTGTTCAGAAAGTTCTGTATCCCACTTGGGAGAGGAAGGAAGACAGGTGTTGCGAGTATGAGAACGTCCGCTTCTCGCAGCTTTGGGAGGAGGGAATCCATATCATCGGAATGGATGCACTCCCCAACCTTCGTGTACCAACAATGGAAAGAACCCGTGCAGGGTCGGATCTTGAGACGTTTGGCATAGACCGTTTCGACCTTTGCGTGCGCCTCTTTCATTCCTTCGAGGAAGGCAGTCAACATTTTTTGCGTGTTGCCCTTTTCCATGCTTGCACTACCATTGATTGCGAGTACTCTTGTCATGTGACATCACCTTTAGTTAATAGACTGATATGGACAGGTGAGGTTCGCTAAAAAGGATTTGAATTTCTCTAGAGGGGGCGTACAGTCTATAGGACATCTCCACAGTTCAAACATTTTGAGCTGAGCGCAGTATTATCGAAGTGGCAGTATGGACACTCAAGCACATCACCGATCCTCTCGAATGCCCTAGTGGAAGACTCACTCTGACCGTTCATTGTTAATTGTACAATCTTGGACACCAGAGTGATGTACTCCCAGGAGCGGCACTGGGTGGACTCTGTGAGGTTTTATTCGTGTTAGCTCTACCTCAATATTCATCGAAGTGTTGGTATATTTAAAGACCTATCAAAAGAAGATCTAAAGAGTGTCCAACT
>SOKL01000086.1 GCA_004376265.1 Candidatus Thorarchaeota archaeon
TTTACTTAATTCTGATGATAGTTAGTGGTTCTACAGATCCTTTACCATTACCCAATCTCAACAATCCTAGTATTTTGGTAATTACCGCAGGTGTAATTCTAACAATCGTATTTCTTGTTTGGTCAATTGTCCACTTGCATCGGACCAAATCTAGTGGTCTTGTGACAAGTGGACCCTATAGGTTTGTTAGACATCCACAATACCTTGGCTTTATGATAATAACTGGGGAAATGACACTACAGAGTGTATGGGTTCTGCAACACACTAATGGAATAGGTTTGTTTGAAATCCAACTCATTTGGCTAGTTATGCTGAGTTGCTATGCACTTTTTGCTAAGATAGAGGAGAAGTACCTCTTCACACAGTTTCCTGAACAATTACCCAACTATAAAAAAGAGGTTGGATGCTTCTTTCCTGAAGTGAAATTCGATAGTGATGTTGTTGAGGTATTAAGCGGAATCATCATTCCATTTCTGATATTGCAATTACTCCTACTAATGATGGAGTTTACTGGACTCGTTCTTTTCTGAAAAACTAGGATTCTCACCTTGTCAATGTAACCCAGACCAGCCGCCACATACGGGTCCGCGAACTTCTCCCGGTACTCCTTCACCAGCTCCGCCCGCTTCTTGTCCTTTGCCGCCATGATCTGTATAGAAACCTCCAACCAAACGAGTTTCGATTAGATTTGTTGGTGGTTCTATATTAATTGGGTGAACTAAGATACTAGACCAAGCGAATAGCATGTATTTGGTGTTCAACTGTATTTAAATTGGTTGGACTGAAAGGACAATAGAAGAAGGGTTAGCTGAGATAAATGGTGAACACTATCCCATACACCTCATCTGGAAAGACAGAGAGATTAGTAAGAAATGTACATCTTGTAATTGGAATGATAGTGATGCTTATCCAGCTGCTCACTCTTGACTTCGTGATATGGTTTCGCACAACAGGACTGGCCTTTCCACTCTTCATAATCATAATAGGTGTTGTCTACGGGTTCCTATCAAGTGCTGAGTCTGATGAGGAATTCTTTCGAAACATCATTGAACCGAGAGTTGATACAGTCACTCAAGAGGAACGGGGCCGCTTCCTCCAGTTTAGGAAGACTACACGACGAATGGTCTTAGTGTGCGGTTATGTGTATGCCGTGATATTCCAGTTTATCTGGCTATCAATTGCTGGTATGGGTGACATAGCTTTACTGGGTCTGTTTATGATGCCCGCACTATTCGCTTCTGTCGTAGCATTGGGAGCGACACCAATACTGATGATAATAGAGAGGGCGAGGTATCGAGATATCAGACACTTGAGGGAAGTAGAGAGAAAAGACTTGCGAATCCGTGTACGGTCTGGGAACCTAGGTCAAAGTACATCGCCACCCGATTACAACTCAGGCTGAAGGTTGAATTACGGTTCGTCTGCATTGTCATACGAGTATAGCAAGCGATATGCTTTTGGTCCCAAACCTACAAAGTACATGCGGCTCATGACCAATATGATATTACGCACTTTGTGTCGAAGTCTATATCCCACTATTGTTAGAATCCAGCTTGATCCTACTTATTCAATACTTGGTGATTCTGAAACCACATCTGGCAAACGATAGGCGGACTTTCGTCTTCGTCGACGAATGAAGACTCCGCTGACTATCACTACTACGGCCGCAATTGACCCAGCAATCGATAAGAAAATGGGGTCGGTCATGCCTGTCCATAGTCGTGTACCCAAACTGTTTCCATGTATTGTGCGGTAGGTATACCCTCCCCAACCAGCTGCCCAGCCATGAGTTTCATTGATGAAGTCTACTGCTGTCATCCGAGTGTCATGAGGAACGTCCTG
>SOKL01000314.1 GCA_004376265.1 Candidatus Thorarchaeota archaeon
AGCAGGGCTATGATTCTCTCTTGCCCATTTGACCATCTCTCTTACTTCACCAACAAGACCTGCAATTGACTCGAAGGGATAAATTGTCTTCACATATTTGACACCGAGACCCTTGCATACCTCTTCGATATCGAGTGGTGGAACTTCCTTTCCCATTCCTGTAATTCCAGTTCCAGGATGAGGTTGGTGACCTGTCATTGCTGTTGTTCGATTATCCAATACTACCAAACAAATTCGGTGTTGATTATAGACCGCGTTGACTATACCTGGAAGTCCGGATGCGAAAAAGGTACCATCACCGATTGTAGCGACAACATCTTGATCAGTGACTTCTGCGATTCCACAAGCTGTAGTTATTGAGGATCCCATATCAAATAGAATGTCTGCAGTTTCAAGAGGTGGTGCTATACTCAGAGTATAACATCCAATGTCTGTTGGATAGATAGCTTTCCCGCGTGTCGCTGTACGAATGGCATAGTATGATGCTCGATGTGGACAACCTGCGCATAATAGAGGTGGCCTTGGTGGTAAATCTAGTACTGCATCAGATCTCTTATCGATATCTTCCCAGTTAATAGGTGTATTACAATCTTGAATCTTGCATAATGCTTCCATAACGATTCGTGGGCTATATTCACCTTCGCGAGAGAAGAAACCCTGTTCTTTACCTAAGATTTCAACTGTGATTTTTTCCAGATGAGCTAGGCGTCTAGCATGTGTTTCAAGAAACGGTTCAAGTTCTTCAACTATCACGACTCTCTTATGACGTTTCAGAAACTCGACCATTTTCTTTTCTGGGAGTGGATGTATGATTCCTAGTTTCAAAACCTCAGCTGACAGATTCATCTCTATGAGAGCTTCTTTCACATAATTGTACGATACTCCGCTTGTTATGATTCCCAGGTCTCCTTCACCCTCGGTGAAGTTCAATGGACTGGTTTCCGAAACCTCGCGGGCTTTCTCAATCTGTTCAAGTAACCATCGGTGTCGAACTCTGGCTACTGATGGTATTGGGACGAATCTGAAAGGCTCTTTCTCAAACTCTACCTTATCAGGACGAGCCGGTATTGGTCCAAATTCAATAGGTGCTCTGGTATGATTGACTCGTGTTGTTGTTCTGAATAGAACTGGCAGCTCGAATTGTTCTGAGAAGTTGTATGCCTCGAGGAGCATTGACTTTGCCTCTATTGGATCGCTGGGTTCCATCAAAGGCATATTCCCCATTAATGCATAGTATCTACTATCGTTCTCATTCTGTGAGCTCCACATGCTGGGATCATCTGCTACAACAATGACCATCCCCGCACGAACTCCAATATATGCAAGAGAGAAGAATGGATCTGCAGCAACATTAAGACCCGGTCCTTTACAAACCATCATTGAACGAACACCGGTAACAGCTGCAGCACCAGCCACTTCAAGTGCAACTTTCTCATTTGTACTGAATTCAAAGTAAAAATTAGATATTTTTGGTGCCATGATTGTAAGATTATTCCCAATCTCACTACTGGGTGTACCAGGATAGAGTGCAACCAACCTAACTCCAGCTTCTAGTACTCCACGAGCAATAGCTTCGTTTGCAAGTAATAGAAGTTTTTTTCCTGGAGAGTCTTCAAGTAATTCTAGAGGTTTAGCCAATTACAGATCCTCCACTTTCTAGTGGATGCCGAGGAGCATTATGAACTGTGTATCAGTCTTGCGGTAATGGAAAAAACATTAGAACATGTGTTCCAAGTTTTTCGTATGTGGTAATACCTGTATTACTATTAGAACACGTGTCGAAGACCCAACAGACCCCTTGATTTCCAGTAGAAAATGTCAATAGTTTATC
>SOKL01000152.1 GCA_004376265.1 Candidatus Thorarchaeota archaeon
CAGCTCTATACGTTACCACAGCCACAGTGTACCTAGCTCAGATATCTGGAAAGGAGAAAAGGGGGCAGTGGATGAGTCTGTACATGGGGATGCTACTTCTCGGAGCCATCTTCGGACCTACTTTTGGAGGTCTCATTGCTGACACATATGGAATCCGTGCGCCCTTTTTCGCTTACGCAATAATCACAGGTTTGGCTGTGATTCCAACATTGATTCTACCAAAATTGACCAATACTGGAAACATATCTTCTCCTCTTAAGCTAAGGGAAATCCTGCATGACATGCGACAAGTTCTATCCAACCCCTCGTTTCTTCTGGTAACATTCACTGTCTTCACAACATTCTTTCTGCGAACTGGTATAAGGACCACACTAGTGCCTCTTTTCGCAGCTAACAATCTAGGGTTGGATTCAAGCTCCATTGGTCTGATCCTTACAATAGGAGGAATAACAACCGCATTTACAATTGTACCCATGGGCGGCATTTCAGATAGAATCGGAAGAAAGACTCCTCTTGCATTATGTCTTATTTTGACAGCTGGTATCATATTACTAATTCCCTTTTCCATGGACTTGCTAACTCTTTCAATAGCCGTTGCAATATATGGAGCAGTCATTGGTTTGTCGGGACCAAGTGCGGCTTATGTGACAGATGTATCACCGCAAGACAAACTAGAGATATCAATGGGCCTCTATCGTATGATCAGTGATTTTGGATTTGTAGTTGGACCTCTTTTGCTTGGTTTCTTGGCAGATATAACAGCTACCCCCGTTGTGGGAGAATCACACTCTGGTCTAATTGGGATACTTCCATTTTTGGTGGCGTCAATTATTCTCATAGTTGCCTTCTTTGTCCTTCTAAGAGCTGATGATCCAGTAAGAGATAGAATCCAAAATAGAACGACGTAATGGAAAAGATTCTTGATTCTCAAAGGGAGAGTTTCCTATTCACGCGACCTCGTCAGCCTAGTCCTTCTTACCAATTTTGAAGACAAATGGACGGATAAAGCATCTCACTCATCAATGTTTGACCACATGGATAACTCCATTCTGATTGATTACCTTAGCTTGGTTCCTGTTTTCTAAAATTCTAAGAATATCATGACTTTCGGCCAAGGCTAGGACAAGTGAATTCGTATCATAATCTCCATAGATTGTTCTTGATAGCTCGTACGCAGTTTGAGGATTACTAGTGAGTGAGTCTGCAGCTTTTTGGAATTTATCGTCATATTCAGTCCGTAAGGCTTCAATTCTTGACTTAATGTCAAATATTGGATTTCTGTGACCAGGTAAGGCAATATAATCTTCTCTTGATGAGATGTAATTCAAAGATTCAAGGTAGGTCAACATACTTATTCCTTTAGAACTGTCAAATGATATGCTTGGGTTTGAACTGATGTCTCCCAAAATATGATCTCCACTGAAAATAACCTGCTGTTCGTCGCACACGTAACATACTGACCCAGATGAATGGCCAGGAACCCAAACTGCAGTAATTTCACCAATACCTGTTTTAAAACAATCTTTATCCTTGAAAGAACGGGCTGTTGGAACTGACTCTCTAATCGACAAGTAATAATCAATGAGTCTTTTTGGATCCAGTTTTTGTGCGTCATTCTTTGGAACACCAGAAGTTTCTATTAGCCTCACAAAAGACTCCATGTATAGCTCTGCATGTTCTTCATAATTGATTAACGCAATAGCATCCCTATTATGAATCCATACTTCTGTGGGACTACCATGAATTCGTTCTCGTTCTCTAACAAATTGTGCTGCTAGACCTATGTGATCGAGATGACCGTGTGTAATGAGAATCTGCTCAATGTCGGACATATCATAAGATAGTTTCAGAAGTGCTTGTTTGATTGTTGCAAGACTTTCAGCTGTCTTTGGACCTGTATCAATCAGAGTGAGCGGTGAACCCTCTATCAGGTAGCAATTCATACTTCCTACCGGAAATGGTGTGGGTACCTCAATTCTAGATACTCCATCGATTGGGTTTGTCATGGATATTTAGACCAGTTGAGATATTGTCTGTATTGGCAATATAAAGTGGGTTGTTCAAATAAATCAATTATCCAAAATCGAATGGTAAATTTCGTTTTCTCCTATGTATGATGAAAATGATAGAGTATTGGAGGATTGATCGACTGTCTAAAAAACATCACAAATCTTGTTGGCTAGTTCACGAACCTCGACAACGAGTCTAGTATTTTTCTCGGCATCCCCAATATCA
Source organism: Candidatus Thorarchaeota archaeon (assembly GCA_004376265.1). GTDB lineage: Archaea > Asgardarchaeota > Thorarchaeia > Thorarchaeales > Thorarchaeaceae > SMTZ1-45. The sequence continues at coordinate 2,236 of SOKL01000152.1, forward strand.
TTTGCAGTTCCATGAACAATCCCTATAGTTTCTCCTTTCATATACTGTATTAGATGTTTGATGGAATTTATGGCATGTTGAACACCGGATTCTTCAACATTGGTATCTCCATAAACAAAAATGGCGGCAAATCGCTTTCCATCTAACTTGTGACCGCCTTCAACATGCAATGCTACTAATCGATCAATGAATAATTTCAGTTGACCAGAATAATTGAACCAGTAGATGGGTGATGTAAAAACGATGGTATCAGCTTCGATTATTTTAGGGTAAATCTTGTTCATGTCATCGTCATCTTGAACACATCGTAGTGGAAACCCTTTGTAACACCAGAAACATCCTCGACAGTGTTTAATATTGAGTTCATGAAGATGAAGAATTCTTGATTCTATCCCTTTCTTTCCTAGTACATCATTCAACTGATTAATGAGGAAACGGGTATTGCCTTTTTTTCTTGCGCTCCCGTTCAGAATCAGAATTTCACTCATGATATGAGAGGGTTAAATGACCAGTAATAAGCGTGTAGTTCAAAGAAAACGATGCAAAATCCACTACAGAACATGTAAACGTAATTTGACTGATGTGAAAGAGATAGGGTGCTCAACAGTGTGGGCTATGGAAGTTTCTGTCCACTGAGAATGGAGCCCGCATCCATTCAGTCAGCGGCCTTGAGTAGGTCAATATTCTTTTCAGTGTCTTTGAAAAATCGTCTTCAACATCATCCTGCAGTGGTGAGAAGTAGACATCAAGATTGAATGCCTTGAATTTTTTGAATTCATTGATGAAACGCAATAGAGCTTCTCTACGTTCAGAGCCCCTAAAGATGATTCGAACTGTTTCATCACTGTTTCTAAGCACTTCAAGTGTTCTATTGAACCAGACTAGTCCTGAAAGGAACATGTCGAGTCTTCTTGACGCCATGTTTCTTTTTGAATCCATATCATTTCGAACTTTATCAGGTGTGAGATTCACATATTTACTAAAATCACAATCTTTGTAGAATTCACGAATTAGTTTTCTGTACAAGTTTGTGAACTCAATACGAAAAGACTCGAAAACATCTACTAGATCGTCCATGAAGATAACTCTCAACTATTTGGTGGGTCTTAGAAAAGTCATAAGTCTTATGTTGAATATTCTCATGAGAGGGTGCTCAACAATGCACTGTTAGGGGAAGGTCCCGATAGCCTAGTACTTCGTATCCATCTGAGAGCAATCTACTCCAACCATTTGTATCCCTTACTTCGATGGATTATTTCTGTGATTCTTACCTCATCATCGAACACAAAGTAGATAGCTCGATAATTGCCAATCCTTAATCGAAAGAGTGGAGGATCATCTGGAGTCACAAGTTTCTTGATGTCTGAACCAGACCTTCTTTTGAATGGATTCTCTTCAAGATTCAATAGAGCATCTTTAACACGTTTCTTCTGCTTTGAGTTCAGCAGACTCAACTGGGAAACTGCAGTCTGTGAGAGCAGGACTTTATACTTGGTCAAGGGGAACGAACTCCTCTTCTTCGAGAATTCGTTTCTGCCTTCTAGCAAACTCAAAATGTTCTGCAACTTCGAGAAGGCGGCGAATCAACTCATCATAGGTCTCTCCTTTCTGTCCATATCTCTTCAAGAGATCGCGAGTTTCTTTTGTGAGTGGAATAGTGGTTGTTTCGCCCATATCTATCATGATTTATAATGTTGATAATTACTTATAATCTCAGTGGAATTGATTTGAGTAACACCGCTTAGATGAGATAGAAAGTCTACTCACTCATGATTAACTGATGTAAAATAGAAAGGGTGCTCAACAATGCACGGTTCGTTAGAGGGGAAAGTTCCCTGAATACCCGACCCCGTCAGCCTCGTACTTCACTTTGCAAAGAACTCGCTTCTCAACAGTCCATAGTACAAAGTACCCGAATAAGTCCCATCAGGGTTCTTCTTGTTCTCCCGAATGTGACCTTCTCTTACGAAACCACATCTTTCTGCGACACCGATACTTCTGACATTAGTATCGTCTGTTTCAATTCGTATTCTATGTGCATTTAGCATCTCAAACAGTGACTTGACAACAGCATTCACTGCCTCTGTCACAAACCCTCTGCCCTCGTGTTCCACGTCCGAGAAAAATCCAATCCCATACTCATTCACATTTGGATTTACAAGACCAATGTAGAGCTGAGCAACAAACTGTTCAGGTTCTTTGAGGAATACTCCCATGAAGTAATGACTGCCCTTCTTCCACTCGTTTACAAAATCAGCTATTATCTTCTTAGCGTCTTCTTCGGTTTTGATTGCCATAACTGGATTTTCTGATTCATATCTCTCTAAGTGTGTTCGGTTCCTTTGACTCATTCGATAATACCAACGCTCATCACCGAAAGTATAGGACCGGAGAATGAGACAATCTGTTATAATGACTGGGGAGAGTGTGGAAACCATATGCTTGACACCTAGCCTTTTTGTTACTCAAGAGGATAATCGTAATTAAATTGAACTAATCTGAGAGATAACTGCAAAAATGAAAGGGTGCTCAACAGTGTATGGTGTGGGAAAGGTCCCATTGCCAACCCCGCCTTTAAGGCCCGTACTTCTTTCGCAATCCCGAAGGATTGCAAAACAAGCTGCTTCTACCTCTAAGAGATAGAAATCTTAGGAGGTGAATGATGGAAGATGAGAATGACTCTCAACTTCTTCCATCCGCAGCTTCCGCTAAGTCAGTCACTAAGAGATGTGAATTCAATTCCTCGAGTTCGAAAGAGAGAAAAGGCTATGCAAGTAACTGACAAGGGGGATTTCGTTTGATGAACCAGAAAAAGAACAACATAGGGGTTCTGTTAGTCAAGTATTTCGAACACGGGATCTTTTTCTCGATAATGATGAGCGGCTATCTACTACTTCTACCCTTTGTCGAGTGGATAGTGTCATATGAGCTGGTGCCACTGACCTTTGAACCGCTTCTGACCCTGTTCCTGATTATCTATATCTTCGTAGGAATATTCATTCTCATTGGCTTCATTGGGTCCTTTATCAGTAAACACCTTTGGAATATTAATCCGCTATACGCTTGGCAAGATCTGCTCGGAAAGGGAGCTCTGCTGTTTTTGCTGCTTTGTTTCATTCAGCTACCTGCTGCCCTAGTGACAACATTGTTGGCGTGGATGCAACCAGGCGGCTATTTTCCAAGCTTCTGGGATGCTCTTCTCCCGATATTCGTACCCTCGATTCTTATAACCCCAGTTCCCAATGGAGTCGCATGTAGATATGTAGCATCGATGCAGTCCAAAGATCTGAAGACCAGTGAATGAAAAAATGAAAGGGTGCTCAACAGTGAGCGGCATGGGAAAGGTCATTGATAGGATATTTAAGAATTGGAAATCATACATTCCCTGAACCTGGTAATCCTTAGGAGGGTTCAATCTTAGAGAAATCAGTCCGGATTTGGGCAGTGAGTGGCATACTTGTAACTGTAACAGTGCTTATCATTGAAATCTTTAGTATTTACTTTCAGACAGACCCAGGAGGGAACTATACAGGAATTATTAACGTTCTAATGATTCTTGCAATCACCGGGGCGGTCTTGTTTGCTCTAGCAATCTGGGAGTGGAAACAAGAGGTAAACAATATTCTTGTACTCATTCTGATAGTGATTGGGCTTGTTGGCTTTGGTGCTTCTGCTCGGTTTCACAATGCGCTTGTGGATGCTTTCTTTCCGAGAACATCCATATCTGCGTTTTTGGTTATCAACTTCATAGAGGTTGCAATGGTTGGCGTCTTTCTATGGATTTTTCGGAGGCGCATGCCAGTCAAATGAGAACTAGAAAATTCCCTATTGAGAGAAAACTAATGCAAAATAGAAAGGGAAATCTGAAAAGATTTAATACTCCTGAGATGAAAAGCATGAAAGGGGGAATTCATTCGGAATAACCCTGAGTAACGTATGAGGAGGAATTCGTGATTAATCAACAAAGAGTTCTATCAATTTCTGTGTATATTTTAGTAGTGTTAACATTATTGACAGCAATATACCTCTTTGGTAGCTTCTGGAACGGTTTTAATGTAGGACTTATAGCTGGAGCTCAAATGATTATACTTGCTTTGGGTCTATCCGCAATAGCTCTAGCAATAATGCAAATTAGTTACAAAGAGGTGTGAAACTCTCACATTCAACCTTCTCAGTTGTAGAATGAGTAAATGAGAGAAAAATGAAAGGGTGCCCAACAGTGAGCGGCATGGGAAAGGTCCCATTGCCAACCCCGCCCGTAAGGCCTGTACCTCTTTCGCAATC
>SOKL01000336.1 GCA_004376265.1 Candidatus Thorarchaeota archaeon
GGCGAGAGGTGGTGTGATTGATGAAGGGGCATTCTACAAAGCTCTCTCTGAGAATCAGATTGCTGGGGCAGCGATTGATGTTTGGTACGAATATCGACCAGAAGAAGATTCTGAAGGTCGGAAGTACCCTTCATCCTTTCCTTTTCACAAGTTGGACAATGTAGTGCTATCACCGCATCGTGGTGCATCCCCAATGGATGATCTGAAACGCTGGGATGAAGTGATTGAGAACATCACACGTTTTGCAGAGGGGCGGAAAGATTTCATAAATGTCGTTGACCTCGAACGCGGATACTGACGATCTTAAACTTGTTCAAGTTCATCAGTCTTCAGAGTGAGCTTTCGAGGATTAGCAAGCAGACTTACTTCATATCTATGCTGTGACGGTTCCCATTTTCCTTTCTTCCATTTGTGGAAGCCATTATCGATTTTCTTGCGAATCTTGGCACGAAATGCAATCATAATGGAGAAGCATTGAAGTACGCGACAGAACCACTCATTTGCCGCGAGAATGGGGTCTTTGATTTTGACTACGTATTCTCCACCCATATCCCCAAACTTGCTGTCGATCTCTGCCACAGTTTCATTACCATTCAATCGAATGACTCTGAAATCATCCCCCAGAGACACCCTGGCACCTTCAATCCGGAATGCATCAAAGGTCCCTTTAGGTCCGATGATATAGAAAGCGTAATTTTCTGTGGACGTTCCTCCCCTCCGGAATTGTCTGACATAGGTGACGAACTCGCTCTCTCTGGAGAGTACAGTAAATGCGACCAAGGGCCTGTCAGATGCAAAACTCATCGCATATTCTTCTGCGACCATCTCTTCCATTGTTGCAACCCAACCTCCACTGTTGGAGAAGAGTTTGACAACCAACCGTTTCTCTAAATCGTCAGCATTTTCCCATAAAGACTGACGAAGAATAATGAAGCCAAACTTCTTGACTGGGGGTAATTTTGTCTTATCATCAGAACGACGAGCCTCCTCTATTTTCCCAATGATATCTGCATCCTTTGAGAACTGCCTGCTCTTAGACCTCCACATCTCCTCTTGTCGAAAACCGAATCCCTCGGTATGAAAACCTGTGGCATACAAATCCTGAGAAAAGATACGATAAATTGGACCAACCTTGCGTTCATTATCCTTTGGCATTTTCATCACATGTACAGATATTAGTAACCAACTTGATAAATCTTAGTCTCGGCACTTTGCGAAAGGTTCAAACAGAAGATACGTTGAATCTGAACCATGAAGCTCGGCGACATATACCGAAAGATAGTTGACATGGGAATCGAGGCTGACCCACGAGGTCGGAATAGGGTCAACCAGATTCTTGAGAAATCGAAGAAGGCTCTCGATAAACTGGAGGGCCGAAAGAAAGAGTTAGCAGACAAGGATGTCACCTGGAATCCATATACGGATTGCAGGTTACTTCACGGAGATGATGAGAGAGAGATTTCAAGTCTGCTCTGTGGCATAGATATTGGGACAGGTGAGGTTGTGCTTGCAGACCGCCTCACACAGAAAGGAGACCAAGTAGATCTAGTCCTTGCACATCACCCACACGGAATCGGAATCTCAAATCTGGATTATGTCATGCGAATTCAACCTGAGCAATGGGCTGCAGCAGGAGTTCCAATTGCTCAAGCAGAATCAGCGATGGCGGCGAGAATGAAAGAAGTTCATCTTCTAACCAAAGCGAGAAATCATACTCAAACCACTGATGCGGCAAGACTGCTTGATATGCCATTCATGTGTTCACATACTCCTGCGGACTCTCTCGGATATCAATTCCTCACAAAATATTTGAAAGACAAAGATCCACAGACCTTGGGAGACCTTGTTGATGGATTGTTAGAAATTCCTGAGTACCAGGAGGCTGAGAAGGTTGGAGCAGGTCCTGAAATCATTGTCGGCACTTCAAGTGGGAGTGTCGGAGAGAAATTCGTTTTCTTCACTGGAGGAACCTCTGCTGGACCCAAATCAATTCCTAAGTTGGCTCGTGCGGGAGTGAGTACGATAGTCACAATGCATATGCCCGAGAACCTCAAGAAAGCATGCGAGGAAGAGGGGCTCTACGTTGTAATTGCTGGTCACGACAGCTCGGACTCTATAGGAATGAATTTGATCCTCGATGAACTTGAGAAAGAAGGAATCAAATCATATGCTTGCTCAGGTTTCACACGACACAAAAGAAGCTAGTTGAACAACACAAATACTCCGGGGTTTAACCCGGAGTTTTCTCATACTTGATAGCTCACAAGATTCATATGCACCACATTGACAGTGGCTCACCCGTTGGCAATGTGGGAAGAACTGACAATCGCTTTCAATATCATCGGTGGGCTCGCTCTCTTTATGTATGGTGTGACTCTTCTTCGAGAAACACTCGGTAAGATCTCAGGTAAGAATGTCGTGCGTATCCTAGAGAAAGTGAGTAATAATCGAGTAAAAGGAATGGGTGCAGGAGCTGCTGCAACGTTAATGACTCAGAGCTCAAGTATCACTGTTCTTACATTGATTGGATTTGTTAATGCAGGCATGATGACTTTCAGACAATCTGTCAATGTTATGCTCGGTGCTGAAATTGGGACTACTATTACCGCGCAACTTGTTTCATTTGATGTCGGCGTCATATTCTGGCCTCTTGTTGCGATTGGCTTTTTTATGAGGATGTTTTCCAAGAACGAGAAGGTTGAACTTGTTGGTACCGTGATTTTCAGCCTCGGACTTCTCTTTCTAGCAATGGATTTCATGAAGCAAGGAGCTGCACCACTCACAACAGAGTATCCTTTCTTTAGAACTCTCATCAATGATTATGGAGCAATCCCACTCATCGGAATTCTCATTGGTGCACTAATAGCAGGTGTAACTCAGAGTAGTTCTGCAACAACAAGTCTAGTTATAGCGATGGGCGCAGCTGGGGCAATCGACCTAGGACCAGCTATTGCACTCGTTATGGGAGCAAACATAGGAACCTGTTTTCTTGAATTATTTGCGGGATTAGGAGCTACAACACCCGCCAAACGAACTGCCATTGCGCAAACAATAATCAATATTGTAGGAGTTGCCATCTTCCTACCATTCTTGACCCCCTTTACAGAATTAGTAGTACTGACGGACGGCAGTTTAGCACGCCAGATTGCAAATGCTCATACCATCTTCAATGTTATTGTGAGCTTGATTTTCATTCCTCTTGTTGGTCTTCTTGTGAGATTTTGTGAGCGGCTAATACCTGACAAGGAAGGTGAAGTGATTGGTAAACACTTCTTCGATGATGAAATGCTCCACATGCCTCAGGCTGCACTCATGGAATCAGAGCGTGAAACATTGAGGACAGGAGAGAAAACAGTTGAGATGATCATATTGAGCAAGAGCGCACTTCTTTCAAGAAACATTGATGATGCAAGAAAGGTCATCAAGATGGAAGATGAAGTAGATGAGGCTTGCAGGAGTACGGAGGAGTTTATCGACAAAATACGAGAAGAAGAACTGAACAAAGAGAATGCAATATGGAGAATCAAATTACTTGCAATTCTTACCGATATTGAACGAGTCGGAGACCTCGCATCCAACATCGCAGAGTTCGTAACTGACAAATTAAAGAATGAAATCTTTTTCTCAGATGATGCAGTCAAAGAACTGGATGAAATGTTCGATCTCGTTGAGAAAACTTACTCAACTGCAATCAAATCCCTCAAGACAAAGAACAAAGACTTAGCCCGAGTGGCTGAGCAGCTTGAAGATAACGTTGATGATCTCGAGCGCAAATTGAAGGAATCCCATGTGGAACGCATGCGTAGTGGGAAATGCGATCCTCAAGCTGATGCGGTATTCGTAGAAACGTTGAGAAATCTCGAGAGAATCAGTGATCATGCAGACAACATTGCATATGATGTCATCATGGAAACCTAATGAGCCATAATCATAACAGAAAGAATGTGCAACTGTACCTCAGGTTTCATCATGAAGGTCGTCTGCTTTTTCATGTTCATGTCCGGGCATACCAGCGCTTGTCATCCTTTTCGGAGAGAGTATCTCATCTAACTGTTCAGCTTCAAGGAGACCTTCCTCAAGTACAATTTCACGGATTGAACGTCCAGTTTCTATTGCAATCTTAGCAATTCGAGATGCGGCTTTGTATCCAATAACTGGATTCAGTGCTGTTACCAAACCGACACTTCTATGCACAATATCGAGACCTATTTTGTTTGGTTCTATTCCTCGTATGCATTTCTCAGTGAAAATGGGTATCGAATTTCTCAAAATCTTAAGAGCTTGGAAGAAGTTGTATGCTATCACAGGTTCGAAGGCATTGAGTTCTAGCTGCCCAGATTGTGCAGCCATAGAAATGGTCAGGTCTTGACCAATGACCTGAAATGCGACTTGCGTGATCATTTCCGGAATCACAGGATTGACCTTACCTGGCATGATAGAAGACCCAGGTTGAACAGGAGGAAGAGTGATCTCATGAAAGCCACCTATTGGACCTGAGGAGAGCAAAATGAGATCCCCACATATTTTGGAGAGATTTATAGCTAGAACCCTCAATAGACCAGAGGCATGAACAAACTCATCTGCATTCTGAGTCTCATCGATCAGGTTTTCTGCAGTAGTCAGGGCTTCAATACCTGTAATATCTCGCAAGTGCTTCTCTGCTAGCTTGATGTATTGTGGGTCTGCATTCAGTGAAGTTCCAATTGCCGTTGCGCCGATATTGTGAGTGGCCAGAATATCAATTGCCTTTGCGATACGCTGCAAATCCCTTTTGAGAGCTGCAGACCATGCTCCAAACTCCTGCCCTAACGTTATTGGAACAGCGTCTTGCATCTCTGTACGACCTAACTTCAGGATATCTTTGAATTCCTCAGCTTTCTCATCTAACGCTTTGGTCAGAAACTCTAGATTTACCGATAGTCCCCGAAGACCATAGATTGTAGCTATTTTGATTGCAGTGGGGTATACATCATTCGTAGACTGGCTCATGTTCACATGGTCGAGAGCTGATACCGGACTCTGCGTGTTGATGGGATTACCAAGAATTTCATTCGCCCTTGATGCAATAATTTCATTCGCACACATATTCGTTGAAGTACCAGCTCCACCTTGTAACATATCAACATCGAACTGATCCTCCAAGGCTCCACTTCCAATTTCATCGCAAGCTTGTATTATTGCCTTGGCAAACTTCGAGCTCAGATGACCTAGCTCCTTATTCGCGAGAGCACATGCCTTCTTGACCATTGCAAGAGACTGTATCAATGTTGAATAGTTGTTGAGACGGACAAGTGAAACGCCAAAATTCTCCTGAGCACGAAGAGTCTGAATTCCCCAGTAGGCTTGGACCGGGATCTGTCTAGTTCCTAAGAGATCACTCTCTTCTCTATATTTAGTTCCCTCTGAATTCATAAGCCACACCTAACGTGCGTAGCTTAACGTTCAGCGTTGATTAAGTACGCGGTATGTCAAAATCCAGCAGCATGTCCGTCCTTTCGATGGTCAGAACCTGCAATCCAAGTATCCTCATTAAATCTGAGAATTGCTTGACCTCCACCAAAGTACTTTACAGAATCATTGTGTTCAACCTGGTGTCCGCGTTTTCGGAGCTCTTCCTCAACCAGCAGAGGAATACCCATCTCTAGACCAACAGTGTTCGTTTTATGATCGTGGTTGAATCGTGGATAGTCCATTGCTTCCTGAGGAGTCATCTCATAGTCAATCAAATTGCTGACAAACTGAGCATGAGCTTGAGCTTGGTGAGCGCCACCCATTATCCCGAACATACCCATCAGTTTCTTATTCTTGTAGAGTGCCCCTGGGATAATAGTATGGAATGGCAACTTCTTTGGAGCATAGCAATTGGGATGATCAGGGTCAAAAGAAAAAAGATGTCCTCTGTTCTGTAATTTGATTCCTGTTCCTGGTGCGACTAAGCCACTCCCGATTCCTTTGTACAAGCTATTGATGAAAGAAACTGCGCCTTCCTCGCCATCTGCTGTGGCAAGATAGACTGTGTCATTCCCCAATGAAAGACCCGATGAATAGTCATTCATTGCTGATAGAGAATCTATAGTCTTTGCTCTCTCCCCTGCATAATCTTTAGAGAGAAGTTTTTCTAGAGGTGCCTTGTAGAAACTAGGATCAGCGCAGTGGTGATGCAAATCTGCGTAGGCAAGTTTCTTCGCCTCAATCATCAGGTGGAAGCGATCTTCGCTAAGGGCATCAAATGCTGAGAAATCGAATGTTTCCATGATTTTCAACATAGATAATGCTGCGAAACCTTGTCCATTAGGAGGGTGCTCAAAAACGTCAACACCCCGATATGATACTGACACAGCTGCTGTTTCCTCTGTCCTATGGGATTCCAAATCGTCCAGTGTGAGGACTCCTCCATGATCTTGAACAGTATTGACTATTGACTCATCAATATCACCGGTGTAGAAAACATCTGACCCGGCCTTACCCCGTTTCAGGAAAACAACGCCAA
>SOKL01000090.1 GCA_004376265.1 Candidatus Thorarchaeota archaeon
TAATGTACGGTTTTCTTGCTATCTTCGTCATGTGGTTTATATCTCAACTGCCCATTTTCCATTTTCAATTCTGGGGAACGATAGGGGTGGTTTGTTTATTCCTCATGTTTGGCATACATGCGTATGAAGCCTACATGATCAGAAAGAGGAAAATGTCAAGATATGAACCTGCTAAATATTGATGAATGATCGATTCTTCAGTGATGAATGATGTCAGATATCTCGAATCTATTCAATGAAGCTTTAGATCTGTTAGATGAAGGTAGATTCTCAGAGGTAGAAGAAAGACTTGAACCGCTATTGTCCACACTACCTCCATCAGACTTGAATGTCACGACAATCAAATTGTGTCTAGGTCAAGCAAAAGTTGGTTTGGGTAAGTTTGACCAAGCTGAAACTCTCTTCGAAGAACTGAACGAATTTCACAAGTTGCGTGGATGGCCAGATATGGCTAGAACAATAGTCCTACATGAATTGTTTATGGTTTTCAGAAAACAAGGGAAGTCAAAGGAAGCTGATAAGATACTCGAAGAAGTAATGGAGATGCCTGACAATCGGGAGATAGTCAAGCGGAAAGCCAACTTCCTGGATATAGTTGGAAGAAAGGATGAAGCATTAGAATATCTTCGAAGGGGTTTGAATTTTGACAAGTATGATGCAATGGCAATGGTATTGTTGATGAACATTCTTCAATCAAAAACAGATGTGACAACTGTATTTGTTTGTGCACAATGCAATTCAAGCTACGATGTTCCTGTCTATCAAGAAGATTCCAACTCTTCCTTTCAAAGAGCAGCATTCATTGTAGAGAAGAAGCGTCTCATTGACAGTGTTCAAATCGTCAAATGCAATAATTGTGGGACCAACAACACGCTCTCTTTATGGCTATGTAGAAACTGTTTCGAAGATTTTGCAGGTGAGTCTGTGTTTGAAACTACCGACAAGAAAGGCAAACGAACATCTGTACAGGTACCACGTTCATGTCCATCATGTTCTGATGATAATAAAATCGACGTTGATATTCTAGAGAAACTCGGTTACACAAGGAGATTGTGAAGCATTTAGAGTTGGAGAGTGACATTCAAGTTTTTGAGCAATCTGTGTATGAAGTTGAGAAACAGGGATCACTCTTCGAGGCTGACGGATGGTTAAGAAAAGCTCAGAAATTCGTAGCAGAAGGCAAGTTCAATGAAGCTTCTGATGCATTTGGGAAGGCGATGGAACTCGCTCCGGATAGGAGTGACATATTCGAGGCTTATATGAAGTTCATTAGGGATAAATAAAGAGGGTACCTTACCTCTGCCTTTCTTTGTATAGGACCTTTTCAATCCCCCTCTCTCTGTGTAAGACTGTTCTGGGGGTCTTTATATTCAGGTTCCATCACCTTGGAGGTGATATTCTTTCTAGACTCCAATCTACAAGATAAGTGTGGAAGTTCACACTCACAGAGAACTGCTTGTGGGAATTACTCAATATCTCTCGTAGTCTTCCTCTTCTTCATAAACAATGACGTTTTCCTGAAGTTGCGATCGGTCGATGTCTTGAAGAGGGTTGTTTACTAGGTCGACGAGTTCTAGCTTCTTGCAGGCACTCAGTGGGGAAAGATCGATAGACTCAAACTGGTTATTACTCAGATGCAGATAGGTGAGATTGGAACATACACTGAGTGGTGAGAGGTCAATGCTTCGAAGCTGATTGCCACTCAAGTCGAGATCGTGAAGGCGAGGACAGCTGCTAAGTGGTGTGAGGTCAACCGATACCAGCTTGTTCCGTGCTAGATTGATTGATGCCAGATT
>SOKL01000072.1 GCA_004376265.1 Candidatus Thorarchaeota archaeon
CAATCTCTTTCAAGAAACTGAAATAATCTAATTTGGGGAGTCCTTGACTCCCGCTTTTTTCTTTTATCTAGCTTATCAGAAGTCTTTTCAGATTTCCATTTCTATGCAATATTAAGTGGTTGAGATGGAGAAAGTTGTTGAGAGGTTGATTCAAGCATTTGATGAGATAAGATTTGATTTAATGAATAATGAAATCAAGTGGTTCAATCAGACAATACCCCAAATCGAGAATTGCTTTGTATTCATCCAGAAACATGCTATGTCATCACGTGACCTTCTCACGCTTTTTGGAACATTATGGGCAAGAATTGACCCTAATATGAAAGCAAAGGAGTTCAAAGAGAGATTGATGTTGGTAACGAGGTCTGATTTCATTTTCAGTCTTTCAGCTGTTGAGTTTTTCCTGAAATTAATCATCAATGAGTCACGAACTGGACCAATTGTAGAATGGCTTGAACGAGAAAGAGCGAAGGCTGAAAAAAAAGGAAGAGTATTCCAAAAATTGCTTGTTAAGAGTAGCGTGCTTCATCATTGAATCACTGACACCACTTTCCTAAGATAATATATAACGAATGTTAAGCAAAGTACAGAATTGGAAATTCAAAAACCCCTGATAACACCGGATTTCTTGTATAATGCTGCACAACACTTCAAAAGTGTTCGATGGGCGAAATGATTGCATATCAAAGGTCATCTACTTTGATGTAAAACCTCCATCAACAACGATTGTTGCCCCAGTCACAAATGAAGATTCATCCGATGCCAAGAACAACGCAGTCTGAGCAACCTCATGAGGATAACCAAAACGAGCCAGTGGATAGTTCTTCTGTCTCATCGCCCTGACTTCAGGTGGGTCGCCCTGGAATTCAATCACTCTCTCTAACATCGGGGTTTCGATAGCTCCAGGACAGATACAGTTCACTCGAATGTTATGTTGACCGAAATCTGCAGCGAGTCCTTTGGTAAGGGCAATGATTCCTCCCTTTGCAGCAGAGTAGGCTGGAGAGAATGAACCCACAAGTCCTGCAACTGATGAGTTGTTGATGATCACTCCTTTGCCCTTGTCCTTCATCTGTTGAATTGCAAGCTTGCTACAAAAGAAGACAGACTTCAGATTCACATTGACACTAGTATCCCAATCCTGTTCGGTTGTTTCCATAATACCCTTTGAGACCTCGATGCCTGCATTGTTGAATAGAACATCCACTCCTCCAAGCCCCTGCGCGACCTCAAAGAGCTTCTCAAGTTCACTCACGTTGGACACATCAGTCCTCACAAAGGTCATGGAACCACTAGACTTCTTGATCGTATCTTCCAGAGACCTGCCTTCTTTCTCATCGACATCAGCTCCCACAACGATGGCACCATGTCTTGCAAATAGTTCAGCACTCGCTCGACCGATACCTGCAGCAACTCCTGTTATGACCACAACTTTACCTTCCAATCGTTTCACATCTTTCAACCCCTATGTTCAAGCCAATACTCTGCAATTTCTCTGGGAGTGGCGAACCATACATCCTCCTTGGACTTCATCAGTTCTATCAGACGACCAAGCATCTTGCTTCTAGATGGGACCCCCATGATCTGAGGGTGCATCGTGAGCATGAAGTATAGTCCCTCTTCATAGACAGCCTCAAACTCTGCAGACCAGATCTCGAACACCCTCTCTTGACTACTAATCCCGCTCTGATAGGCGAGTGATGGGAACATGTTGAAACCAAAGTAGACCCAGTCATCCAGCATCCATCTGATGGGCAATTCAACAATCTTCTTTCCTTCAACATCGATGATGTATGGTAGGTCGTCATTCATCATTGTACTGTCGTAAACCAATCCGTGGTCAACCAGGAGTGAGTATGTATTTGGGCTTAGGTCAGCCGCAGGAGCACGGTAACCAACTGGTTTGTACCCTATGATTTTTTCGAGTGCCTCCGAACCACGTGCCAGTTCTTCCTTCTCCTCTTTCAGAGTTGAACGAGCAGGATTCTTGTGTGTGTAACCGTGGTGTCCTATTTCATGACCTGCTATATGGATATCTTTGACTGAATCAGTGAATCTGTCAGCGACCTCACCTGGTACAAAGAAACCAGCTTTGACATCGTGTGATTTCAGAAGTCTCAGAATTCGGGGTAGAGCCGCGCGTGGGGCATATTCACCAATAGAGAGGACCACTGGATTGTCTCTCTCAATGTTGTGACGACGAAGGATATTCCTCCATGATGTGTCTACATCATAATCAAATGTAAGACACACGACACATCTGGCTCCATCTTTCCACTCCATTTTTCAACCACCTTAAACGATTACTTGACTCCACACCACTCCATCATGGTAGATGCTATGACTTGAGCTGTCTTTACAGTTGAATCGATTGTCACGATTTCATCGAATGAATGAATGCGTTCAGCCTTTGGGCCACAAGTGACAGCTGGAACTCCATGATGCACGAAGAACCTTGTGTCAAGTCCAGAGGAACCACCAATGAACATGGGGTCGATTCCCACAACTTGATTCACTGAATTTCTCACCTGTTGAACAAAGGGATTGGATTCTTCAATTTCGTGAGGTCTTGCCTTCCAGCCAAACCACGTAACCTCAGGTCGATTCTTGCTCAACCAGTCATCACCATCCGCAGCATTTTTGACAGCAACTTCAACCTGCGCCATGACCTGTTCTCTTGTTTCACCAGGGGGGAATCCAATTCTGCATTCAATCTTGCATGATCCTGGCACTGTAGATGGCCAATCTCCAGCTCTGATTACACCAATGTTTATTGTTGTAGCCCTTCCCTTCATCCTGGGGTCGGATTCAGCAGTAGGATAACTGATCCGTGATTGTCTGTCCTTGTGCAGATTTTCAATCTCGTTGATTACCAGCATCATTTTCTGAATCGCGTTAACTCCGAAATGAGCCGTAGCGGCATGTGCTGGTAAACCGGGAACTGTCACTCTGAAGTACATGACACCTGCGCTAGCCAGACTGATTGTATAATTACTTGGCTCAGGGACCAAGGCAGCATTGGTTTTTGGTCTGATGGTTCTCATATACAGAACCCCTCCGACTCCTCCATCCTCCTCTTCAATTGTGGTCTCAATCTGGACATCACCTTTCAGCTTGATTCCATTTTCCTGGAGTGCTTTGACTGCAAAAATCATCGCTGCAACCCCTGCCTTCATATCTCCAGCTCCTCTGCCGTGAATATTGCCATCCACGACATCTGCAGACCACGGATCACGACTCCACTTCTCTAGAGGTTCTGGAGAAACAACATCAACATGACCACTAAGACATAGTGAACGACCTCCCCCCGTTCCCTTCAGAAGTCCTGCAACATTGGGTCTATCATCATAACCGTACTTTGCAAAGGAGGTTGTTTCGAAGAAGTCCTTGTGCTTGCGAAGTTCTTTCTCATCTGGATTGTAAAACTCTGGGAGTAAGCCCATCACTTCAAGTTCTTTATGGACTCTCTTCTGAACCTCGTACTCTTCACCAGATATGCTGGGAATCCTCACCAGGTCTTGGGTCAACTGGATGAGCTGCTCTTGGTTCTCTTCAATCCAACCTATAATCTTCGATGTTACGGTCTCATCATTCATGTCGAACACCTCATGATTTCAACAATTTCTCAAGTGCACTCTGGATCTCTTTGACCGTTACCAAGAAATCCTCAACTTCGTTGGTAACCATCTTGATCATTCTCTCCCGCTCCTCTCTAAGGGCTTCAATGGGTTTCTCAACATCAATCCATGACACAGGTGTGTCTTCAAATGCACTAAACTGACTACGCGTTCGAGGAGATATATCCATGATGGGCATCTTCCCTAATGATTTGATAATTGAATCTAAAGCCACGATATCAGTTACTAAATCTAGATTCGGTAGATGTTTAGCTTGCGACTCACCTTTCACAGGCAACAGAAGGCCGATTGTTCTATTCAACTTACCAGACACTTTGCGTAGGATACTGTTGAACTCAGAAATCCTTTCTTTATCATCAGACTCCAATGTGGCTTTTTTGTAATTGTCAAAGTCGGGTTTCAACTCGCGGATGTCTGCAAGGTGCTTGAGAACAGATTGTAAATCGAGTGGATTACCTTTTCCTCTCGAATATTCTTGAACACGTTGTTGAAGTTGCTCAGTCTGGTATATGATATCAAAAGGAAGCACAATAGCGTTCGCAAATGTGGACACAGCACCGACCGAATATTCTGCGAAAGCTTGAATCGAATCATAATCAAGAATTTCTGGGGTGTCTTTCTGTGTGTGGTATAGATCACTGGGCCAAGGTATGAGGTAGATAGTTGGTACACCACCACTTGTGAAGAACCAGTGATCACTTCCATATCCTGGTGGTGACCAATGTACAAACCTGTCTTCATGACCAATTGTTTCGGTGAGCGTCTTTGCGAAACCGGAGGTCTCATGGGTGGATACAATATAATTTGGAGCATTGTACCCCACTGAATCAAGGCTCACAACAAGTCCAATATCGTCTAGTGTTTCTCGACTCTGAACATATTCTCTGGAACCGTTGACCCAAAAGAAGAATCGATTTGTGCCGCTCTCCTCAGCACCATAGAGCAGAAATCTAACCGTGCGTTTTAGAGTGTCGCCATTGTCTACAGATTCCTTCAGAAGACGAGCTACTTCAACGACAACAGCTACAGGTGCAGCATTATCAGCCGCACCAGAAAACCATGCATCATAGTGAGCACCTATGACAATATCATAATCAGGTTCACTGCCCTGAAGAACGACCTCGATATTGGATGAGTCAGATTTTCGCTTCTCGACAACTGCTCTGACATCCAGGACAACCTCCGACTCATCAATCATCTTTCGTAGGCTATCTCCATCTTCTTTTGAGATACTGAAAACAGGAATCTGTAGTTCATCACCGCGGGCGACGACCAGCACTTTGAGCATATCTCCTTCAACAGGACTGGAAACAATCACACCATCAAGACCCATGTCAAGAGCCTTGTTGTAGGCAACTGTAGGTGCACCGTAGATATTTGGACCCCACTCAGTCAATCCAAATACTGGATGTTTGTCAGTCTTCTGTTCATTCTCAGAATTCATGTCCACTAGTCGAACTCTTTCCTCAACACTTGTTGTATAAGGCATAGGAGTACAATCAATTGTCTTCTCAGTTGGACTTACAATCGTGAGTGAAGCTTCACTAGGGTTCCACGATATTACTGGGAACTTGTGTTGTATAATGTCAGGAAAACCATATTCAGACAATCGGTCGATCAAGTACTTCGCTGCATCATGCTCCATCTTTGTACCAGCAATTCTGTTTTCGAACTTGCAGAGTTCCTCGATGGTCTTTCTGATATTGTCAATAGACACATCCATTTCTAGTACCTCCTATGCATTATTTCTTCGATAAACAACACATCCATCGATAATTGTTATGTCAACTTCGATATCAATGATGTTCTCAAGTGGAACTGTGAGAATGTCATCCGAGAGAACCACAAAGTCTGCGAGCTTTCCCGGTTCCAATGAACCGAGTTTATCTTCATCAAATTGATGATAGGCTGCATTAGTTGTATACAATCTCAGTGCTTCAATGACTGAGATTCGTTGACTCATCCCTATCGGATTCCCTGCTTTCGTTATCCGATTCACAAGGGCATGAATTGCCATAATTGGTGGATATGGTGCACAAGGATGGTCAGAGTGTGCGGCTATCATGACACCTGCGTCCAAGAAGGACCGAGCTGCAAACATCCATTCGAGTCGCTCCTTGCCAAAGGCTGGAATTAGCTTGTCACCATGATAGTAAGCATATGGACCAAAAATCGTAGGTAGAACTCCGAGTTCTTTGATTCTCTTCACAATCTTCGGATTGACGACAGTACAGTGGATATCTCTATTTCTGGGATCATCTCGAGGATACTTGGTCTGTAGCTCTTCAATGATATCAAGATACAAATCGATAGCACGGTCTCCATTTGCGTGAGCTGAGATTCTGTAGCCCTTTTCATACGCGTCTGTTAGGGTCTTTCTAGCAATTTCTTCTGTTGTAGCAAAGACTCCATAGAAGTCGGGTTGGTTTAGATAGGGTTCAGAGACTGCAGCAGTTCGAGCGGATATCGCTCCATCAAAGAAGAACTTCACTCCACAAATCCTGAGCCAATCGTCACCGAGCCCTCGATATATTCCCAGCTTGTCGAGTTCTTGCACTAAATCAATAGTGATATCTATCCTCACACGAATCGGGAGCTCTCCATTATTCTTGAGATCGATTGCTGCGCGCATCTCAGGTTTGTCCACTAGATCATAGATACAGGTTAGACCAACCGAAGCGCACTCCCTTAGGATGTCTCTTGCTCCAGAGTAGGACTCCTCTCGAGTTGGTTCAGGTGGACCATCAGGTCTGAGGACATTGTAGGCCTCTTCGTGGAGGTATCCAATAAGATCTCCAGTCATAGGGTCTCTGTCAA
>SOKL01000005.1 GCA_004376265.1 Candidatus Thorarchaeota archaeon
AGGTATAACACTAATGACAATCGCGAACCCGTAACCTCTTCTTTTGATAATACTACCTAGTGAGATTCCTGCTATAGCTCCTAATATTCCCGCTACTAACAGCATGATTCCTGTAGTAGTTTCGCTCACTGAACCTGTCAATCCACGTGAGGTCCAAATTAATGTCCCGAGATATACCATCGCAATTAGAAAAGCCGTGACCACCATGAGTAAGACTTCAGGTTTCCTCAGCTCAATTCTCAGATTGTTAATGAGCACTCGAATTCCAGTTTCTTCATGAATAGTTGTAGGTGGGCGATTTGCAATCGAGATTCCAATCAAACCTACTAAAACTATCAAGAGGATAGCTAGATAGTATAAATTCCAGCCCAGCATCGCCATCTGTCCAGCAATGAAAGGTCCTAGTCCCACACCAAGACCCGCTAATCCAGATGCGATCCCCATCCTCTTTGGAATATCTTCAGGAGCTGCACAATCAGATAGCAAGGCCAGTAAGACTGGATTCACAAATCCAAAACCAACTCCTGATACAAGATGTCCTAGAGCAAACATTTCAATCGATGATGAGAAAGATATCAAAAAGAGACCAGCCAGGAATCCGACCAAACCACCAACGACTATTGGCACTCGTCCATAGCTATCAGATAGTGCGCCAGAGAACAATTGGAATGTTGCAAATGGAAACATGAATGATGGAATTGCTATCAAGACGGCTGTGGGATCAACTACGAAATCTGAAGCCACGGGACCGAGAAGCGTAAGTACAGCATTTCCAACCAATGGGCCAATTCCAAACAGGATATACGAAACCAACTCAATTGCTCTGAAATTCCTAGGTTCTATACATGGGCTTTCGATTGGCTCTTCGATACGCTCACTCATCACCTGGCAACCATTGGTGTTGTTCTGTTAACCAATGTTATATCCTTTGGTTAAGTAGAGTTACAAAATCCTTTGAGAATCGATGTGTGCACTTGTATCCATTACCAATTCAGTCCAGAACGTGCTATGAATAGAATAATCGCACCCTCAGGGCAGCTCGTTCTTCAGCTGGCCTTTCTCGTGCTTTCTTGACTTCAGGATTCTCAAGTGCTTTGTCCATTGTGAGCCTGAGATCTTCCTTTGATACACTCAGTCGGACCTTATCACCAACTTCAGTAATGACTGAACCAGGTACTAGGATATCAACATCAGCCTTCAAACCGACAGACTCGAGGGTTTCTTCAATAAAACCTCCTCCGACAATCAAGCTTGTGCTGTCCGTATCAAAATCTACGTCTACCGCTCGACCAACTTTGATATCGTCCTTATCGACGATATCCAGCTTAGTCAGTTCAGACCATCTAATTTCATCTGGTCGAATTGCACCCTCATCTAGAGTTGTCTTTAGGCTGTTCACATTGGTGTTCAAATGAACTTTATCACCTATCAATCGAATAATAGACGCATCTAACACAGGATCCTTGTCTGGCTTGATTCTTGCAGATTCAAGAAATTCCTCCCATTTTGAACCTCCAAGTATGAACTGAGAGAGCTTGAGTTTTCCATCAAAGGTGAAAGTTAGGTCATTGATACGACCAACTTTAGCACCACTCGAATCGACTACATCACAATCTCTCAATTGCTTGCAGTTCATTGGTTTCTTAACATCCACGTGTATCACACCAACAAAGTCGAGGTTCAGGGGGTCAATTAAACTCTTCGTATGGCACTGGTTCTCCGATTCTTTGATATGCACAGTGTCGTGCCGGTTTTGTCTAACGTTTGGCGTTCATCAAAGACTTTATATAGATTTGTAGCTCCAGAACGATAGAGAAAACCGCAACGTTCCGATAATCCGGAACGATACGGCTCTGACAAGGTGTAAATAATGCTCGAACCAGGATTCGAAACAACAAGCGAGGTAACAATACTCTCTACAGCGGTTGAACCAGTATTCTCACTCAATCGAGTGATAGCAGGTAGATCCGCGCGCTTACTGGCAGCTCTTGGAGGAACAAGTGTGCTGCTGTATCTGGGTGTACTGATACCGGGTCTTTTCTTTCTCTTTCTTCCCTTAACCATCGCTTCACTTGGAAAGGTGTACGATGAAACGAGAATAATCAAGTTTCTGAAGTACGGTGAACCTCTGAAACCTGGAAACTGGGAGGAAGTTGAAACTTCTACAGAGAGGATTCGAATCAAGGCGTCCGGAGTTGGTTTTGACCGTGGCGCAATGGATCTCACCAGGTGAGAAATAAGATGACTCTCTCCATAAAACCGTCTATCTCCATGGTGGCCTCACCCACTCAGAGTGAGGTCACCTCTCAAATATTCGAGGTGGTACAATGAGTTGGCCAAGTAATTATCCTGACACGCCAGATGACGAACCAGAAAAAAAGATTGCAAAATCATCAACACAACCCGGTGGCATCCTAAAAGATTTCGCAGTTGGATTCAAACTAGCTGCGACTAATTTTCTTTCATATTCGCTTGCTATGATTGGAATCATATTTGTAACAGTTGTGCTACTGTTAGTCATTTTGCTCTTCATTGTTGTTCCATTGATCATAACCGTTGGAATCCCAGCATTGATCAGTCTGATTATATTCTTCGAAAGTACTTTCTCATCAACAAGCCAGCTGACACTGGTAGCACTGATTATGGTTTTGATTCTTCCAATTCTTGGACCATTCTTCATAGCACTTGGGTCACTCTTCGGAATGTCACGTGAAATTGTTGAGAGTGATGGAACAAATGCAGAATCAGCCTTTGGCTGGTATCGGAGGAGAGCTTTGTCTCTGGTCGGAGGAGGTGCACTCCATTTCTTAGTCACTTTAGCTCCGTTCATCGTGGCGTTTATTGGAATAGCTTATCCCGCATGGAATCCTCCCACGAACGCACAGCTTCGGATAATAATCCCGGTAGGTCTTCTTTGGATCTTCCTCATCAATGGAATGCTCTCATTGACATTCCCAGGAATAATAGATGGTCTATCAGCAATTCGCGCAGCAGCACGGTCGATCAGGCTCACTGCACAATTTCCTGGTCGTGTCCTCGGTGCATGGATGATTATGTTTCTGATAGTTGGAATACCAATTCTATCTCTGATTGGTGAATTTGCTTTCCTCTTCCCTCCTATAATCCCAATTGGATTATTTGAGCCATATGCAGGACTGTTCATCATCGTTCTATTGTTCTATCTGATTCCAGCATTCTCAATTGTGCTCACAAGGATCTACATGATTCTGACTGCAAAAGTGGATGCAACGTACACTCACGACAACTCAGGAGACGATACTCTATGAATCCAAAAATATCATCAAAACAAATCAAAGAATTCGTAGTTGTCACAAATCCCAAGATCATCAAGCTCCTGCTGGACGATACGAGAAAGGAGATTGTGTTCACATATCTCGTGAATCAACCCATGACCGTGAAACAGCTCTCTGTCGCAATGAACAAGAAACCAGGAACGGTACTTCATCATGTACAGAAACTGAAGAATGCTAAGATCATTGAACTAGTTGAAACTCGTGAAACTCCAAGGGGCATTGTTGAGCGTTACTATCGTGCAAAGGCAAGAGAGTTCAGACTAGGAATCAGTGAAAGAATGAGTGCATATGATGAGTCACCAGTGATCAAAGACAGAGTGAGAGCCGCCCTCTTGGCTATGTCAACATTAGGTGTTCACATTCCTGAACCAAACCTTGACCGTGCGGGAGTCTTATTGAAGAAGATGTGGGACATCGAAGAACAAGTTGTGCGAGCGTACAATAATCCTGACAATCATGCGTATCAGAGTCTACCTCCGGCGACACGAAATGACATCTCGGTCAGAATGTCCCAATACCTACTAGCAAAGAACGCGATATATCAAGAGACCCTCAAGGAGTGGTACGAGATTCTAGGATACCACCTGAAGAAACTTACAGTCGTGGAGGGTTGAACAATGTCAAGACAATTGATCATTATTGGCTTCCTGTTGCTATTGATATCTGCTGTGTTGCCAGTACAAGGTTACATCTACTCACCAAGTCAAGAGTTTCCTGAGAGAGATTATTGGCCGACAGATAGATGGAAGAACTCAACTCCTGAAGAACAGGGAATGGATTCAGCTCTCTTGAACGAGATGATGGACCGGATTGATGAGAATGGTGTACACACAGACTCCATCGTGATAGTGAAAAACGGGTATCTGGTTTTTGAGGAATATCCAAGAACAAACTATGATATTGACTCCAGACACATCATTCACTCTTGCACAAAGAGTTATACTTCAGCTCTAGTTGGTATTGCGATTGAAGAAGGGTATATTGAGAGTGTAGATAGCAAGCTGATTGATCTCTTACCGAACAGGACCATTGACAATCTGGATGCCCGGAAAGAATCGATCACACTTGATCACCTACTAACGATGACCTCTGGATTTGAATGGGATGAATGGACTGAACCTTACAGCTCGTATTTGAATAGTCACTATCAGATGTGGTTTGCTAGTAACAACGTGCAACATATTCTTGACACACCGATGGCATATGACCCAGGTGAAGTGTGGACATATAGCTCGGGCGGATCACACCTCTTGGGTGCTATCGTGACCGAGGCTACAGGTTCTTATCTATTCGATTTTGCAATAGATAAACTGTTCACACCACTTGGAATCCAAGCTTCCAACATATTTTGGCCTCAGGATAATCAAGGTCAATATTGGGGGAGCGGGGGAGTAGAAATGGTCCCTCGAGACATGGCTAAATTTGGATATCTCTATCTTAACAATGGAACCTGGGATGGTGAACAAGTCATTCCCTCAGAATGGGTTAAGCAATCTGCTGATACTCTCGTTGATTTCAATGATTACAGCGGGTACTCATATCAATGGTGGACCTACCCAACGGACATAGTCAATGTCTATGCTGCGGTTGGCTACCGAGGCCAGTATATTTTTGTCATCCCTGAATTGGATATGGTTGTGGTTTTCACCTCAAGTGTTCCACCGAGTTCGGGCGTTCTACAGCCAGCTATTCTTTTCGACTATATCATCCCCGCAGCAATGAATGAAAATTCACCATTGATGATGCTTGGAGGTACAATCACATTTACCACTCTGGCAATCACTCTACCCATTCTTGTCGCTGGAGTATATTATCGAATAAGAATCAGAAACTGGCGAAAGGAGTTGGTGTAAGGATGATACAACTAATTGAATTTACTGTCAATCAAGCAACGATCATAGCAATGGCAATACCAATTGTCGCAATTTGTCTGTTCATCCTGATCAACCAGTCTATAAAGAAAGGATCAAGCAGTAAGTTGCGGCGGTATCTTTCCTATTTGGTCAAACCGCCTCGCATAGGTTCACTCAAATCACAAGATGATAACCTAGAAGGTAGGAGTGCATCACTATGGAGAGAGATCAAGGTCAGGCTTTACTTTGTTTATCTAGCTATAGCACTCTTTCTGGTTGGCTTCATTATTAGTGAATTTTACCAAGTTATGTTTGATCTTTCGTTCCCAGTAACACAAGGCAGCACTGGCGCAATCAGAACAGTGACCAGTGTTGTCTTGATGAACCCTTTCGAAGCAGGATGGATTGGTGCCATGCCGTGGTATGGTCAGCTTCCGGCCCCAGCAGGTTTGGGCACATACCATACTTCTTGGAGCTGGATATTCATCACAGCTGCTTTCACAGACAATCCTGACTTCCTTAATACAATGGTAATGGCTATGCTTTCGATTTCAATCATCGTGGGTCTCGTATTACTGGCACCATTAGCTAGCAAGAGAATTCGACATTCATTCCTCCCATCAATGTTCTTCTTTCTGACAGGTATGACGGTCTTCACGAAGACGGCTGTAAGTTGCTTTGCCCAAGCAATGGCTCTGGCACTTGGATCTCAAATCCAATATAGTATCATGATCGTTTCAGGTGATATGATTCCAAATCTAATTCAAGGTATAGCATTTGGCTTCCCCATAGTCCTAGCAATGTATTGCCTATTCGGTGTCATTAGTTGGAAGCTGTGGCAAGTTCACTACACTGATTCAAGGTCAAGAAAATGGTTCTTGGTGTTCATCACCTTGATTTACTGGTTAGGACTCGCTCTCACAATTGCAATGTTGTGAATAAGATGCATTGAAACAAACAAACGAACCGAGCTCGTGACTGAGATGGGGACTGAAACTCTGTTGCAATGGCTTCTTTGATACTCTTAATAATTTAGATTACTTAGAAAAAAGAGAAACAACGGGCCTTCAATAAAAAGGGCCCGTAATAATTTTGATTGGATTTTGTTAACTAATATCTGCGACGTCTGTCGCGGCCGCCACCACCGTAGCCTCCGCCACCACCGCGACTGTCTCTTCCTCCGCCGCCATATCCACCGCCGCCTCCATAGCCTCCGCCACCTCGGCCGCCGCCGCCTCCGTAGCCACCG
>SOKL01000019.1 GCA_004376265.1 Candidatus Thorarchaeota archaeon
TTTCAGCAATTACACCAGCATCGTGACTGATGAGAAGAAGTGAAACATCGAAATCATCACGCACCATCTTTAGGACATTCATTATCTGTCGTTGAACTGTCACATCAAGAGCTGACGTTGGTTCATCAGCTATCACCATATACGGTCCTGATATTAGAGCCATGGCAATGAGTATACGCTGTGATTCACCACCACTGAAATTTGCAGGGTCCATGACGAATCGCAGATTGGCATCAGCAAGTTGTACAAGACCAAAGAACTCGAGAACCTTTCTCTTCAGTTCAAGTAGTCTGATATTCTCATCATGCACCTCAATTGGTTCGGCAGTCTGGTATCCTATGCTGTGTTGAGGATTAAGCGCATGACCAAGTCCTTGGGGGATGAGTGAGAGTTCTCGTCCTCGAATTGCAATTAGCTCTTCTTGCGTGAGTTTAGTCATATCCTTTCCCCTGAAGATGATACTTCCCCTGACACCTGGCATATCTTTAACGCCGGGTAGCCCCTTCTCAAATGCTCTTTTTAGATCAGGATCATTTGAAGCACCTGCTGAAAACCTTGCAACTCTCTCAAAGAGTCCCATTATCGCAAGCGCCATGCTACTCTTCCCTGAACCACTCTCCCCTAATAGTCCGACACATTCTCCTTCTCTTACTTCTAGAGAAACATCATCAACCGCGCGGACTAATCCTTTCTTGGATGGATAGTATGCTCTCAAGTTTTTTAGAATGAGTAGAGGATCACCTTTGGCCATACTGACACCATGACCGGTTTGCTAGATTTCACTAATAAAACGTGTTGAATACGCATAGACACATGGAGGAGTGTCTAATTCTTACCAAGCACCTTCTGATGTAGAGAATGCCTTCATCATGAAGTACATCATTAGAGTAATGAGAATAAGAACTACCGCGAATCCTGCAAGAAATGACTGACCTGCAGTCGTGTTCCAGAAAAAGCTCCCACCGAAAATCTCATTCCAAAATAAACCCCCGGTCAGGATTCCAACAGCTGTAAGCACAAATGGAGTGCTTACAAACACCACGATGACCATCGCTAAATATCCTGCACGTTTCAACCAGACCGTTCTCGATGTAGGTATTGGCTCAGGCTCAGATGTTGATTCTTCAACCTCTTCCATCTTCAACCCTCTCGTGATAAGGCTGTCATGAACACGATCGTATTTTGCTCTCCAGTATCTCTTGAATCCTGCAATACTTAAATCTCTTTCTCGCGATAATAGATGCCCAACTGCAAAATAGGTCAATATGGCTCCGAGAGCTGTCCAGAAGATTGGATATGAGTCAATATAGAACGTAAGTACATTATAAAGAGCCGCTCCTACTCGAAGCGCTATGAGAAAAGATAACCAGCCGGTTCGATTCCCAAAGATGCTTTTCCTTGTGTGGACATAGTATGAACCGGCAATCATCGCAAGAAACACGAATGAAACAATATCAATTACAACCCATACAAACCACCATTCATTAATCAAAACAAATCGTACGATTGGGTTGTACTCGAACTCTGGACCATGTGCTTGGAACAAAAGGAAGGTGAACATTGCGTCAACAAGACCGATGGGCGATAGAGCAAGGACTAATCCGCGGACCCATCTCTCTTTCCACCATAGAGAGAACATCTCGATCGCGCTCATGGTTAAGAGTGATGTTCGAGTCCTTGCAGATTTCAATCATATAATACCCTTCATAGAGTGCTGAAAGATTGCTCTTTAAGTTCTATGATATGAGTAAGATGGATTTGCACCAATAACGAAGGAAGAAAAAGAAAAGGGAAAGAAGAGAGCCAAGCTCTCTTCTTCTAAACTAGTTGAACTACTCGCCCTTGTACATGTGGAAGAAGTAGTAACTGTGCATTGGGTTCGCATTATATTGCGCATTGAATACATTCGAACGTGTCACAGTGAGGGTCAATGATTGATAGACCCAGATGTATGCAGCGTGTTCGATGATTGCGTCCTGAACCTGCTCATACAGGGCTATTCTCTCTGCATCATCTGTGCTCTGTGCAGCATCTGTTATCCACCCATCAACCTCTGCTTCGTCCCAACCAGCTGACTCAGCTAGCCGTGCCCAGTAGGCGTAAGTACCAGTACTCTTGACGTATGGCCCGACGTAGTTGTCTGGGTCAGCATAGTCTGGAGCCCAACCGATCATCCAACAACCCACCCCCTCGGATCTGGCTGCGCCGAGATATGTCGACCACTCAAGGCCAACGACATCGATGGTGAGAGCTGTACCAGGCGCCACAACACCAGGCAACGCAAGCATGGCAGTAAGACCATCCTTGAGGAGCAGCTGTGTCTTACGACGAACCTCATTTCCAGTGTTGTAGTAGAAGACCAATCTGTAAGAGTTGTTTGACAGAATAGCGTCTAGCCCGTCGTCGTTCATTGCTGCGTTCCAGAATGTCTTAGCCATCTCTAGGTCGTAGGGATATTGATATGCACTGTCATTGTGACCAAACATGCCTATTGGAACTGGTCCCTGTCCCTGTGTCCCAAATCCTTGGGCCACATTGTCGATTACAGTTTGATAGTCCAACGCGTGGCTGAGTGTTTTCCTGAAATTCTTCAGTCTGTACGGATTCTCAACAACTCTCCCAAGTGTTGTTTCATTCAACGTCTCAGACATGGTGAAGTGAATATCGGCTATACTGAATGACGGGTACATAGCCCAGATTTTGAGGTTTGTTTCAAGACTCTGTGCTGTTCCATCGTTCGAAGCAAATGCAGACGGAGTCACGTTGTTGTAGACCAGCGACGCGCTGGATGGGTTGACGGTGACTATATCCGCAGTGCCAGCCTTTACGTTGAGAATTCTGCTATTCTCCTCATCGTTGATCTTGATGACCACTTCATCAATGGCACCTGAGTATGGGAACTGAGTCTTGGAGGCAGTATTTCTCCAGTAGTTGTCATATTTTGTTAGGACAACTCTCTCGTCCACAGTCCATTCTGTGAGTGTAAAGGGTCCGGTACCCATGGTTTCAATATCGATGGTAGGATCGTGTGAGCCTACTTCTATGCCACCGAGAGACTCAACCCATGTTGGGCTTATCATAGCACCAACCTCATAGGTGATTGCTGCTAGGAAGGGTGAGTATGCGTATGCTAGATTTACTTCCACTACGAATTCACTAATTACGTTGACTGCACCGGTTCCAGCTGCATTGTCAGCAACCCACTGGTTCCAGAGGGATGTGTGAAGTGTTAGGTTTTCATCAAAGACAGCATTCTCAATGGCTTGGCCACCAAGAATGGGCTCTGCAACCATCCAGACAGGACCACCAGGGTCGAAGGTACCGAGCATTCGCTCAAAGTTGTATTGGACAGCAGATGCATTGAATGGTGTACCGTCGTGGAATGTGACACCTTGTCGTAGTGTGAAGGTGTAAGTTTTTCCATCACTCGATATGACCAAGTTTTCCGCAAGTAGTGGGACTACCGGGTCTGTGCGTAGTGTGTCCCATTCATACGTATACAACGTTTCGTATACGTTGTAGTGAATCATGGACCCAAATGTTTCGTAGTTGTTGTGTGGATCCATGTAATCGGGGTTACCATAGGTTTCATAGACAAGTGTTTGTCCGGTTGGCGGCGTTGGCTGCAAAAAGAAAAATACACCTGCACCACCAATAACCACAACGATAACCACAATCGCAATGATTTGGTTTCTATTCATGATTTCAATCCTTCTTTCAATAATTGCGCTATAGAGCGACCTTATTCGCGGTTAGCGAAGTCGATTAGTCTTTCTGCACGTATGATAGTCTAATATAGCTTGCGGATAACAGAACAAATACATTAAACCAAAGCCTTAAGTAACCCAAGAAAACGTTGATGTTTCTATTGTATCAGAGCGCTACTTATATAGAGGAATTCAAATGAAGCTTCGAGATTTTATACTCAGAAGAGTTCTGCTTGCCATTCCAGTTGTCTTTGGAGTTCTTACAATAACTTGGTTCCTTGCATATGTAATAGGGGATCCTGTTTCTATATATATCAATGAGAACACGCCTCAGAGGGCAATAGCTGCTATCAGGGCTGCGCATGGATTTGATGAGCCTTTGCATATCCAATATTTCTTGTATATCTCAAGCTTATTGCAGGGTGACTGGGGGATTAGCCCATCAACCGGCTTCCGACCTGTTCTGGAAGTAATTGCAATCAAGTTCCCTGCAACAATCGAGCTGTCAATCATCGCCATGATTTTCGCTATTGTTGCTGGAATACCATTAGGAATCCTGTCTGCTACAAGGAAGGATCAGAAGGTTGACCACTTTACAAGAATATTATCGCTAGTAGGAGTATCCATGCCTATTTTCTGGCTTGCTCTTATGATGAAATACGTATTCTTCTACCAATTCACAGTGGCGGGACCCCCATTATCTCTGTTTGCTCTGCCTGGGGGCGAGCGTTATACCTATGTTACCTTTGGAACTTTTGAATACACAACAGGTTTCCTATTAATTGATTCACTCCTTGCTGGTAATATTAGACTCTTCGTCGATGCTGCTCTGCATCTCATAATGCCAGCCTTCTGTCTTGGTTACCTCACTCTAGCAATCATAACAAGAATGATGAGATCCAGCATGCTGGAAGTTTTGAAAGAAGACTACATCACACTAGCTAGATCAAAAGGTCTGACAGAACGTATCGTGATCTATCGACACGCTTTGAGGAATGCGCTCATACCCACAGTGACTGTTATCGGTCTGGCTTTTGGAAGTCTCATAACAGGAGCAGTGCTAACAGAAACAATTTTCCAATGGCCTGGACTTGGAAAATGGGCTGTCAGAGCGATATTTTGGACAGATGTTGCGGCAATCACAGGTTTCACATTGCTTGTGGCGCTTATCTTTGTAACAGCTAATCTTATCGTAGATTTGGTTTATGGAGTGCTAGACCCTAGGATACGGTTTGGATAGGAGGTATATAATGTGGAGGAAGTAATAACCTACGCTACTACACGGTTTAGAGTGGTCGCCTACCTCCAAATCGCCATTTCACTAGTGGCAATTGCATCTGGCACATATATTCTCATTGGCAATATTCTGAACTGGATACAATCTATTGCTGGCACGACATGGTTGGTTCTACCTGAGGAACTAGCTCTCTTTGGCATTCATGGACTAGCATCATTAGTGCTAGGGTATTTGGCACTTCGCATTGGAATAGCTATTAGGAATATGGAGATGTGGGCTTTTTCATCCCTGATATATAGCAGCATCTTACTGGAGATTGTACTCCTGACTTCCACATTAGGAATTGTCACTACTTTCCTAGTAGTCGAAGGAATTCGTTGGTCCAATATTCTTCTAATTACTTTGGCACCAAGCTTGGTCATTATACCACTTGTTCCGATTTTTACACTTTTCCAACCTGAAGTCGAGAAATACTGGTACCCCAACTTCAAAGAAGACATGACGCCACGAATGAAGGAACTTCGATACAGTCTCATGCTTGTGCGAAAGAGTCCACTGGTTGTCGCTGGCATTGTCATCATTGTAACTTTTGTGATACTAGCGGTTTTTGCTCCGTTGCTCGCGCCTTATGGACCTGAGCAGAGAATCTGGGGGGATTCACATCTACCTCCTGGCTCTCCGAGCGCTGAACCAGGAATGCCTGATCACATATGGGGCACAGACGACACAGGGGGCGACATATTCAGCAGAATTCTATACGCTGCACAGATTGACCTGAGAATCTCAGTCACTGTGGTGCTGGTTGCAGTCATAAGTGGCACCTTTATTGGAGCATCTGCTGGCTACTTTGGTGGCAAGATTGATGAACTCGTCATGCGTGTGACCGACGTGTTCTTCGCATTTCCAGGCCTGATCTTAGCAATGGCTATTGTTATGGCATTGGGTGAGAGGAGTATGGAAAGCATCTCAATCGCATTGATGGTGACCTGGTGGCCAACGTACGCACGCCTTGTACGCGGTCAGGTCCTTATAGAACGAGAGAAGTTGTATGTCGAAGCTGCGAGGTCTTTGGGTGCAAGTGATGTTCGCGTTCTCATTGTTCACATCATACCAAACACTATACAACCAATTATCGTACAAGCCACAATGGACACTGGCTCCGTTTTACTCGTTACAGCAGGCCTCGCATACATTGGGTTTGGGCCCCCGGCAGGAGTCGCAGAATGGGGGTACATGATCGCAATAGGTCAGAATTACTTCTTGATATCAGCATGGGGAGTGTTCTTCCCTGGAATGGCTATTCTACTCACGGCCCTCGCCTTCAATCTCGTGGGTGACGGAATCCGTGACATCATGGATCCAAAGCTCAGGAGGAGATAAACTGGTGTCGAATACTCAAGATCTCGTCCTTGAAATAAAGGGCTTAAAGACAAACTTCTACACCTATGAGGGTATCGTGAAAGCGCTTGATGGAGTCGAACTATTCCTTCGCAGAGGTGATACAATGGGTCTAGTAGGCGAAACTGGCTGTGGAAAGTCAGTCACAGCTCGTTCGATATTGCGTCTTGTTGAGCCACCTGGAAAGATTGATGAAGGTCAGATTCTGTTCCATCATATCAACCCAGAAACAGGAGAAATAGAAACTGTCGATATTATGGAGATGAGTGACAAGGAAGTCCTAGATACTCGTGGAGCAAGTATTGCAATCGTCTTTCAAGACCCAGCCACATATCCCAACCCTGTCTTTAGAATTGGTGAGCAGATAGCCGAAGTCATCATGCTTCATCAGGATCTTCGTACGGATGTATTAGATATGAAGATTGAGAAGCTGGAAGATACACTAGAGGATAAAATTGACCCTGAGAAACGCGGCAAGATTGAAGAGAAGATTTCGCATTACAAGTCACTATATGATGATCCACCAGATCCGGATGATAAGGATGCAAAAGCTGCTGCTCAAAGGCGAGCCATCAGTATGCTCGCCATGGTGAAGATGCCAGCTGCTGCATCTGTTGCCAATCAATATCCTCATGAACTTTCTGGAGGGATGCGGCAGAGAGCTCTCATAGCCATGGCTCTTGCCTGCAATCCTCAGATTCTTATTTGTGATGAGGCAACAACGGCCCTTGATGTGACTGTGCAGGCTCAAGTGTTAAATCTACTCAATCAGCTCAAGAAACAGATCGGCACGTCCATCATGATAATCACACACGACATGGGCGTTGTAGCCGAAACATGCAATTGGGTCAATGTGATGTATGCAGGTACTACTGCTGAGTCTTGTGCCACTCAAGTGCTATTTAAGACTCCACTTCACCCCTATACTGCAGGACTTCTGACAGCAGTGCCCAAGCTTCACGAGAATAAGGATCGTTTACCCCAGATCAGGGGGAGTGTGCCTAATCTCATCTACCCTCCATCAGGGTGCAGATTCCATCCAAGATGTGATTACGCGACGGAAATTTGCAAACAAGAAAAACCACCATTGGAGGAGAAGAAGCCTGGTCACTGGGTGGCTTGCTACAATCCTTTGGGATAGGTGATACAATAATGTCTGAACGAATACTGCTCAAGATACGTGGTCTCAAGAAGCATTTCCCTCTAACAGGAGGCGTCTTTAGGAAAGTCATTGGAAAGGTGCATGCTGTTGATGGCGTTGATATAAACATCCGAGCGGGCGAAACCATGGGTGTCGTGGGCGAAAGTGGCTGTGGTAAGACTACACTGGGCCGCACCATCCTTCGATTACTTGAACCCACTGCAGGTACTCTCGAGTTTGATGGAGAGGACATCACAGACCTCAAAGGAGCAGATCTACGCAATGTTCGTAAGAAGATGCAGATTGTCTTTCAAGATCCAATGGCTTCGTTAAATCCACGCATCACAATAAAAAATTCTGTGGGCGAGCCCTTAGTTGTCAATGGCATAGCAAAAGGACCAAAGATGCGCAACATGGTCCTCGAACTTCTACAGAAAGTTGGCCTAACAGAGGACCACCTCAACAGATTCCCCCACGAGTTTAGCGGTGGTCAAAGACAAAGAATCTGCATTGCCCGAGCACTTGCACTGAATCCCAAGTTTGTGGTCATGGACGAACCGACTTCCAGCACAGACGTATCTGTCCAAGCCCAGACCCTAAATCTAATGAAGGATCTTCAGAAGGATCTGAACCTCACTTACATGTTCATCTCTCATGACCTGAGTGTGGTGAAACACATGAGTGACCGCGTGGCCGTGATGTATCTTGGGCAGATAGTCGAGTTGACACCACGAGACATTTTCAGAGAATCTCTTCATCCATACACATTTGCGTTGGTTTCAGCAGTGCCCATTCCAGATCCTCAATTCGCAGGAAAAGCCCAGATTCTATCCGGAGAGGTACCAAGCCCTATTAGTCCACCTACTGGATGCCGGTTCCATCCGAGGTGTGTCTTTGCTCAGGAGAAATGCACCCACGAAATACCTAAGCTCAGAGACATTGGCAACAATCATCTAGTTGCTTGTCATTTTGCAGGCGAGCTTGACTTTGGTTCTAGTGCACAATTGGATTATGCTGAAGCGATTGGCCAGTGATTGATCTTAACATACTGCTTAATTGACGTAGTTATTGAAAGGAGAAAGAAAGATGAGTGACTATAACGAAGAGTCGTCGCGTGAGCGTAAGGAAATGGACGACCCAGAATGGGATGAATATCAAGCCTATTTGGAAGAAACACAAAGGAGCGCCAAATTAGATAGAAAAGACTACGTAGCTCTGTTCATAGCTTCGCTGCAAACGATTTTTCTCCCCCTCATAATTATGATGCTCGTGTTTGTTGCAGTGGCATTGCTTCTCGGTCTATTAGTATAGGAGAACCTAGGGATTGCCAAAAGATATTCGGAGTGTTCTGCAGCCTCTGAGCATAGCCAGTGGAATAGCAATGATTGATGTGATCATTGCCATGATAATCACAATTGCAGATCCCACTGTATCTCTATTCATGACTGCATCTGTTTATCTCATTCTCGAGTTCGGGGTAATGCTCATTCTTGGAGCGTGTTTCATGTCTCGGCAGCCGTTGGAAGATGATAAAAGATTTGACAAGCAGGGTGCGCCAGTTCGCTCCTGGATTTGGGCAATGCGTGGAAAGAAGGTTCTCATTTCATCTCTCTTTGTTCTGATGTTCGCTTTTTGTATTGGCGGTCTGGGGATGTTATTCTAAAGACATTACGTTAGACTTGTGGTGCCCGTTGGTCTGTTTCTTCTGCACTCCGTCGAACCTTTCGTATTCCAAAAATGATTATAATCGCTAAGATTGGCCAGGCTGCTATCAAATAGAGTACTGCCAATGGAACCGAGAATCCTGATAAAAATATTGTAGGATTCCATATCATGTATACCGTGAATGTAGATATTATCGACGCCGCTAGAACAGGTGCAAGTTCTCCCCATGGAGAAAATATTACTAGAATTGATCCTACAATGAATGACAAAATGAGATCTTTTTTGATTGAATCTAGTGCCGTAGCTGCATAGGCATAGTCTTGCTTTGATAGCTCCTCGATTTCATGACTTCGAAGCATAGATAGAAGATCTTCTGAGGTTTTGGCTTCTCCTGATCCAAGGATGGCAAATGCTCCAATGAGGAATATGATTAGAAGGAAGCCTGCGATCTCTATGGAACGGATGAGGATAACTCCAAAGACCATTATGCCAATGCCGAAGATTAAACTAAACCAGATTGTAGTAGTGAATGTGTTATAAAACAAAAGGTCTTGGAATCGATGTCCCAACCTGCCATGTTTCTTTCCAACAATATTATTCAATGTCCATCTATGGGAAATACAATTTGTGTATGAAGTATCACCAGAGAGATCGATGCCATTACATTGGTATGCATCACATAGATTTCTTATGAATTTGGAGTGTGCACGAAATATTCCAATTCTCCAAAAGGTGAAAGCTAATACAACCGCACCCGTCGCGAAAAATGCAATTGTCACTTCCATGATTTCATCCTCCTGGCTACAGGTCGAGTCATTCTGACCATCGGTTCTAAAAAGAGCTTTGTTAGGTACGCATTCATAGATCAGATTCAAACATTCTACTTTAGCAGAACAGAAAATGCATTTAACCACACATGATAGAACAATATCTCGTGCCCCGGTGCATCTGACTCCCATCGTTTTCCAAGAAGCAAAATGACATCGCCATGCAAAGGTTGTGCTCTCTTGTTGCCTATTCCGAGCTGGACTAGCATTCCTTCAGATGACACTGACAGTCCATGTTCATAGAATACCCTTGGATGCTCAGAGAAGGTGTAATCGATTGATTTCGATGGGTCCGGATACAGATTCGTCCTGAGATTTCCAAATTGCATTCTAATCTCTATATCCCGGGTTTCATATTTGGGAGCCTTTTCCTTTATGCCCGGAAACGTCGGTGATATAACAGGTCTGGCTTTAATTTCTTGTTCTACCAAGTGCCCTTCGAGGATACCGCAGAAATCTCCTCCTACTCCCTGAAATACAATTGATTGGTGAGGTTTTATGTTCAGGCTCAAACCGCTGTTTAGGTCTCTCTTTACACCATAGGGATTCTTTGGAGTAATAGACGATTCTTTCCAATAGAAACGAGGAATGGTGGCCATTGGAAGCATTGTATTCATGGATTCTGGCTTCTTTTCCATCAGTTTCCAAATTGAATCATTGAAAACAAATAAGGACATAGAGAGTGGTTGGAAACGGCCAGCGAGATTATTTACAAACTCTATAATTGTCTGGTTTCCAGCTAGGTTCTTAGACATAAGAAAAAGCTGTTGGCTTGTGAGGGAAGTTCCACTTTTGTTTCCTAGCCTTTCATACTGCTCTTTTGTGAGCCCAAGACTTTGACCATGGATTTGTTCAAATTGCTCCAAATCCTCTTGGTGGAATAGATACCTAGTTGGCATAGCTTTAGCCCTGTTACACATCTTGTTAATGGTTTTGTTCTAGCTGTCATATATCTCATCCGACAGACCTAGAACCTAGTTGGGTACACTTGTTTCTTGTCAACTTTCATTTTTGCGTACCATGATTTTCCAATAGGTCGTCATTAAGGACGTAGAGAGCGAAAGAGAGAGTGATAAAGGATACAATTCTGATGATTTCTCCTCTCTGAATTACTTTAGACTACTTCATTTGGACATAATTGATCAGCTATATCTGATCTTACAAAAGAGGAGTCTTTCCATCACTCAATTTGTCTGTTTGTTCTGAAGTCAAATTGATAGTGATTCTATATTGATTACTGAAGTTTAGAATGGCTTTCTCAGAAAAATCATGTCGCGTTGACATAGCTCAATACTCTCTTGAATCAGGAATAGCCTTTTCGATAGATGTCAATTATTATTCTAGCTCAATTCCCAACCAGAGCAAGAATGATTTAACTCGCAAATCATGTCAATTCAGCATATCCTTTATTCTTTTTTCATGGACGATAATTCATGTCACGATAGTAAGTCTTAAACGAAAGGAAAAACGCATCTATCGAAACATACAGCTGATGTTCCAAATCCACCCTGAGGTTTTCTTCATCATTGTATTATCAACCCTGAATCACAATTGAGGATTATTGAAATGTCAAATCGCAGAGTATCATGGATTGACCTGGCAAAGACTCTATCCTTGGTACTTGTGATAACTGTACATAGTCTTGAAATTAACCTGTTCTCAGCAATTCTAACTGGGGTTGCGATCCCTGCTTTCTTCATTTTGTATGGTCTTGCTCATAATAACGAGAAGCATCACCATAATATAAAGAATCTACTGCGCGCTCGATTTATGGCATTGATGATTCCCTATTTTATATTGTCAATAGCAATGCTTCTGATTTATACCTCAACGTATTCCATGTTTGACTTGGGACTTACTCCTGGAGAATTTGTATTTTGGACAATTTATGGAAACGGGCCAATCCAAAGAGTTTCTCACCTTTGGTATCTGCGGACTATGTTCTTTGCTATAGCATTATTATCTATTTTCGATAGATACTTGCATGACAAACCTGCAGCTCTTAGGATTCTAATTGCTTTGAGTTTACCCGCCATGGGAGTTTTAATCAAAACGGTTGCAGGTGTAGAACTTCTCCCTTGGTCAATCGACTCAGTACTGATAGCATTATCATTCATGATCATAGGCAACGAAATTCGAAAGTATCAGAACCTTTCATCTTGGGGGATAGCCCCATCATTTGATGCAGTTGCCCTAACACTGTCATTAGTTCTATTCGTCCTACTAGCAGCTTTTAATGGGTATGTCAACATAGGTATGAGCCTTTACGGTTTCTCAATCTATATCTATATGGCAACAGGACTATTAGGTACATACTTTCTTTCTGTTCTATCTTATCATGCTTGCAACAATTTCGATATCGCATTGAAAATCTCCAAGTTCAATAACTACTCTCAGGAAATATATGAGATTCATCCACTGATGATTGAGCTTAATGTTCAGCTTCTTGGAGGCCTGACCATTTGGAATGCCTTTCTAATTTTTCCAGATACTCCCTTATTCCTAATCAATCTTCTATCTGCTGTATTCGTATCATGGTTGCTAGCTTCCAAGATTATTAGTAATTCAAGAATTCTGCAGTTTGTGTTTCTTGGACGGACAAAACCTAGAACGTTATCACAGCAATCCTCTCCTGCAATTCAGAGTACAAAAGGAGACATTGATGCTTTGTCTCATGAACCTGTTCGTAGTTCCGAGCTATGATAATAATCATCCTTAGCCAATTGTTATTTAGTGGATTGTCTTTACAGTTTTTCTGAGGTTTAATAGATTATGAACTCAAAGGTCTACTTTACTGATAGACAGACACGAACTGATTACAATATGATTGACAAGTTGGAGCATATCTTCAATGAGCTAGGTCTAGATAAGGCAATCAAACCTGGAGAGAAGGTTATGGTGAAGACCCATTTTGGACAGTGGGGCAATACCAACTATTTACGCCCAGCATATGCAAGAAAGATTGTCGATCTTGTTAGGGGAGCTGGTGGGGAACCATTTGTCACTGAAACTACTGGATTAGGGTATGGAAGTGGAGGTGCATATGGTGGTCGAACAACTGCTACCGAGTATTTGGGTATGGCCATGCTTCATGGTTTCACCGCTGGGTCAGTAGGAGCTCCCCTCGTTATTGCAGATGGATATTGGGGAACTGATGTTTTTGATGTTCCAGTTGATGGAGAATTCATTAAGAGTGTAGACGTCGCGACTCCCCTACTGGATTGTGACAAAGTCATAGTCCTAACTCATGCAAAGGGTCATGGTCTAGGTGGTATTGGGGGCGCTATCAAGAATCTTGGAATTGGGCTTGTAGGCAAGAAAGGTAAAGCCGCAATGCACTTCATGGGTGACATAAAGATCGATCCTGAAAAGTGTCTAGGTCCAGAATGTTCGAAATGTTTGAGTGTGTGTCCAACTAGATGTATAACAATGAAAGAAAAGGCAGAAGTTGATATCTCGAAATGCATTGCTTGTCATCACTGTGCCGATGTATGCTCTCGATTTGAAGCCAAAGCAGCAACTCAGACTTGGAGACCAAGCCACACACAAGGACCAATCTTTGTTGAGAACGCGTCAGGAG
This sequence comes from Candidatus Thorarchaeota archaeon, assembly GCA_004376265.1. Lineage (GTDB taxonomy): Archaea > Asgardarchaeota > Thorarchaeia > Thorarchaeales > Thorarchaeaceae > SMTZ1-45. Next base: position 13,556 of record SOKL01000019.1, read on the forward strand.
TCATCAACTCTATTGGAGCTGACAAGTTCTACTACATTAACATCGCAATTGACATTTCAGACAAATGCGATTGCTGGAATTATGGTGCTCCTCTACTATTGCATGATATAGGAATCTTCGGTTCCAGAGATCCCCTTGCAATTGACGAGGCGACAATGAAGGCGATAAAGGATGCTCCAGCGAATCCTGATTCAATGGTTGGCGACATTGAATGTGGTGATTGTAAGTTTGCTATGGCTCATGCATGTAAGGATCCTGAGACTGGAGAAATACTTGAGCTTGCGGAAAGACAATTGTCACATGCTGAGAAAATGGGCATTGGTATGAGAGAGCACGAGTTCATCACATTAAAGAAGGATCCGCCCAAGAAATGACAATACTAATTCTTCAGAGTTTCACAATAAGATTCGTGACAAGACATAGGATGCGAGATAATCATGACAGAATGGATGCGAGAGGCACTAATTGATGCCCACCTGAAACAACGTACTCATATGTATCGTATTATTGAAGGATTGACACAAGATATCCTGATGAAAGAAATATCCGATGAAGAGAAGCATCCTCACATGCTCTCCCTGATTTGGCATGTCGGAGGAGCTGAAACATATTGGTTCCATCGTGCTGGTCATGATATTGCCCCCCGATTCACTATTGAGAGTTTTGAAGACATTCGGGAAAAACTGGAAACAAATACAGAAGGTGTCAAGAGAGTACTCCGTGAGTGTGATGTGAAACAACTACAGATTATTCCTCCATCCGGCAAAGGAGGTCCAAGTGTTGCGTGGTGCCTTCTTAGAACCTATCAACACGGTCTCCAACATACTTCTCAAATCTCAAAAATCCGACATATGATTGGAGCCCCTCCTCTCTCAAGCGATGAAGACACATGGAGCCCAGCTACTGATGCAATTATTGAGATTCTTATTAAACTCTGGAATCCCGAGTGATGACTACCATTCTGGGAGCTCTTCGTACCGGTGGCACAAGATCCAATGGTCTTTCTCCACTTCACGATATTCCGGTATCTTCTGCTTACATATATCCTGAACGAACTCACATCGTTCATTGAATGGGCACCCTGGAGGAAGATTAGCTGGATCCGGAGGTTTCCCTGGAATCCCTCGTATTCTGAGACCCTTCTCTCTAATCTTTCTGATGACCTCCATCGACGGATTGCTCATGATAAAAGCACGTGTGAATGGATGGCTTGGTGCATTCATGATCACATCTGTGGCTGCAAACTCAACTAAGTGTCCAGCCGTCATCACTCCTACCTTATCACATGTTGCTGAAATAGTTCCTTGATTGTTACTAATGAGAAGCATTGAGAGGTTCATTTCTTCTCTAACTATCTGAATTGCATCTAGTATTCTCTGTTGGAGACCCATGTCGACTGCTGTCGTAGGTTCATCTGCGATCATTAATTGTGGATTTGTGATGAGTGCCATTGCAATCAGGACGCGCTGGTCTTCACCTACGCTGAACTGAGATGGCTTCATATCTTTACGAAGGAATGCATCCCCAAGTTCTACAAGATCGAGGGCCTTCAGGACCCGATGTAAAACAGCCCTCTCGTAAAGAACACTATCTTCATCATGTGCCCAGAGAGCTTCACCAATCTGTTCTTCAATGGTGCTGTACGGGTTTAGTGACTTCGTTGATCCTTGTGGTACGTAAGTGATTTTATTTCCCCGAATCCTGCGATACTCTTTTTCATCCAGCGTCAGGAGATCTTGACCTTGGAACCATACATGACCATCGACTCCGGGTAGTTCCTCTCCCATATCTTTGGATGTAAGACCCTTTTTGCGTGCTTCATCCTTTAATTTCCAGAGTCTCTTATTTTCTACATTTGCAGATGTTGAGGCATAATACCTCGAGAGTTGATCAAATACGCCAAGAACAGATAATGCAACACTCGTCTTACCTGCACCCGATTCTCCGAAAAGGCCTACTGATTCTCCCTTACGAATGCTAAACGTTACATTGTTTACAGCTTTGACCAGACCTTTTTTGGAAGTATAGAACGCTTTCAGTCCCTCTACTCTTAGCGTTACATCATCATCAACGGCCATACGCAAACTATCCTTTTGCGATTGAAATACTCTGTGGCTGAAGCATTATTCAACTCATTCATGGCTTTTGTTTGTAAAGTAATCGTTTCTCCACCTCATACCATATCAATCCCCCTGCAAATGACACTCCAAGGTTGAGCAAGTAAAATGGAATGTAGAATAAAGGTGATGTCCATCCTAGAAGGACCTCGAAATCTGGGATAAAGTGATGCATGGTTGCTCCTGGCGATGTTGTCCAATAAACAATAGACATCCAAAAAATCTGGAAGAGTAGAATATGATATGTTGATCTCCCGATTCGCTGAACAAATCGTGTAACTGGTCCTGAGGGAGTGTGACTCACTACAACCATAGCCACCAAGAAGAAGAAGGCGGCATAGCCATAGAAGAGGAGTGTATAGTCACCTCTGATGAATTCCTGGATTCCCGAAATGAGCTCTCCAAATGAACCTGGGATAGAACTGAGTATGCCTGATTGGTAGTCGAACATGAAGAAGACGCTAAATCCGAGATACGGAAAGATGAACCAATTTCGTTTGTCCTTAATGTTAAAACCTTTTGAGAACCAGAGTCCAAGCCCAATTGCTGGTAGAAAGAAAAGAATGTTGACTCTAATTGCTGTTATGATGAATGAATCAAAATCTGATGAGGCAGCTGGGTATAGGATTGACAGAATATATTGTAGAAGAAGCTCGCTGAAGAAACATAGTCCAACAGTCACCAATGGTAGCCTATCAAACAACCAGTATACAATTGGGAATACAACAATGGAACCAAATAAGAGAGGTATGAACCAATTCCCCGGTCCCCAAAATGGTAGAAATCCCAGCAACAAGTACTCACTTGTATCGATGTATCCGAGGGTCACACCTAGAATTATCGAAACCATATAGAGAATGATGAATGGAAGAACATACCGCTTGATCTTGCGTCTGAAGTAATCTAGTGAATAGAGGTTTCTGAAGTTATTCACATTTCGATATTTAGAAGAAACTCCTAAGTTGAAGCCCATCACAATGAGGAAGAACGGAATGGACAAACGTTCCCAAAATACATTTCCCATCGCTCCCTTGATTTCCCAGGTCAAGCTATGGTCCATCACGACAAATGCGATAGCGATTGCCTTCAATACTTCAAGTTGGAAATAGTACGGTCTTTTCACAGATAGTTTCTCATGTGGTTCTTCAATCGCTACGTCTTCCCCATCAATCATTGGAGTTCAATAGATAGAGTACTATCTTCAACAAATACTATGCGACTCACGCATTAGTTGTTGAACATTAACATCACCCCCTGTCTACGCATCGCGGACTTTGCAAGTGCAGAAAAAGCAATTGTCTATGATAGAGACGATGAAACTTGATATAACCTGTCCTCAGTTCTTAATACATGCCCGATGGATGTACTGCAGGAGCAAAGATCGTTGGAGATAGAATCTACTTACTAAAAAACCGTGATTTGATTTGGGGTGGTTTTAGAGATTCTGTGGTTTTTGATTCAGAAGTCTTCTTTGTCACAGGAGTGAATGTCGGTGATGGTGAGCCTTGTGGTGCTTCGTTTGGATTCAACAAATCTGGCTTGGCAGGATGTAATACTACAGTCCTTGTCACTCCGCACGCTGCATACGATTCATTACTTGAAAGAGTTCTTAGAGAAACTGAGACCATTGAAGCCGCTTTCGAACTTGTTCAGGCAGATCTTGAGAGCGGTAATAGATATCAGTGGTGTAATTTCGTACTTGCATCCCCAAATGGTGTTGGTGTAATTGAGATTGGTGATGGTGTGGCTGCTCTCGAACAAGATCCCAAAATGATTACTCGAACGAATCACCATCTAATCTTACCCACAGCTGATATACTTCGTCGCGCATCACTGGCTGAACGTGAAGCAGGTGGGCCTATCACCACAAGTCGGAGTAGACGCCAAGAAGCAGCCAAGTTACTTTCTGAGGCGACTTCTATGATGGATATGACCCAACTCCTTAGCACACACTGCGAGGGTAAAGGATTTGATTCGATTTGTAGACATCGTTTGTCTAATCCTCGTACTGCGCCTTACCTTGGTGAGACCGTCTATAGTTACGTTGCTGAAGTTTCAGGTTTTGGATCTGAGAATCTTGAATTCAGAATCAAAGTGGCTGCTGGTAATCCTTGCACAAGCACATTTGATGAATTCGTGGTAGACTTTACTTCACCTGAAAGTAAGTTTAACGTGGTGACCAATTTTCCGTAATATTTTTCCATCGTCGGATATATGAGTCACAACATACTTACTGCAAGTAGCATGAGGTGACTGAATGGACCACGAGAAATTCAAAGAGATTCTAAGCGGATATTCCGTAACTACTGTAACTCCATTCACTTCTGACCTCTCAGAGATTGATGTTAACAGTATCATGAGGAATATTACGTATCTGGTGAAACATGATGTTCCTTTGATAATTCCAAACGGAAACACTGGAGAGTTTTATTCCCTAATTGATGAAGAATGGTCAGCAGTCCTCACTTCAACTCTTGAATCGGTAGGTCAGAGGACAACTGTGATGAGTGGTATCGGTCATTCAATCAAAACTGCATTGTTTCAATTAAACAAAGCTCAAGAACTTGGCGCTCCTGCTGTAATGGTCATGTATCCTCAACATGTCTTCAGCTCAAAAGAGGGTTTACTAGCGTACTACAGAGCCATTCTTGAAAATGCAAATGGGATGAATGTTGTCCTTTACAAAAAGGGTTCTTTACTATCAGATGACGTGCTTGAGAAACTTATGACGTTCGACTCTCTAGTTGGAGTCAAATACGCTTTTGGACGTATTGTTGATTTTTCACGAACTGTACACAAACTAGGACACAAGATTGTGTGGTCATGTGGAACTGCTGAGAGGTTCGCTCCTTTCTTTCATCTAGCAGGTGCTAAAGGATTCACTAGCGGTCTTTGTAATTTTGCACCAAAAGTAACCAAGAAAATGTACGACTCACTGAAAGCTGGCGACTATTCACAAGCGATGGAGGTTCAGAAGATGATCACACCATTAGAGAACTTGAGAGAGGGACGAGGTAAAGCAAACAACGTACCTGTGGTCAAAGCAGCTATGGATCATCTTGGTCTGAAAGGAGGTATTTGCAGACCTCCGATTCACAAGTTATCTGATGAGGAGCAGAATGCTACTGTTGCTGCTATCGCAGGTTGGGATATCTGAATTCTTTCTCTACTTTAGAGGAATATTCTTGCCATTGATGAATACTTGCTCGACCTTACTGTAGAAATCGAATGGGTCTCCAGACCATATGACAATGTCTGCATCCTTTCCAGATTCCAATGAACCAACACGATTATCTATTTTGAGTATCTCAGCTGGATTTATCGTGACACACTTGAGTGCATCTTCCCTGCTCATCCCTTCTTTGATGACATTCATTGGTAGAATCGGGAAGTAATTCATCGGTGTTATTGAATCCGTTTGAAGTGCCACTTTAACACCTGCATTGTTCAACTCAACAGCAGTTCTAAATCCTCTTTCACGAGTTTCTGGTTTGCCCGTCCAGAACATGGTTGGACCAATAACTGCAGGAAAGCCAGACTTTGCGATCACTTTTCTTATTTTGTGCCCCTCTGTGCAATGGATTAGTACCACTTCGATGCTGAATTCTTTTGCAATTCTAATCACCGTCGCGATATCATCTGCTCTGTGTGCATGGGCATGAATTGGTATCTCGCGATTAATCACCTTGATGAGTGTTTCAAGACCGAGGTCTCTCTTTGGTGGATTTGGAGGAGTTTCCCCTTTCTTCGTTGCTTCCTCTGCTTTCTCCAAGTACGCTTGTAATTCTCTCTTGTGGTTTTGAGCATCTACTAGTGCTTTCCGTAAAAGTGAAGCCACACCCATTCTGGTTGATGGAGTTCTCTTCTCACCTCCATGTACTCGCTTGGGATTTTCACCGAACGCTACCTTCAATCCTGAAGGTGATTTCAAGATCATTTCATCAACAACGGCAGCTCCTGTAGGTTTAACTACAAATGCTTCACCTGAGATTACATTCCCAGAACCCGGTCCGGTATTCAGACATGTGACACCTCCGAATAAGACCTCCTTCAAAGAGGGTTCATCTGGATTGAATGAATCAATACCCCTCATCTCCGGTGTTATGGGCTTGGTCATCTCGTTTCCATCAGTACCAGCCCAACCGATAGATCCGTCAAACAACCCCTGATGAGTGTGAGCATCGATAAATCCTGGAACAACGTATCTCCCGTCAGCATCTATTGTCTTGGTTCCACTGGGAACCTTCACATTCTTTCCAATTGATTTGATTTTGCCGTTGAACAACACAGTCCCATTCTTGATGAGACCGTTAACTGGACATAGAATTGTAGCGTTGATAATCGCTTTCATTGTCTTTCCCCGTTTCCTCACTCTACGGCTCTTTTTGAAAAGTCTTCTTGTTTGAGGAAGAAAGAAAGAGTGAAGCCATCGTGCTCACATAGCTCCAAAGAATTTAGTGTGAACTGCCTGTATTGCGGTTTTCATATCTGATTGTTCAACAATGAAGTAGTAAGCAACTTCGGAAGCTCCAGCTGCAAACATCTCTACATTGATTCCGCGCTCAGCAACTGCTGTAAACACTCTAGCAGCTAAACCCTCTGTGGTCAAGAGACCTTCACCTACAACGGCGATCAATGAAACATTCTTCTTCAGCTCGATTCTCTCTATTACTCCTCCCACTAGGTGCCTCAAAGCATCCACACTTTTTCCAGAGTCAGTGGAAGCTAGCAAAAGATTAATGCAGGTCTGTGAGGTCAAGACAGAGAATATGTTGATGTCGCTACCTGAGAGAGTTCTGCCAATTTCACCTATGATTCCCGGTTTATGTCCAACACCTGCACCATGGATCCTCAAGACTACGATGTCATCATTTGCAGTCACACTCTTGATCACATCACTTTTTTCATGACCCTTTGGTTGAATTACTGTTATCGAATTCTCAGGTGAATGGAGGTTGCGTACGAAAATCTTGATATTAGTACCGGCTAGTGGCTCAACAGTTCGAGGATGAAGAATCTTTGCACCGAAATATGATAGCTCCGCAGCCTCAAGATAGGATAGAGTATCAATCCTGATGGAATCCTGAACAATTCTCGGGTCCGCAGACATGAAGCCATCCACATCTTTCCAGATATGCACACTTTTTGCACTTAGAGAGTATGCCACAACAGCTGCACTATAGTCAGAGCCATTTCTACCAAATGAAGAAGTCTTCCCTTCATCTGTGCAACCAAAGAAACCAGTGATTACAGGTATGATTTCTTTCTGCAGTAAAGGTGTAAGTTGGGTAGTCAGATTCAGTTTCGTTGCTCTAAGATTCGCTGTTGCATTGACACAGACTGAATCAGTTTGAATTCCTATCATGTCTGATTCCAAGGCTTGTGCTTGAATACCCTGATCAACTAGAATAGCGGCAAGTATGATAGATGAAAGTCGTTCTCCCTGACTCAAGATTAGGATTCTAACAGCATCGCTGATTTCTCCAGTATATGCCACACCAAAGAGCAAGCGTTCGAGCTCCTGAAATTTGCCTTCTAATTGATCACGGGTTCTCAAGAGTATCCCTTTGTCATCAATGATGTCCTCTATGATGTCCTGGTGAAATGAACGAATTTCACTGACAACTTCCGGGATTCGTTCCTCTGACTCAAGTGCAGTTTGAGCAGCTAACTCGAGATTGTTTGTTACTCCATTGATTGCAGAAACGACGATGACAATCGGTGTCGACATTTCATTTCTGAGAATTGACGCTATATCTCTGTAGTTATTTGGACTACGAAGACATCCTCCTCCAAATTTCATTACCTTCATTCTAACACCCCCTTTGCGAGAGCAAACTCTGCATTAAGCACCGATGCCCCTGCAGCCCCGCGAATTGCATTGTGTACAAGCAGAAAGAAGTTCAGACGGTTCTTATGCTTTCTAACACGTCCAATTTTCACAGCCATCCCCAAGTCACCATCATGAAGCGAGAGGTCTCTCGTTGGTTGTGGACGGTCTGGCTCCAGCCTTACAATAATGGGATTTGATGGAGCCGTAGGAAGGTCGAGGGCTTGAGGTTCCCCACTGAAACTGTTGTAGGCATCGATTACTTGATTGACAGAGAACTCACCTTCCAATTGAACAACAACACTTTCTAGGTGTCCGTTTAACACAGGTACTCTTGCGCAACTCGCGTTAACATCGAACTGTGCAGGAATAATCCTCCCATTTTCGTGTTTACCAAGAATTAATCGGGTTTCTTGCTCAATCTTAGTTTCCTCATCAGAGATGAATGGTATCACGTTACCTAGAATGTCCATGGAACCCACACCTTTTCGTCCAGCACCAGAAACAGCTTGATACGTAGTTACAATAGCATCTCTAATACCGAACTCCATGAGGGGTTTAAGCCCAAAGACGAGTCCCGAAGTCGAGCAGTTCGAATTGGTGACAATGAAGCCTCCATCATACTGCTGAGACGACACCAGGTTCAGATGATCAGGGTTGATCTCTGGTATGAGAATTGGCACCGATTCCCTCATTCTATGAGCACTAGCATTTGAGAATACGGGGATGCCAGATGATGCAAGTTCATCCTCTAGATCATATGCTATGCTTGCCGGAAGTGCACTGAACACCAAGTCAATATCATTTCGAAGTATAGCGTTCGCATCAGTATCCAGCACATTCATGTCAATGACAATTTCCGGTAGGTAATTTGTGGCACTCCAATCAGTTGCATCACCATAGGTTTTCCCGGAGGACTTTGCTGAACCTGTAACGGTCGTGACCTCGAAGTAGGGATGATTACTTAAAATCTTAACAAACTGTTGTCCAACAACTCCTGTTGCACCCAAAATACCAGCTTTGAGTTTCTTCAAGTTTCATCCCCCCTTCCCTTTTGATATGAGAGCATAGTCTACATTTGCTCTGACTATCTCTGGAAGGTTTCCACACGTTCCAACACGATCACCAATGACGACCAAGAGACCGTCTATGTCTTCAATCATCATCCTTTTCATTGCACTCGCAATAGTTTCGGGATTTTCAGAAAGGATTTGATTTCCAAGTGCAGTTGCTGCTGCATCTGCAAGAGCCACATCTTTCGAAACGACCGTAGCTGCATCTGAGACTCCAAAACTCAACGAATGTCCAATAGTTCCTGATGAAGTACATAATCCGAGAACCTGATCTGTTGTAGTTATTCTAAATCCGATTCCCAGTTTACTACTAAGACCAGTGTAAATTCCCACCACAGTAGGTTGTTGCAAAAACATTGCGATGTCCCCACCATTATCAAAAAAGACATGTCGAACTCCAATGTTAACCAACTCCACTA
>SOKL01000298.1 GCA_004376265.1 Candidatus Thorarchaeota archaeon
ACAACTCGCAACGATGGATACATCGAACCTGATGAGTCACAATAGATAATGAATTTGTGAGGGTGTAAACCCCTCACACCCTTCTTTTTTCTTATTCCTCAATTTGACCCGATTCAATTTGAGCCTTTTTTCTGGTTTCTCGAATTGCATATCCTAAGCTCAGGATAAGTGCGGCTGTGAAGAACAGCGCAACATGTAACTGGAACGTCATGAAGAAAGCGACAATCAGCAACCCAAGAATAAACAGTGCCAGGATGAGCATCATCAAGTCACTCTCATCCATTCCAAGTGGGAGTATTCCCCATGCTGAACTCATCTCGAGACTCCACTTCTGGGTTGATGTTCTTCTTGATATGAATGAAGTGGTTGATTCATGCTTGAATTAAGGTCGTTAAGGTACGTATAGTAATACTATTAACGATGGTTAATCATTATCGCGTTGAACAACAGTGATCATCTCTCCAACTATCATTTCACTACGGGAAGGCATAGAGGCAGCCCTAGTAATTGCCATCATGTTGTCCTATCTGAGGAAGACAAACCAGATTAATCTTAGAAAATACGTGTTCTATGGGACAATAGTTGCTCTTATCTCAAGCTTGGGTGTTGCAATTGTTGTTGGCATGCTTTGGGGAATATTCGAAGGTCCAATGTTGAACATATTTGAAGGTTCAGTGGTTCTCATTGCAGCCTTTCTTCTCACAACAATGATTGTATGGATGTGGAATGCTGGAGCCAGAATCACTCAGGAAATTGAAGACTCTATGGAGAGATCTGTAGTTCAACAGAGTGGAATCGGTCTAGCACTTCTGAGCTTCTCACTTGTCATGAGAGAAGGAGTTGAATTGTCCCTATTCAGTATGGCACTAGTTATCCAAGACGGAATTGAGACCTACATTGGAATCGCTGTCGGATTAGCGATTGATGTGATCCTTGGAATATGTCTCTACAAGGGCTCTTTGAGGATTAGTATGAGAGCACTATTCAAATGGACCTCAATCTTTCTCATCCTGTTTGCTGCAGGAATGATAGCCTATGGAATACACGAGCTGCAGGAGGCTGGGCTCCTCCTAATAGGACCAATCGAGGTTTGGGACATTAACCCACCGCTCTTGCCCGATGGTAGTTATCCTTGGTTGCATGAGAAAGGCGCTATAGGTTCACTAGCAAAAGCATTGCTTGGATACAATGGCAATCCGTCCGCCCTTGAGGTAACTGCCTATTTTGGGTACTTAGCCATAGCTCTTGCTTTCTACTGGAGAAAAAGAGAAGGATTGACTTCAATAGAATCAACAAAACCGAATGCAGAATCTCTTGCTACTACTCCTACTAGTGATTCTGGTTGATTTTGAAAAAGAAGAAATGGTGCCGCGGGTGTGATTTGAACACACATTAACCAAAGAGCAGTTCACATTGTCCATTGCTTAAAATATGGAATGGAATGTTGTCTTTTTGACAATCCATGGATAGCAATTTCATCCAAAGGTGAATCAATCCTGTTCATTGAACAATTCCGAGATACTATGGCTTTAACATAACATCTGCAGTCATTTGATTTAGTGAATAAAAAATGAATCTCAGAGTTATTTTCCTACATTCTGTTGGGTTTAGTGGTCTATCTAAAGGATTGGTCCAACATAGATATGGGAGGTACTCTCATGGTTGATTTCAGGGAATTTGATGAACTGGAAGATGACGAAGAGGACCTCAGAATGAGAATGCGTGAACACCATCTCACGGAGGAGGAAAGAGACCAATTCATACGAGAATTCAATGCAGAATATTTTGGTAAGCAAGATATTACTGAGGCTAGTTTTAGATTATCAAACCAGGAAGCTCAGGAAAACAAGATTCCTCGATATTGGGAAATTCGTTCTAATGAAACATTGAATGAAACCCTGAATAAGTATTGGAAAATCATAACGACTCCGAATTTCAATAAACGATATAGACAAGCAGAAATCTACTGCTCGCTACTAGAGGCGTTAGACAATCAAATAATCCAACAGACACCAAAAACATATCGAGAATTTGCTGCAAGTCATGGTATTCATAGAACAACTGTTACCCACTGGGCAACTGGAGAGAAGAAACCTAGTCTAATCAATCAGTTGGAATATCTCAGGAAATCGAATTCCCCTAACACAAACAACAATGAATCAGCTGAACTTTCCATTTTCGATGGTAAAAAATCACCTCATGTGATCTTTTCAACTGCCAATAACCCTCTCACAATAGTAGACAGGAAATCTTTTGGGGAATCAGGCTACCTCTTTCGCCCAGGCATTGTTGGCGATAGAAATTATCTTTGGATTCAAGAGAAAGATTCGTTGCTCAGTGCATTTGGAAAACAATACTTTTACTTCAAGAGAATGCAGGACTTGGAAAGAATATTCGAGGAGGCTGCTTCTCAATTAGAACTGGGCACAATGGTTGAAGCTGTCCATCATATCTACCAATTGTCTAAACAGTTTACCGAAATAGAACGTGAATTTATTGCAAAAGACAATCCCCGAATCTCTGGTTCTTCACTACACCTATTGTGTGATATAGCAGGAATACCCATCATTCAACTTGAAGGTAGAATCGTGAAGATATGTGGGGCCAATGGTCAAGGTGGTATTAAGAATCCTCGATTTCCAGTCGCAGATGAGCTTGAAGTGCTAAAGGCACGTATGATTGGAATAGCGGTCAGTGATTGTCATCTACCTAAATCAGGAAGTTTGGAATTATTCGAAGGCAGTCTTGATAGAATAGATCGCGTAAAGAAACTTCTAGATAACTTTGGAGTTACTTTCAGTACTGATTCACTTGTTAAACGGAAAGGTGATTATGCATTCTACATAGCAAGTCCAATGTTGGGTGCGCTTGAATATTGGGGGATTCCTACAGGTGATCGAACAATTTTGAATTATGGTCTTCCAGATGAATTTCAGCATTGGTCAACATTTGCAAAATGTGGTTACATGCAAGAGATGCTTGCTCAGGAAGGTCATGTTGACAAGAACGGTGTAATTAGATGGCCACGGTCGCATGCACTTTTTGATGGAAATAAAGGACCGCGAATGGGATTCAAATCAAGGATTTCCCAAGATGTTCTTAAGTTCCTAAGACATTCACGAGAAATGCATAAACATCGAGGAATTGTAACCGAGCAATCGATTGCAGTAGGCCGCTTAGATTTATTGAAAGAGAGTACGGATATTCACCTTTCCTCAATTGCTAATGAGTTGTCTAATGTGATTTGGAATTATCGCAATAGGTTAATTGATGATGAAACGAAAATAGCTGAAAGTTTGGGAATAAATATTAGTCTCAAACCTGTGCGAATATCGTACTTCGAGAAATCAGACAGAGTTAGTGTAAAATGGCAAGCAAGAGTCAAGGGCTACAAATCAAAGATTAAAAGTGCATTAATCATCCGACCCAATTTTGACACAAAGGAGACTGTCCTTAGTGAATGGCTAGCAAAGCAGAATGTAGGTGATTTTAAGCAAACAAAGATGAAACTCAAATCTGATGGATATCCAATTACAGAATAAGGAAAATGGTGCCGCGGGCCGGACTTTCACCAGTCGTGGAAATCACGACTCGCTTTGAACCGGCGACAAATCCCGTGTCAACGGGGTTAACCCGAAGACAACACGGTCTTCAGCCGTGCGATCTCCCTGGCTGATCTACCGCGGCAGATTCTTAGGTGGGTCAAAGTCCAAGTTTTATAAACGTAGCGACACCTCAAGGGAGGAACGGTTGGAAATTGAATATCCTATTTGGAGGTCAAGCATATGAGATGTCCTAGGTGCAGAAAAACACTTGAACCAGATACAAAGATTTGTCCAAATTGTAAAAGACTTGTAGTAATTAGCGCATCTGATGATTCACCACATGCAGATGTTTTGAAACCCCAATCACGCATTAGTACCAAGGGTCTTGGCTCTAAATTTAATGGGTCTCCCCTTGTGAGAGCAACCCGTCACACAATTGCAGACTCGGATGATTTTGACTCTTCGGAAAAAATCCGATGCTTTAGATGCGGCACCGTGAATGAAAAGAATGATCGATACTGTAGGAAATGCCGTTCTAGGATTTCTCATTGACTTCATTACTTGATTTTGTAGTTCATGTAGCTAGCAACAAAAGCTGTGGCAATTGCTGCGGCATTCACGCCAAGTATGTAGATGAAGAGAGGATCCAGGAATGCTAATGTCGCAAGCCAAGACGGAAGACTTCCAGCATCTGCAATACCAAAGGGAAAGAAGTAGAACAAGAAGAACACACAGGTCAAAAGACCCACACCAACATACGCTGGCATGTCAGTGAATGAACGGGCAAATGCAGAGAGTCTGCTGATCCAGTTCGTCTGAGCTTTGTGACGTCTACGAGTCTTTCTCTTTGACACAATATGCGCCCAGCGATACATTGCTTCAGCCATCAGTATGTATGAACCTCCAAGAACTGCCATGACTCCTATGGAAACCAGTAGCTGCAGCTCAGCACTCAGAACTGTCACATAGACCTGTGCGTGCCAAATAATAGGAATCTGGACGAAACCCGCTATTCCAAGGAACATCATGATAAGTCCGGGTTTGCTTCCACGTCTCCACCAAACTGCGAGGCTCATTGTTTTTCACCAAGGCTGTGATGGACCGCTCAGACAAGAGTTCCCACTTTAAGGTTTTGGAACACGGAAGCTAGTCATGAACGAGTAGCTGTGATACTGAACCACTCTTCGTGGTCTTCAATATTCAGGATTTTGAAATCTAAAGGTGTGATTAAGTCCAAGACTTTTTTCATAGTTTGTCCTTGATCACCTCTGACGCCATATCCGGTCTTCGACAGTGTTCCATCTGGAAGTGTGAAAAGAGCCCAGAAAACGAACTCTTCCACTGAGTCAGGTATTTTACTGGACAGTATCGAAATTGTTCCGTGTGTCTTTAGAACTCTATGAGCTTCTTCTAACACTCTTTTCTTGACAGTCCAATCCCTCATATAACCAAGTGAAAACCAAAGTGTGACTACATCAAACGAACTATCACTGAAACAGAGATATCTTCCATCTCCAACGACCCAATTTGATGAACCGCCGTGGATTTGAGCCTCCCGAATCTCGTTCATCTGTATATCCACTGCGCAGACTCGCTCGCCTTCAATCCTGGACACAAGACCCTCACCCCCACCACCTATATCCAGTATTAATCCCTCTGAATTCAATCTCTTCAATCTAATATTCTGAATTGATGTTTCCACTCTTGACATGAGGTGAATTCCCGCCTACGGATCCTGGTCTTGTGCTCATCTATGGACTCTTGAAGATCTTCCATGAAATAGTCGAAGTCAGGAATAATATCTAACGCTGATTTGTGTGCTTCGTCGGCCTCCTTACTTCTTCCCTGTTTCTGAAAATGACTGATTAGGTTCAACCATCCTACAAAGTTGTCTGGTCTAATTTCAATTGCTCTCTTGAGTGCACGCTCAGCCTCTTCAAACTCACCAAGAGCTGACAAGACCACACCAAGATTGCACCATGTGTCAGTGTCTTCAGGATTCAATTCAGATGCTCTCTTGAAAGCTAGGACTGCATCCTCGAATTTGTCTAATACATTATAGACGCATCCTAGATTGTACCATACATCAGAGTCTTCTTCGCTGTGTACCAGTGCGCTCTTCAATGCATCTTCAGCCTCATCATGACGATTCTGAATAAACAGGGCAGCTCCCAAATCACGCCAAGCTCCAACTAGGGTTTGGTCTAAGTTCAGTGCCTCGCGATATGCAACTTCGGCTTCTTCGATTTTTCCCCTATCGTATAATGCTCCTCCAAGATCATTCCACGTTTCTACAATTCTTGGATCATTTCCAGCGTCTTCAATCACTGCAATCAAAGTCCTCTGAATTTCATCGTTCATCTCTTGTGACGCTCCAAATTTCAAATAATAGACACAAAACAAGGAATATTACACCGTTTATCAATACATAGCAGTAGCCAAGGAGTGAATAATCATTGGAGCTCGAAGATGTAACAAACATGATTGTAGACCTGGATGACGATAACATTGCCAGTGTTGTCCAGGAAAAAATAGATGCAGGTGCCGTTCCCCAGGACATTCTCAAAGCGCTCACCTTAGGGATGGATGAGGTAGGGCGAAGGTATGAAACAGACGAGTACTTCCTTTCCGAGCTTGTTCTTGCCGGAGAAACAATGAAGAGGGCTTTCGAGGTTCTCAAACCACATCTGAAAGCTGATGAATCAGGAGATAGAAAACGAATCGTTGCAGCCACAGTGAAGGGCGACAATCACGATATTGGAAAAAATATCCTTCTCGCTATGCTATTGTCCTCAGGATTTGAAATAATAGACCTGGGTGTAGACACTTCTG
>SOKL01000260.1 GCA_004376265.1 Candidatus Thorarchaeota archaeon
ATGGAGAGTATTCGAAAAAAAATCAGTCCTATGAAACCCAAGACAAGATTAGAGGAGATTGGTCAGCTCTACTTCCAAGATGGATATTCCTTTGAACAGATATATGACATCCTAGGAATCAGTATGAAGACCATCAGGCGTGCTTTCAAGAAACAGAATTGGGCTTTTCGTACATCTGCGAGAACAAAACAATTAGACCCTGATTGGATTCAACATTTGTATTATATCGAGGGATTCTCACAGCAAGAAATTGCAGAGAGTATGGACGTTCATAAAGATACAATTCGGAAGTTATTTTCTGAACAAGGATGGATTGCACATGAGGTAAAAGAATCCATAGCAAAAGACACCCGTGATCTGGAAAGGAGCGAGTATCAGATAAAACGAAGATCTAAACTCAATGAAGCTCGAGTAAGGATTTTCGGAATGAAATGTTATGCTTGCCATTCTAAGAAGAAATCAACGAAAAATCATCACTTGCATAGAAAAGATGGAACAGGACATGATCGTAATCTTTTCAGATCTTTAAAACGACTCGAATCGCTAAACCCCGACGAATGGGCTGTTCTATGTGACAGATGTCACTTAGGAATCCACACACTCATGAAGGTTTTCGGATATGATTGGAAAAGAATAGAATCCTTCCTTGAATCTAGAAAGAAGACCTCTGACAAAGCAAAAGAAACTCTTAAACTCCCAGATGATAATGCACCAGTTTCAAAAGAATTCAAAGCACTGGGTCGACATTATGCAGGAACATTTGATGATTTGAAGAAAGGGATTTTCGGTACCACTTGTTCCCTCTGTGGATGTCAGAGTGAAAAGAAGTCATTAACCCTCCATAGAAAAGATGGTAAGACCCATCATCCATCAATGACTAAAAAGAAGAAATACTTACCAAAACTGAATCCAGCTGAATGGGCGCTTGTGTGTCATAATTGTCACAATGTTGCTCAATGGGCTCTAGATAAGTTAGGAATTGAATGGCCTAAATTGCATGATATCTTGGGGGAAAACGGTGGTGGGCCGGACGAGATTTGAACTCGTGACCACCGCACGTTTGAACGTGCGTGGAAGTCAAGCACTTATGTCAATGCGGTATTTTCTATCCGACTGGAATGATTCCAGCCTGATCTTCGCCGTTTCGCAAACGAATTTGCGAAGCCATAGCCGGGCTAGACCACCGGCCCTGTGAGGTCTTTCTCAATTACTGCCGATTAAAAACATTGTGACGCAGACCAGTTTATCTTCCTGTGCTTCCGAATCCACCTTCTCCCCTTTCGGTGTCTGAGAGCTCATCCACCTCTATGAATTCGACCTGAGGAACTGGGCGGATGGCTAACTGGCTGATACGCATTCCTTTAGTGATCTTGAAGGGCTCTCCATTGTGGTTGATCATGATGGTCTTCACCTCTCCACGATATCCACTGTCAATGGTTCCTGGGGTGTTGAGAACCGTGATGCCCTCTTTTAGTGCAAGCCCACTCCTTGGTCGAACCTGTCCTTCGTATCCGGATGGTATCTCTATTGCAATCCCAGTGGGTACTGCAAAACGTTCTCCTGGTCTGAGCACGTAATCTACTGTTGAATAGAGGTCAAACGCAACATCGCCTGTCTTTGCAGCTTTGGGTATCTTTGCATCAGGAGAGAGTCGTTTGACACGTACTTTCACAGTCACTGCTTTCGCCTCTTACTTGAACGCTTGTTTCAGTCACATATAGATGTAGGTGATAATACCGCCTAGTTGATAACATTTATATA
>SOKL01000236.1 GCA_004376265.1 Candidatus Thorarchaeota archaeon
TGGAGGGCACAGAGAAGTAGACCAATATGAAGGCAACGAGACCGGTCATAGCAAGAATTGGTCCAACTGACTGTGTAATCCACCTGTCATTATCAATGATGAAGAAGCTGGCTATACTCAGGGCGGAGAGCGCGCTGACAATAATACCCATGATCACAACACTCCTCTCGAACATCTTCCCTTTGGATGTTCTTGTAACCATTATCACAATACCAAGAATCAAGTAAGCAGTCAACATGGACAGAAATGCATTATTGATTGGGGATATCATTTGCGCCCAGTACTCCAATGGTATTGGGTAAGGTCTCTCCTGAAAAGCTCCCAATGCAAAAGATGTCTGTTGAGCATTGAGAAGGAAGACGCCGATACCGACTATGGCTATGTGATTGCGATATCGAATCCAAACCCCAACAAGTCCAATACTCACGAGTAGAGCTGAAATCGGTGCGACTTCAAGGAACTGCCGCAAGAAAAGAGCGTGTAGATATTCATAGACTAGCATATTATCAGGGTCGTAGGGCCAAGTGTCTGATGAATCAATAAGAACAAGATACTCTTCAACTCTGTGAAGGTTGAGAATTGTTCCAACTGGAAGAAGAATTCCAATTATCCCAACTATAACAAGAATGATGCCGAATAGCATCATCATCTTTTCTCGTTCCACGAATTTCATCCTTCTTTCTAATCTAGCTCACCCTTCGCTTTCATATGACAGAGGCAGCCACAATAACAAGACCTGCAGATGCCCCAATCTCAATGACAATAATCTGATTCTGATGCAACCCATCTTCTCTTAAACCACCCTTATCTCCAGAATTGTAGCTCGGTTATTAAGGTGTTTTCTCATGATAAGTTGGTGGTTGTCATTGATACGTTACCAGTTATCACAACACTATATGGCAACAATATACTTGATCCATTGGTGATCTCTTTGTTTGGGGTGGTTGGAGTTGTGTGGCGTGTTGCGGTCATTTTCATCTTCCGCGATTACAGAAAGTGGCGAAATGCGGGAAAGATGTGGGAACCATTTCCAGATGCCTGTGAAATGACATATTTCAATGGAAACTTGCTGGCTGAAAACCTAAATGCACTTGAAGGAGTAAAACCTTGAAGGAGAATAGATACATGGGTGGAGCGGGTGACAATAAAATTCAGAATGCCTGTATAGGATTAATATTCATCTTTGTGGTTTTAGTAATAGCTAATGTTTTAGGAATAGATTTCGATGTAGTAATGGGATGGGGGATATATGGCTTGATTGCGCTTTGCGCAGTGATTGTGGTTGCAATATTAATCTCTGAGAATTGGAAAATGTACAAGAAAGAGAAGAGAGTCACATCGCGTTCCTACACCGATGTGTGACTCCTCGATGATCGGTATCTCAAACAACCGGAGTGCAGGCTTTGTCCTACCTCCACCTTTGGTGTCCACGATGAAGACAAAAATCAACCCCTCTCAAAAGAAGTAACTCTATCGATAACCTGGCCACACGATATTATCTTTCCATCTTTTGAAGACAGGAGGAAGTCTGGTCTCGTATTTAGGAAGATGGGCCAGTAATGTGACATCGTCATAATCATAGTCAAATGTCCTGAGGTTGGGACAACTAACGAGGTCGGTAATATCAAGGACAAAATCGGTTGTAATTGACGTGTCGAAGTAATGTGCTATCTTACCGATTGTGATTACCCGCAATTTTTCCAGGCGGTCAAACCCTGCAAAATCGATGCCACTGATACAACCTCGACCGTCTGGTGCTTCACGCAGGTCCAACGGGTTGTACTCAAGCCAGAGAACCTGTAGATTGGAACACTCTCTCAATGCCTGTAGATTCATTTTTTCGATATCATTCATTGTTACATTGAGGACTGCTAGTCCCGAGTGTCCTTTGAAGGGACTAAGGTCGATATCTTTCAATGAGTTCATCGAAACATTCAGCATGGATAGTTTTGTACATGACGACAACGGTCCTAGGTCTAAATTCATTAGACCTTTATTTCCATCAATCTCCAAAGTCGATAGTTCCCTACATATGGAGAGTGGACTGAGGTCAATATGTGTAAGGTCCGCATTTCTAAGTTTAAGTTTTTCAAGTGTCGGAGTGACGATTTGACTCAAATCAATAGATGAGTGGTCCAATTTCCATAAACTGATGCTCTTCGCGTCTGGTTGTGATGAGATTTCTGATAGCTCTACCCTTCTATCATCGACAATAACAACAACTCCCTTACGGTTTTCACGCTTCCTACCTTGATGATTCATGGCTCTTTCCGCTTTTTCACTATATATGCAATGAGAACTATCGCTATAACCAATCCAAACCCGCCAACAACAAAGATCATTGTGTCTTGCGGTTCTTCTGGTTCATATCCAACACGAATGAGTTCAATCACCTTGACTTTCTCACCATCTAGATAATCCTCATACAGGTATCTATCGAGTGCGCCGTCACTCTTTGAAAACATGAATGTACGCTCAATCCTAGTTGGATCTCGTGAGTTTGCGGTTTTGAACCCCCATGATGACGATGTTTCTCTCCATTCAAATGTAGGACCACTCAATTCAGACTCGATCTTCTCTTTTACAAGGTCAAGGTTACCTATTGGAAGAGCATCCCACAATTCAGGCCATTCAAAATTATCTGCAAGATGAGTTCCATTCTCGTCAAGAACAGTGTAATGACTACTGCTTATCATCACTGAAGTAAGATCGGTGAGAGGATCAGGGATGGGAGGAAGCAAGCCCACTTTAACATCAACTCTCATTGAATCAGTTACAACAAAACCATCAGTTTCAATGGTGCGATAATATGGGATTGTGTCACCATAAGCAAGACCCCATTCTAATCCCTCACTAGTGGGTTGGGGTTCAACGATAGTAACTGGTTCAAGAGATGGTTCATATGAATCAAGGATGAATTCTTCATGATGCACTAGAATTTCGAAATAATACGCCGAGGATAAGTAATGGAGCAAGAGACCACTTGTTTTGGAAAACACCATTGCCGACCTTAGGATAGTATCGCCATCGGTTATTACGTGGTCAAAACCCCACTCATCACCTGTGTCTATCCATAGTATTGGAGTTGTTTCTACAAAGATTTCCCAAATCTCTTTCACTGCAGACCAGTTACCAGTAGGTACAATCATGAAGTTGTAGTAGCCATCTGGATAGACTGTACCATTTTGAAAGTAGATTTGATAGTGCGCATCAGGAATTGGCCTGAAATAATCAGGATTATTAATATTATCATATAATGGATACAATGCTGTTAGATTGACATAGACCTCATGTTCTCCAGGAGGTGTCGAGGTCAGAGGTGATAGAATTGATGTCAGAGTGTAGTTGTATACGCCAAGTTCTATCGTCCAATCAAGACCTTGGTTGTTGGCAGCAGCTGTAGGTCTGATTAATGAAACCGATAACGTGGGTATAATTAGGATCAGAAGTAATGGTATCCTCAACGACCATGTTCCCCTTTTTCTCATGATGATTACCAATGTTTGCATACATCACTAGATAATAAGTCTTGATTAGAGAGTTTGCTCTGAGATAGCAGATAAAAGAGGTAGACAAGAAAGACAGATGTGATTGTGGCGCTTGCAACAAATCTCACTCTTCGAGATCTTGAAGATTCTTTATATCCAAATACTTGGGGACCGTGACCGAGCCTCCAGGCAAGAAGGTAGATTAACAGCAAGAAGAATAGTGAAATTAGAATCATGTCTGGTGCAGGTCCGGGTAACTGGAGTAACATTGTTGACCCATCCGCTCTCTTCATGTCGCTCAGTGATGTCAGATTATACAAGAAGATTCGTAGATTAAAACACTTAGGATTGGCTTGGGCGTCATCGAGACTACATGCCCTACATGTTGCGTCGCGGTTGTACCTATCTCAGACCGTATATAATCTGACAGAGAATGAAACATTCTTGATCATGGAGTAGACCGTATGAGTGTTAACAGCTCAAAGATTGATGTAACCAGACCAAAAATCACAACACTAAGAATAAGAAATGCAACGTCACCAGTCATGTTTCTGAGAACAAGGAATGAAAAAATCAGTATAATCAGGTAGAATGACGAGTACAGGGCAAATCGAGGAACCAGACTGTTTCTGAACTTGAAGTAAAATCGTGTAACCCCCACGCGTACTGTCTTTGTAACAAAATAATCACCATGTGCAAGTTTGTTAACAAGCCCCAGATCCATGAGCTTCCGAAGGTGGTACTCAGCTAGACTAGGAGTCGAGAGATTTGCTCCTCTCTGAACACTCTTTCTGTCAGCTGGCTTCTTTTCTTTTAGTAGAAACCAGTAGACCCGAAGAGTTCGGCCTGTGAGCTGCAACTCAATATCTGGTTCATCTACATGAGCAGGCCCCATTTAACCACACATCCAAGTACGAATTCGAATCGATAGTTCAAGCCTGATAGACTCTCCGCTTTTGAATAAGACTTGCGACAAGAGCAACAACAATAGACAATACCAGGGCAACTGGAATAATCAAGTATGGAATGGACGAAGGCGCTCTGTATTCTGAAGGAATTTTCACTGGCCCATTTGTACGCTGCTCATCTAGAAACTCGCCAGAGAAAGCATCTACGTAAAGCCACCGAAGCTTGTTAGAAGCATTGCCTGCAATGGTCCATGAGAGATGCAGTTGGGGAGAACCGTCCTGCGATGGACGAGATTCTATCTCAATAAGTGAAAGCTTACTAGCCACAATGACCAAATCAGTTGCTGAGCTGTTTCTTACCGCTACGGCCTCTGCATAGTTCTGTGATATCACCCCAGAAGTTGGTATAGCACCGATCTTAGTCCATCGATAGCTGAATTGTGTTACCAGCCCATTTGATTCACTAACCCTAACAACGATACCTTCCGCTCTATAACCGGATTGCATATCCTGAAAGATTGTCGGTCTGCCAATGCTAACGTAAAATGGTCCTTCATAATGACGAAGCTCAACGTATAAACCATCAGGATCAGTAGGGTACTGATTCACACCCATATATCTTGCAGATGATGGAATCGAATAGTTATTGTACCTGAGAAACTGATATGCTATCTCTTCTACATCCTCAGTAGAGTTCACTAAGACCTCATTGGCATTTGAACTCGATTGACTTGAAAGATTCCATCCTACGACTTCTCCTGTGATTGCATTTACGCGAATCTGCGTTCTTACATACGGACCATCAATAATGAACGCCCATGTGGGTTGAGTATCTACAAGAGCACCCCACACGGTAACGTTTTCCAGAGTACTCTCGTTCAGATTCATTCTGAGAAAGTCAAAGGCTGCGGCCTTTGCTTGTCCCCGTGAAAGAAGTGGCAGGTTCCAGAGATTTGAATCGATATAGTATGACGGTGTCAATACCGTCATTTCACTCATGTCGAACTGAGGAAATGCACCTGATTCTTCTAGATCTGTAAAAATAGTATTGTGAACAGCAACACCCACTGGTGAATCGAAGACCCTTACATTATCCGCAAGAACCAAACATGTGGAGCTGAGAAGAACACCCATTATCACTCCAATCAGAATCTTTCTTCTCAATGATATATCAATCATTTTAATTCCCCCGATGAGAATAGGATTGACTTCTTCGTATAATAGACTAACTTTTTCAACATCGCACCTGGGTATCCACTTTTTCTGTTAGACGATTATTAACAGGATTCTTTAGCAACCAGGATACTGTTAAGCTATAGGGGTAGGTGAAGAGCACGATCTTGTCATTCTTCTGTGGGATTGTCATTTCAAGGTTTGTTAGTAACAAGTACATCCTCTCTCTGGCTGCAATTGTGACAGGCACCTTGATCGGCTTTCTTGGAGCCTTCGGGGTCTTTGGTGTGGTCTACCCCTTCTCTATTGGATTGGATTTTGGAGTTCCATGGTATGATGATATGATGGCCTTTGTCTTGTACTTCCTGACACAGCAAATCAGGATATACTCGTTTCAATCAGAATGGGGCTCGACTGTAATGCCCTTGATGCCAATTGTAGTAGCCATCTTAGTGATTACAAGTGTTGTGAGTGTTCTGATTGGTCAGTTGGTGGAACGCAGATGGTTTGGGAGACGGTTTCATGTTGAGGCCAACAAGAGTTTCCTCAGTCATATAGTTGCTTCCTCTTGAAGAGCTTGTGAAGTAAAACTCCGACCACCATCCATACAGCAGAACTGGAATTCAACACATGATTGAGCTCTTTGAATATGGCAAGGTTCATAATGTTTCGCGATGAACATCCATTGTTTGTACAAAATACTATATTGATTCAAAATAAGATGTCATTGGGGGAAGAAAATGAGTTGGTTGTTGATTGGA
>SOKL01000158.1 GCA_004376265.1 Candidatus Thorarchaeota archaeon
CTGTCAGACAGGTCTCATAATTGTGGGGGAAGCTATATCGAATGAATGCAACATCTTTGAAGGAGATATCGAGCCATACATGATTGGCACCGGTCTTCTTGAGTTCTGTATCTATTGCACGAGCTACGATATCCCGAGGAGCTAATTCTGCATCTTTGTGATAGTCTGGCATGAACCTCTGTCCATCACGACCTAGGAGTAATGCACCCTCTCCACGAAGAGCTTCTGAGATGAGGAATGATCGAACCTTATGATGGTAGAGGAGGGTTGGATGAAATTGTACCATTTCGAGATTCATAACAGTAGCCCCAGCACGAAATGCCATTGCAATTCCGTCTCCTGTCGCTACATCGGGATTGCTCGTGTAGAGAAAGACTCTCCCAGAACCACCAGTTGCTAGAATTATTATCTTTGCGACGAAACTCTCAATTTCGTTTGTGTTCTCATCCAAGATGTACGCACCATGTACCCTATTGTTCATCACATACAGGTTCACAGCCATATGATTCTCGAAAACCTCAATATTCTTCTCACTCTTCAAACGTTTTGTGAGGGCTAGTTCAATATCCTCACCAGTATGATCCTTTACATGAAGAACTCGACGTTTACTATGACCCCCTTCTAGTCCAAGTTCATATGCTCCCGTGCTTTCTTCACTACAAAATTCAACCCCAATTTCTACTAAATCACGTATTCTCTCAGGACCATCTTTGACAATGCTTTCCACTACATCACGATGACACAGACCTGCGCCAACTCGAATTGTGTCCTCAACATGAAGTTCAATGGAATCGTCAGGTGATACGACAGCTGCAAATCCGCCCTGTGCTCTAGCTGTCGCTGATTCAGTGAGGCTTCCTTTTGTAACCATATTGATAGTCCCATGTTGTGCGGCTTTTATCGAAAAGAGTTGACCAGACAGTCCGCTTCCAATCACTAGGAAATCTGAAGAGTAGACTTTCATTCCTCAATTTCTCCAATCTTCGGTCACACATATTCGGCTCATAAGCCTTCGTGAATGTAGTAGGAATACTTTATGACTTAGTAACACCGATAATAAAGAAACTACATTATTGTTTACGTCCTCAACTATCAGTCGGGATATTGAGGAATGAACTCTCTATTTCATTTATTCAGGTTCATTGGGTGAACTCGGTACTATGATGTATGAGAAAAATAAGTTAAAAGCAGCAACGGTGTTCCATCCCAACCATGATAGGTTTTCGTTATACGTGC
Organism: Candidatus Thorarchaeota archaeon; assembly: GCA_004376265.1. Taxonomy (GTDB): domain Archaea; phylum Asgardarchaeota; class Thorarchaeia; order Thorarchaeales; family Thorarchaeaceae; genus SMTZ1-45. The sequence goes on from SOKL01000158.1 coordinate 1,237, forward strand.
TAACAAACCATAGGGCAATCACCATAATAATCAGAACTACAGCCAAGAGTGATTTCTTGATGGGAGTACTTTCCCATAGTGGACGCATTGCAGCTGACCATCCACCACTCTTCTTTCTGTCATAGGTCACAAATATACTCATACCCAGAAGTGATAGATAGAGAGGAACAACGAGCAATACGTTTCCAAAATCTGAGAAGAAAGCGAGTGGCCATACCATAAACCAGAGTACTAAGTTTGGCAATACGCGAGATGAATCAAGTTTGCTAGCACATGGCTGAAGAAACGAGTCTTCAAAATGAAAAGGGTGTTCAACAATGTACGGTTAGGGAAAGTCCCCTGTTCACCCGACCCCGTCAGCCTCTACTTCTCTCTACCTTAGAGAGATGGGGGAAGTAAAAGGTGTAGTCCACTATCCATCCAAAATGAGAAATCATTGCATATTAGAGCGCCCTCTTTGCACAAAAGGATTCTACACCCGCCATATTTCGTAAATATAATATGTGTTGATTTGGAGGCATAATACTATAAGAAATCAAAAAGTAACATATAGTGCGCGTAGTTACCATTGACGTGAACATTCTTGAAGTAACTATATCTATTACGCGAATGTCTAAACACCTTGGTTTCTCAAGATATGTGTGACCTTTCGTAAAGCGTTGTATTTAGCCATGGTCACAATTGAAGACAAGTCTATGTGTTTGACAACGGTGGTGTACACACTATGCTTCGTAACAGTGCACTATATACCAGATAATAATCAAGAGGATGATATGGCATGCCCACGGTAACCACCAGAGCAAAAGTCGAAGAAGCTATTGTATTAGCTGCAGGTCTTGGCTCGCGAATGCAACTAGAATTCAATAGCAGCCCAAAGCCGCTAATCCCAGTTTTTGACACACCCTTACTGGAGTATGTTCTGAAGAATCTCGAAGAAATAGGTATTAGAAAGACTGTAGTTGTCACAGGTAGAAATGCGGAAACAATTCATCAATGGTTGTCCGAAGCAGAGTTTGCCATGGAAGTAGATGATGTTTACAACCCGCACTATTCTCTGGGAAATGGCATCTCTGCCCAACACGGACTTAAGTACACAGATACGAACAGTGTTCTTATTGTTATGGCAGACCATCTCGCATCGCCAAACCTGTTCGATAGAGCAGTTCAGAGAAAGCACCTCCGTGTTGACCTAGGCCTCGTAGTCGACTACAATCCATACATGACGCCTCAACTAGATGAACCTACAAGAGTTCTCGTGAACGATCGCGACAAAATACTTGAGATTGGCAAGGATATCAGTATCTGGAACTGTGTAGATACAGGCGTCTTCCTGGTTTCAAGAGAATTCGTTTCAGTGGTTGACTCTGTTGTTCGGAAAAACGGAGATTGTATCATGTCCGACGCTGTAAACCACATGATTGCTTCAGGCAGGGATGTGCAGGCCTGGGACTCAAATGGTGCATTCTGGCTCGACATAGATACACACTGTGACCTAGAGTTCGCTGAGAGAATGATTCTTAGTAATCGGGAATTGTGTGACATGTTCGAGATTTCGTTCAATGAAGAAACTTTGAGCACTCGGAAATCTCACGACCTTAATGACTCGAGTTCAAACTCCGAGGGAATTTCTTGAACGGTGATACCTCTAATCATATCGAAAGGCATCCTATAGAAGGACCTGTTTCTAGATACTTGAACAGAAGAATATCACGACCCATTGCTCGCCGTATCAAAGATGTACCTTGGCTCACTCCGAATCGTGTGTCTGTCCTTTCCTTGTTCATCGCATGTCTGGCGGCATTTTTCTATTCGTTTGGTAGCCTTCTGATACCCGGGGAGTATCGGGCATTTGATTTCTTTTTCATCGTCCCTTCACTGGTCATTGGCGGTACATTAGTAGAATTGAGTAGCATAGTCGATGGGGTTGATGGGGATCTGGCACGGGAAAGGGGAGTGTCTTCCGACGAAGGTGCTGTATTCGATGCTGTCTTGGATAGATATGCTGACATCGTGATCCTCGCAGGCATCACATATTCATTAATGGGTGAGGGAAACAACACCGAATTATTCCCCGGTTCATCTGTGAGTTTGGCATTGAGCCAAGATATAGTCTTCATTACTTTTGTGTTGGCTGTTAGCGGATGCTTTATGGTGAGCTACTCGAGGGCACGGCTTGAAGCAGCGAGTCTGTTCAGCTCTGAGAAACACATCTACTTTGGAGCAACACGTGATGTTAGGTTGTTCATTATATTCATCTGCTCACTGTTTGGCTATACATTTCTTGCCTTACTATTTGTGGCTCTGGCTGGAAACCTCACTGTTTTGCTCCGGCTTTCATCTATTGTGCAATCAGAAGAACCGGAGGAAACTATTCAGGATGCTTAGATTGGGTGCTTCTTACTTCTCGGGTTGCTCAGTTTCACTTGAAACTTTCATGAAATTATGCCATGAGCTCAATCTTGACTATATAGAGATACAAGCCGAACATCCATACTCTCCTTTGGAGATGGACACTAAGAGAGTCACGGAACTCAGAGACCTGTTTTCTAACTATGAACTCACTCCTTTACTTCACGGTCCTGTTCACGATGTTAACCTCGCAAGCATAAAGGAACAAATACGACGAGCATCAGTAGAAATCACTAAGGATTCTATCAAGCTTGCAGATACATTGGGTTGCCAAGAGATAGTCATCCACGCGGGGAAATGCCCAGCAGACCAGGTACCATTCATGCTCGATAGGGCGCGGGAGTGCGCCGTCATGAGCATCTCTGAGCTGGCTATATTCGCAGACGACTTAGGCGTAAAGGTAGGAGTAGAGAATAAACAAAAAGGGATGGACAGAGAAATAATCATGACCGTGGACGACCATATTAAGATGGTTTCAGAGTTCCAACATTTGGGAATCTTCGCGGTTCTGGACATAGGACATGCGTTCACAACTGGTTGTAGTCTTGTAGACTATATTTGTACACTTGGAAACAGCCTGAAGGAAACCCATTTTCACGACAACAATGGACAAACTGATGACCATTTGGCATTAGGACATGGCGATGTGCCCTTCGAAGAGGTGGTTACAACGTTGCACGACATTGACTTCAACGGATTGTCAATACTTGAAATAAAGGACATTGGAGAACTCAGCTCCAGTGTGCAGTACTTGAAGAAACTAAGCGCATGCTAATCAAAACAGACTGATGCAACTGATTACGATTGGAAAACTTTAGTCTAAGTATGGTGTTCGAAAGCATAGACCACTTCTTCCAAATCCATTTAGAGTTTCTAAGGAGGTAGGAAGTCAATTCAGTCCCCAATTTATCCACCCCCTCCGCTGGTAGTGCTGTGCACCCACAAGGCAAAATACTACAAGTCCTACAAATCAGCAACCTCCGTCTGAGACTGAGGCACAACGAGAAGACGGATCTCTTCACCATCGGTGAACAATACTCCTTCGTCACTAAGAAAGGCGTGACAGAGTATCCTGCTGAGAAGGTCATCAACTCGTACACAGACAGAGATGCAGCAATAGTGGCTTTCATCAAGAAGGTCCACGACATCTCATCTGGTCTTGTTGGTCAACTGTAGTTTTCGGACTACTTCGTTTTTTTTGGTTGAAACATCCTTGTTCTAATAGTTCCTATTAGTTCACAATACTATCTCGTAATTTTACGACGGGTTCATATCACCTTGACTATAGACTAGTGCCACTATGATTAGGCACAATCACACATTAGCCCCGGTATTTTTCAAAAATGTAGTTCTTCAACAATTTTTAACTAAACCGTATTGTAGTAGAAAGACATTAACCCCGCAAATGAGCGTCAAAATGAGATTGGTGGGCCTTCTTGACTAATTGCGAAGAATGCAAACGGTACGGGTATTCCAGAACGAACCAAATTGTTCAACCATGTGTACTCTGTGGAGAGATGCGATGTGAGGACCATACGATTTGGGTTCCATCTCATGAGATTGACAAACCATTTGATGAAACACAGGCACTCCTGAAACTGATGAAGTATGGCGGTGAAGGTGGTTGGTATGGATTCTGTGGACGTCCCTCTCACGTTCCACGAGGTGTTTCATATCGAGCAGGTCTAGGTAAAGAAGGAGGTAAGATGATGGAATCTATTCTTGATCATGAGAAAAAACCAGGACTTGAAATGTTCCGGATGTGGGAAACAGGAGTTATCGAAGAAGGATACGAGAAGCATTGGGAATCAAAGCACTATGCTCTTTCATGTTCGATTGCAATAGTGATGATACTAATCACAACTCTGCATCGGACTCAGAGCGGATCTCCAGGGCTACTTGATAGTATCTACGATTCGGCAATACTTTCGTTTAGCGATAAGAAAAGGACATTCTTTGGAGGTTCAAAGGATGAATTCCTCAAGGTTGTTGGGAGCAATCCAGATGTTCAGGCCTTTGTCGAGTATGCATGTTCTAGATGTGCTGTTATTCCTTGTCTGAATAGGCAGGCCCCATTTTATGATAAGAAGATGTTCAAGAAACTAGCAATTTCTCCAGAGATTCTATTTCCTGAAACTGAAACCTAACCCGTTTTATCGACTCCGGAAAGACGAACAAGACCAACTCCAATAATCGCAACTATCCCCGCCAAAAGAATGACGAATTCTGGAGGTTCTCCGAGGAGGAAATCTCCGATCACACTAACAAAAGGCATCAGAAACAAGAATGATGAAGCACGCGGTGCGCCCAACTCTTCGATTGCGGTAAAATAGAGAACATAACCAATACCGGATGCTATGACCCCAGAGAAGAGAAGACCTGCGACAGATAGAGAGTCAATAATTAGAATCAATGGCACTCCATTTGTCAATAATCCGATGATGAAGAGCAGAATGATTAGGGATGATGTCACATGCGTTACTGTCATCACAGTGTATCTATTTGCACCTTCTAGAAAGTGTAGAGTTATTGTATAAGCACCCCACATCATCATACCTAACACTGCAAATACTAAGCCAATCTCAAAACCTGGAACAACACTTAGTGAGCTAAATAGAAAGATAGAACCTCCAAGAAAACCCAGCACAAACCCCAGTAACTTCATAGGAGACAAGCGTTCTTTCAGGAAAATAACTCCAAAGACCAGGACAATAATCGGATTCAGGTTAATGATAATTGATGTAGTACCAGAGGAGATGAACTCGGTGCTTGTGTGAAGCGCAACGACAAAGATTGACGCAAAAAGAACACTTGCTAAAAGGACTCTCCGATATGGTTTTGTTTCCTCATTAATCTCTCTTGGACCTTTACGTTGATAGATCATAATAAAGATCATAGTCAACGCGGCAAGAACATAGCGAAACAGGGCAAAGAAAACACCAGACACGCGCACCGGGTCAACCCCTGTGAGAAAACGTGACACTATGATATTAGTTCCCCAAAGTAGGACAACTGCTGCCATCATCAAATAGGGTCTCTTTGTTTTCACGCTTCTTAGAAGACTACGGACCTGCTCTTAGCCGTAGCGGTTGAACCACGTTTACTTGTGATAAGTCAGGACCACTTCATTTGAAAGAGGAACCAACCGAAGATGTGGAGACCGTGCTTTGACAGCCCGGTCAACGATACTGCCACCATAGGATTTTACCATTCGTAGAGGCACGCTATCTGGAACATGAATCTCAATTTCTTCTGGCAAATGCTCTATTCTTGTTTCAATTTGATGCTGATTTGCGGACATCCCTAACTCAATGTGAGCTCGTCCGAATTTTGTTGGAATACCGTTCACAATTAGAGACCTCTTTGATGAGTACCAACTTTCAGGAATTCCAGGTAGAAAAATCAGATTTGAAACGGCCTCATGAACTATCATATCATTCAGCAAGTGGATGATATCTGCAGCAGCTAGGACGCTAGATCCAGTCCCACCACTTCCACCATATGTTCGTATGTCAACATAATCTGGTAGCAAATAGTCCTCAGATAGAAATTCAAGAGACCTCTGGAGAAATGGTTCTATTTTATTTCGTTGCCTATCAAATATATAGAAATGAGCCATCCGAAGAGAAAGATGACTTGAGAATAATTCTCCGGGTTCTGACGTCTTCCATAGATTTCTTACAATGCGACGATCTTCAACTTTCGTACAAAGGGCTCTCAGGAAGTTCATATCAAACTGAGTGATTCGGAGCTGAGCAACGCTAGTGAGAATGTCAAGAATTGCCCGATCAATCTCTTGCATAACTGGGTCTTGTGGTCTAGGCCATCGAGCACCTCGAATCTCATTTAGCTTGTTCCGGATGAGCATCTTAATTTGAGTGATAGCATCACTCAATTGACCAACTATCGGTTTCTTAGTTGCAACATGGAATCGGAGGGCTTCTTTCAAAGCAGCTAAATCCCATAGAAGCTGATTGAACTCTTTCAGAAGGGTTTCATCCATTATGACGTAATGTTGAAGTTGAGCATCATCTGTTGAATCATCAGAACCTTCTGAATCTGTCTCTTCCACTTTCGGGGATACTAGGGTTTCAACTAAACGATCAGTCAGGAGATTGATGTAGTCTCTAGTTTCTATTATTGATTCAGATTTTGGAGAGTGACTATAAAGCTGAAGAAGACCCCAAAGAAGTGGACTGAAAATGGAACAATCTAGACGTCCATCAGGAATAGCATACTGTTGTGCTATCTCAATGGTCAGCTTTTCAGCTATTTCCATGCAACCTGAATTAATCAATGCAGCAAGCACACGCATTCGCTCATTCCATGAAAAGGATTCTAGATATGATTCTTCGGGAAATATAACAGAGCGTGCTTGAATAGCAAGTGAAACAGCAGCCTGTGAGAAGACTTTGTCTAACTCTGGATCAGGAAAAATGACCTTTACAAGTTGCTCTGAGAACATGTACCAGTTTCCAATCGTCTGATCACGGTCGTGTGGTCCCGGGTTCAACTCTGATGGCTTAGTGTCCTTCTTCGTGGACTCAAGAGGAGACACAAAAAAGAATCTCTTTGATCCAGCTGGAGTTAATTTGACATCAAAACGGAGTATTGCAGTGCCTAAACCATTCTTTGACTTTAGTTTTGTGTCGATCCTGGTAGATTTCGTTCGGACTATCTCCGGAATATCTTCATTGTCTGCTTCTGTAAGAATGACTGCTGAAGGTGGAATGACAAACTGTAGTGCAGGAATACCATTTACAATTATACGGTTCTTTGACTTATTGTACTCGATTTCCTCTATAGGATCTACTCCCCACGGAGATATCGGCCGCACAGCCACATAGAACGTTGCTTCTGTTTTTTCTAGAGCAATATTCCTCAACATAATCTCATTGTAGAGAAATTCTTCATCTCCTTTCTTCACATGATAGACTAATCTTACAAACTCTACAGACTTTATTTCAGTTCGCCATTCATAGAGCTGGTCTTCAGTTGATACGAGATGTAATTGAGGGCCATCCTTTCCCATTAGCGCTGGAAATATGATGTCCTCTTCATTTTGGACCCAAACATCAAGCGATCCAATATCAGCTCGAGATGACGTTAATCCCCTAGAATCTACAATTCCATAATTGCGTGCTCCAACTCCTCCAACTAATGACCAGTTTCTATAGGAGTTGTTTGGAAATGTAGTGATTGGAGATTCTTCTGTGTCAATTCCCTTGAGTGCAAGAGCCGCCCATGATGGGAGCATCCACAATTTAGCTTGAAGATAGACAAATGCATTCAACTGGTCCCGTATGTAGCCGATTTCATTATCGGTCATTCCTGAATTGGGTATCTTCAGATTGTGTCTAGTAGCCACCCTTCTGAAGCGCTCCAAGCGAGCAATGTCATCAACAGCCAATTCAGCGAACCTCTTCAATTAACACGGATATACCATTGTTTAGAAGCCCTTTATTTGTCCTATGTGTGTGTTTCCAAGACAGTTCGACAAAACGGAACAATCTCCTTTTCAATAAACTTGTGTTGAGGTAGTAAACCCTTAATAGAGTTCAACGAGAGATTGACTTCGTTCCCAAAGAAGAAGAAATTTCTAGACCAATTTAGAGCCACATGTGAAGAGAGGACACAAAATGGCACAAGTTCTCACCAAACCATCCAGGCGCATCAGAAACATGGTGATGAAGGAGCTCCGATTGATTGTCAAGGATAAAGTCGCCCTTGTCCTCATATTCTTACTTCCTGCAGTGCTAATAGGAATGCTTGCATATGTCACAGATACGAGTGGTATCGGAGGCATGGGCATGGGTGGAGGGGGATTTGGAGGCGGCGATGTAAACATAACAATCACTGACAATGGTGGCGATCCTGATAATGAAACCAGTTCTGGTTTAGGATTAATCTTTGGTGTCGTTGACTTGGACACAACCGACACTTATGACGGTGAAGATCTCTCAGAGAATCTGACTGCATATTTTGATTTGATCGTGGACGAACTCATAAGATACAATACTACAGCAGATGCGTATCGAGGACTCTATGAAAAAGAGGTCATAGCATATATTGTAATTCCTGATGGTTTTGAGGCAAATCTAACTATTAACGAACCTACCTACATTGAAACACACTATGATGGAAATGATATGCTAGGTTCAGCGTCGGTTTCGGGTGTTGTTCAAGGAGCCACGGTGTTATTCAGAATATCAAAATTATGGATTCGTTCAGAAGTCTTCCCGAATATGATAATCGAGTTTACACCTGAAGGAGGATATTTAGAGGGGGTTTTTGGGGCGTTCATCGTAATCTTCTCAAGTTACCTCGGAATTGCAATGACCTCAGCTCAGTCAATTGTTGGAGACGTTCCTCTTAGACGGATGTTGTTGACCCCGACCAACAAGCTTGAAGTAATCACTGCAAAGGTTTTCGGATACGTTGTTATCGGATTCTTCCAGTCGCTCCTGTTAGTCACTCTGTGGGTATTAGCATTTGATCTCAACCTGAATACAGATTTCATCTCTCTTGTTATCATTATGAGTTTATCATCCTTGACAGGTTCTGCAACTGGGATTCTCATCTCGGCCGTGGCGGGTACAAGACTTCAAGCAAATCAGATGTTCCTGTTCGTTCTATTTGGGACCCTGATTCTGTCTGGATTCTTCATCGACGTGGGAGTACTTGACAACTATCTTCCAATGAATCAAGGAATGGGTTTGCTGATAGATACAGCATTCAAGGGACTTTCATTACTAGATGTGTTTGATAGAATCATGACGTTGCTCGGATTCTCAGTGATTTCTATGCTTGCGGCGTCCTACATCTTCTCAAAGAAACCAACTCTGGGTTAGGAGCGTGAAAAAATGATTCAAGATACTAAAGGTCGCACACCGATTGATGATGAGAAGCCATCTTTTATCGAAGAGGCGTACTTCTCAGGAGCACGTATTAGCAAAGCGATTGACTGGTGTATCACAAGACAAGACCGTGAGCTTCACTGTGAAGTAGAAGGCAAGCTGAACTCGACAGGAAACATAGTGAAATTCCGAGGGCGAGTGTTGAAAGTCAAGAAAGGAGTATTAACCCGACACATTGCAGTCTTTGTTGAGGAAGACCTCCGTAGAAGAAAAGCTGGAGAATTGGATAAGGTCTTGACTGTTGGTGGTGAAACTTCTCGTCAGGATGACGTGGCTGTAACTATGATCACGGTTCAGAATTACTTGAAGAGAAACATGGCTGATGACTTGTATTATGATGGACGCGATCTTCAGCAGGCGGTCAAAGACTTAGAGAAAATGAAGAGCCAAGAGGTCGCATGCACTGTGTGGGGTAAAAGGGGTTCTGACAAGCTACCCATAATGATCAAAGGAGTAATTGTGAGTGCATCAACCGCTCCTTCTCCAATACTCCCAGAAGGAACTCTCGAGGTGAGAGTTGCTCCGGAAGGTGACGTGGTGGACCCAAGAATCTATCACATTGCTCAACCTCAGCTCCTCATGGGACCAAGATATAATCCAAATCTAACAATTCTTGCAGACAAAGTCTACATCATGCCTTTTGCGTGGAAAATAGCTCCTGAGTATAGGGATGTACTCGCAGCGCGAAATCTGACTGTTACAATCAAGAGTGGTCAGAAGCTCATCGAGAATGTGTCATTCTCTATGCGAGAAGGAGAGATGCTGGCGATCATTGGGGAATCTGGTGCAGGAAAATCCACGACTGTGAAAGCACTGATTGGCGATATTCCAAGTACGGGCGTTGCCAGAATAGCAGGCATCGACTCTAAACAAACACAGAAGGTGCGGCACTTCTTCGGTTACTGCCCACAAGACCTGTCCTACATGTACGAGACGTTCACTCCCATGGAGAATATCATTGCTTTTGGGAAACAGTATGATATTCCAGAGTGGCAGCTCATTCAGAGAGGAAAGACATTCCTCAGGGATTTTGGTATTCTGGATAAAGGCAACAATCCTACAAAGAAACTAAGCGGAGGGGAACAGAGGAGGGTTTCCATTGGAATCGCTCTGGCTCATAAACCAAAAGTTCTGTTTATGGATGAGCCAACCAGTGGACTCGACCCTGACAACAGACGTGAGCTCTGGAAATACCTCACATACATCAACCACGAATATGGCACCTCCATAATCGTCATCACACATTACCCGGTGGAAGCGGAGTTTTGTGACAAGGTGGCAGTGTTCATGCGAGGAAAAAGCTTGGTTGCATTTGGTAGGCCAATAACCCTTAAGGAATCAATGCCCTCCAGAGGATTCTCTGTGGGAATTGTGCTCGAAGAAGTTGACCCAAGAGCTCGTAAGACGCTTGAAGATGTAAAGGGTGTGCGATTCGTGCTTCAGAGGGGAGAACTCATGAAGATCTTCACGGATGAACCCCTAGAAATCATTGCAGAGAGATGTGTTATCGCTCTGAAAAAACAAAAGATTGGAGTGAAGATTGTCAAGACTAAATCGGTGGCAGATATGGTTGATTATTACGTGGCCATAACAAGGGGCCTCATTCAGGGCATGATTGAGAAGTGATATGATGGCAGGTCTGAGACTATCAATGGTTCATCTGACCCAGAAGATGATAGCATTCATGTTTGTATGCATCATCGTGGTCAGTGGCCTATCTGTTGTCCCACCTGTTGTCGGAATCAGTCAGTATTCGAATTATGATGACCCTGTAGCCAAGATTGATGACTCGCTTCTCAATCAGACATATCTGAATCAGCGTCTTGATATTCTGGTTGGATATAATGAAGAAGTTGGTGAGTTCAAGGCTAGGAACGCTATTCTGTATGCGGACAAAACAGCAGAGTTACTCGACACCTTTGAGTCAATTGGCATGCTTCATGTGAAAATGCTCGGTGAAGAATTATTGGAATTGGTAAAAGAGGAATTCATTACGAAAATCTGGTCTAACGATATTACTCCAATAGTGCAGGTACAGACAACAGCTGCTTCAGAGATTGAAGACTATGTATCCCTCATTGATAGAATTGGTGCGAGAGATCTCTGGGATGCAGGATATAATGGTACAGGAACTGTGATTGCAGTTCTTGATACTGGAGTCGACCCGCTTCATCCGGATTTCAACGTGTCCGCGTTCGCATCTTTTGTTGAAGCTGACACTCTACCTCTCGACCTCATCGGACATGGCACCTATGCAGCCTCAGTGGCTGTTGGTTCTGGAAACATGTCAGGGGGTGTCTATGGGGGTATTGCTCCTGGAGCAACATTGCTATCGGCAAAAGTGACTCTTGGAGGTCTTTTTGCAGCTCCCAGCTGGATTGTGTCTGGCATCGAATGGGCAAGCAGTAGAGGAGCAGACATCATACTTCTACCATTCAATACCCTTGGAGCTCCAGGGGATGCTGTATCAGAGGCTATCGAAATAGCTGTCCAAAAAGGAATCTTTGTTGTTGCAGCTTCAGGAGATGATGGACCGGATTACATGACCGTAATGTCTCCTGGTGGAAGTGCATCTTCATTTTGTGTGGGTGCATATGATACGGATTTGCAAGTGATTCCTGATTTCTCAGGGAGAGGTCCATCGCTCTCATTATTGACCAAACCAGATCTTGTCGCTCCCGGTGTCGGTGTCGTTGGTGCAAAAGCTGGTGTGGGTCTCGGAAGTCTTGGTTTTGGGGAACTATCCTTAGGAGATCTTGGAGACCTGGGAGGACTAGGCGGACTTCTAGGGGGCTCGTTGGGTGAAACTGTGGACGAAAACTATACTATCGCTGATACCACATCGGCCTCTGCAGCTATCACAGCAGGTGCTGTAGCTATTTTGCTACAGGCATTCGATAGGGCAACTCCGATAACTCTGGCCAATGTTCTCCGTGACACTGCAACACCTATCGGTTATGGGGCAAATGATGGCGGAGCAGGTCTTCTCAATCTGCGAGCAGCCTTCGACTATCTCAGCACTCAACAGCTGCCTGGTGTTCCACATGCACGAACTACAGGACTACCTCTCCTAGCATTAGGCATGATATCAGCAAGTGGCACAAATGCATCAACAATGATGTTGATGAGCAGTTTTGGAACCACACTCGTCGCACTGGATTCACGCAATCCCCAAGACTCTGGTACTCACTTAATGATGGGAACGTTCTCACTCAAATGGAACAACGAAGACCCAACAAATCTAATGATGTTTGATGTCAAGAGCGAGTTACACCAGGTATATAGTGCATCGGAAACTGTCCCGTATAACCGCTATGTTGGAGTACTGTCCTTCAACGACTCCATTTATGTCACATTATTAGTTGAGTCGTATAATCTCACATCTTACTCTCCACTACCTTTGACCGCATTTCGAATCACACCGTTCATTCTCAACATGGGAAGCGAACCGATAGAAAACGTGAGTCTTTACGTGTCATATTCACTTGATCTCTATCTTGACAGTGAAAGCGATCATGGAAAGTATGACCTGGATCATCAACAACTCTTTGCCTACGGGCTCTCAGAAGACTTTGGAAACTTCTACGTGGGCATGAATTCAAGCATCCCACTCTCTGCATTCGAAGTAGGCAACTCGTCTAGTATATCGGATCACGTTTCAGAAAACAACCTGACTGGCACAACTGTCTTTGATGGCGAAGTCGGTCTTGCTATGCAATGGGACTTTGGGACTTTAGATGTTGACGAGCTTGCCAATGTTACTATTGCAATGGGTTTTGGTGAGAACCATACAATCCTTGACGCCTCAATTGCTGCGATGTGGCAAAATGATGTACCAGCTGAGGTAATTGAGCAAGGGGATCTGATCTTAGTCGAAGCAGATGTTCCGAGGATAGCAGAAGCAGGTCATACCTATCAGTCAACAGCGGTCATTATGAACATTGGAGAAGAGAATTCAACTGCTATTGGAGCTATGTTGGTAATCGAGAGTGGTACCGGTAATGGAACAATGTTTGCCAGATATTTCAACTATGATGAAATTAAGCCATTCAAAGCCAAGAGAATGGTTGTGGATTGGCGGCCTGAGACTGAAGGCGTACGAACAGCTGCCTGGGCAGCCTCAACCGGTTTAGACCAAATTGTAAATCTTGTATCTAATCCAACCGATCTATTGTCAACCGGAATCATTGGAATCTTAGATGATTTCCTGATGCGAGATGTATTCATCATCACTCCAATTTCATCTACGTCAGTGTTTCCAAAACAACTTCCGTTTGCACCCTTTGACATCAGATTCCCTGCTGACTTTGGAATGTATAGTTTCGTCTTGTCCACGACTGAATCTCTTGGAAATATGACATTCACAAATCACGGAAATGCTTCAGACTGGGGAAACATGTCCCTTACCAGTGCAGATACAATTGAGGGCGTCTATGATTTCTCGTTGTTTGTCATGGCTCCACCAATAGGCATGAATGGATACCATCGATGTGATTATGTTCTTGAAACCGAGCTTGGTTGGACAACCAACATTACTCTAGAGAGAGTCATCGAATACCCAAGAGCTATGATGCTTCTGGATACATCACATGGAGGCGGATTCGGGAGCCTTCTTGGTGATGCAGGAGATTTTGGTGACACCAGTGATTTGGCTAGTGGAGATGATACTGGATTGAGTTTCCCACTGGCTCAGGAAGAAGACCCACCAGAAGACGATACTCCGTCATTAGATTTCAGTCTGAATGACCTTGGGAGCTTAGACTCTCTCACTAGCCTATTTGATGAATTCAGAATGACAACTTTCTCTGGCCTCTCAAACATGAGGAAAAGCATGGCAGAGGTTGGCTTGGATCTAATAGAGACCCCGGGTATGGATTTGGATGCAGACCTTTTATCACAGTTCTCCACCGTCTTCATCATTGCACCAACTGAAGATTTCAACTCAACAGAAATCGAGATTCTGAGGGACTTCACTGCAAATGGTGGAACCTTAGTTGTACTCGGAGACAATGACGATAACGCGAATACAACGATATTGAATCCCTTACTCATGGAATTTGGTTACTACCTTGAAGGGACCCACACAGAGGAGAACACAACAGAGATTGTAACTACCTCTTTACTTGGAGCTGGTCTTGAAACTATGTGGCTGGGTGGCGGCACATACATAATGAATAATCAGTCCAATGCACAAGTGCGATTAAATGGCAATAGTGTGATAATGCTTGATGATACAGCTCCAGATATTGTAGTTTTCGGGTCTTCTAAGATATTCATGAACAAGAATCTCGTGAAATGTAACAACAGCCTATTGCTTGATAATTTGAACCAATACTTACTTCGCAACACCCTGACTACTGAAACAAGTTTGTCAGAGAACACAACCCTCTACGAGGCTGGAAAGAGTGTTTATGTCAACCTCATATTGACAGATTATTACGGAAATCCAGCAGATGATCTATTTGTAGCAATAGCATACGAGCTTCCAAATGGGAACCTCACATTCTTTATTGCTGGATTTGTTGAAGACGGTCTCTACTCATCGCAATTTGCACCGAGCTATTGGAGTTCGGAGGGAAGAATCAATGGCATCTTCCTCATTCTTGGTGATGAGAACTATGCAATGACATATGCAAGTGTCAGCTTCGACCTGTATGTGAATCTGATTCCAACAACACCCGTTGTCCCGCAAATAGGTTTGACATTAGCTCAGATGGCGTTCATCACATCTATTGGAATTTTTGGTGGACTTTTCGGATTTCTGGTTTTTAATCGGAGGAGAATGAAACGACGACTCAGGATACCAGAGATTCAGCCAGAGCTCGTGCGTGAAATCGATAACACACTGAACAATCTGTTGGCCGCCTTCATGCAACTAGAGCAGCTCATTCAAAGAGAAGATCTTGATAGAATACAAAAAGTCGAGGCGTTAAGAGTCCTCATGTCGAATATCGAAGAAGGTCGCAAGATGTTCGATAAAGTGAGTGACAAAATAGGAGGTGTGTGATGTGGAGAAAGCTAACACTAAAGAGACCCACCGAGAGATCGACATCATAGACCTCAAAGTGGCCTTTGGAGATTTCTACGCACTGAAGGGAGCTTCATTCTTTGCAAACAAGAGAGAATTCCTTGGAATAATTGGAGCCAGTGGTGCTGGGAAGACCACAGTGCTTCGAGTTCTCACAGGACAGATAAAACCTACTGAAGGTCAGGCCTTCGTAGGAGGTTATGATGTCACAAAGAAGTCTAAGCTGATCAGCCTCCTCGTTGGATATGTCCCTCAGCTAGAACACTTGAGCCTATATTATGACTTCAACCCACTTCAGAATGCACAGTTCTTCGGAAGACTCTTCGGTATGAGACCTAAGGAGATTGAAAAACGTGCGAGGGATGTACTCACAATCCTTGGATTTGACGAGGAGCTCATCACAAAAAGAGTAGACCGACTCTCTGGAGGAGAACGTAAGAGAGTGTCGATCTGTCTCGGTATGATTCATAATCCCCCGGTTTTGTTGCTCGATGAACCGACAACTGGACTGGATGCACACTTACGTCATGAAACCCTGAATTACCTTAAAGAACTCAACTACGAGCTAGGCACCACAATGGTCATCATCAGCCATGATCTGGAGGTCGTAGATTATTGTACTCGGGTCTGTCTTCTCGAAGAAGGCAATGTCAGTCAGTTTGGAACACCTGAAGAGCTGATTTCATCACTCCCTGGAAAAGGAGAAGGTGTAAGAGTAGCTCTAAAGACGATGACACCTGAAATCATCAGACGAATAGAGTCCCTTCCAGGAGTGCAGTATACAGCCGCAGCAGGCAGGAATGCAATAAAACTGTTCATTGACAATCCGTCTGAACAGATCTTGCCAATAATTCAGAAACTCAATGAAATAAAACTACCATTTGAAGAAGTCAGTCTTGTTGAGGTAGACTTCTTTGACTACTTTGCAGTGAAACCGTGGAAAGCTAATAACGGAGGAATCGAATCATGAAACCATATCATGCCATCATAGCCCTACTGATTGTCTGTGCTCTTGCAGGAATACAGATTCAGACAACGGACCCGGGTCTTCAACCCGCTACAATTCCAACACCGCAGGTTCCATACTCAATCGCAGAAATCGCACCATTCAACACGGCCCTTGTATGGTCGACCACGACAGGGTCACAAGTCGTTGACATTGTAGTCGATAACTTCGATGCAGATGCGCAAGATGAGGTGGCTGTCATCACCCAGGATGGTACACTCTTTCTCTTTGATGAGGACAGTACACTACTCTGGCAACTTAGTCTGGGGTCTACCCCGTACGCTTTGACATCCTTTAATGGTACAGCTAGTGCCGGTCAGGAGATGCTCATCGGTACTGACAACGGAGTCGTGGTAGTAGGCGCTGACAAGACTGTTCAGATGAACATGACACTCCCAGAGCCCGTGTATGCTGTTGCGGGTGGTAATTTCGATGGTGATGGTTTCCAGGAGGTCGTTGTGGGCTGTGACGATTTCTATGTGTATGTTTTTGAGATTGACACCACACCACTCTGGAGCTATTTGAGCAATGGTAGAGTTCGCATGATTGCGGCTCAAGACATCGATGCAGACTCTCGTGATGAGGTCATTGCAGCATCTGATGGAAAGCGGTTCACCCTTCTCCAAGATACTGGGGTTATGGTATTTGAAAAGGCGAGTGATGTAGCAATCAATGTGATCGACTTTGGAGATCTTACTGCTGCACCAGACCTTGATGTCGTGTATGGTCTGGTAAACGGCACACTCAGTGTGTGGTACTCCTCGGGTGTTCTCGCTTACGATCTGCAGCTTGAGGACAGTATCACTGCTCTCGAGGTTGGAGATCTCGTTTCTGGTGGAAGGCACGAAGTTACTCTTGGGACCAATACGAGCACTCTAAGTACTTACAATTCCTCGCTGGCTCTGCTTTGGAACAAGACTTTGGGAGGTCAACCAACTGGAATCCAGTTCCCTAACATTGGTGCTACCGCTGACGCACAAGTCCTAGTAGCAACTGCTGGCACACTCAGTGTCTACAACTCCACGGGGTGGTGGGTAAGCGAAATCAATGCTGCAGGCATTAATGGAACCATGCACTACGGTGACCTTGACAATTTTGGCGGCGAGGAATATGTCTATGGCACAAACGGCGGACAGGTGGTTTCCTACGGTCGCGACTTTGACGGTGAAGGGCTTGCAGATGCCCGTGAAATCCTCATTGAAGGAACTCTGTTTAACAATCCTGATTCAGATTCTGACCTGTTAACTGATGCAGAGGAAGTAATTGATTACAACACAAATCCTCTCGAACCAGATTCTGATTTTGACAATCTCTCAGACTTCGCTGAAGTCATCACTCACGGTACAGATCCCAATGACCCGGACGGAGACGACGACAATCTCACTGATTGGCAGGAAATCTTCCTAGGGACCGATCCAAACGCGGAAGATACAGACCTCGACCTACTCACAGATTACGAAGAAAATAACATAACTCTCACTTCACCGCTCGAAGCGGACGCAGATGATGACGGTATTTCTGACGCCAACGAAGATAATGATGGCGACATGCTGACCAACATCCAAGAAGTTAGAATCACGCTTACCGATCCAAATGATGTCGACTCAGATGGGGATCTAACAAGCGATTACTACGACGACCAAGATAATGACAATCTCGCTAACTGGAAGGAAATAGAGATTGGTTCAGATGTTTGGGATCCCGACTCAGACGACGATCTACTTGAAGATGGTTATGAGGTGAAAATAAGTAAGACGTCGCCTCTTGACCCGGACACGGATCAAGACGGTCTCACAGATTACGAAGAAGTCATGATTGTAGGCTCCGACCCGCTGTCGGCTGACGGAGATGAAGATGGGCTTTCAGATTATGACGAATACGTCACGTACGGAACTCAAGTGATGAATCCTGATAGCGATTCTGATAATTTGGAAGATGGAGAAGAAGTATTTACCTACTTCACAGATCCCTTGAACAATGATACAGATTCTGATAATATCCCCGATGGTTTAGAGGTCGATTTCTGGGGTTCGGACCCCAACTCGGCAGACACAGATCTGGACTCATTAGATGACTACGCAGAGTTGTATATCTGGTTCACAAATGTCACTAATGCCGATACAGACTTTGACACGCTTGGAGATGGTTTAGAAGTTCTAACGTACGGAACAAACCCCACATCAAGCGACACTGACAATGATTTAATTCTAGATCCTGATGAAATACGGTATTGGAACGCCTCTGTTGCCATTGACTACGACTTCTTCTTCAACAATGGTACCAGCGACTATTATTTTGATGACGATGGTGATCGGTTGACAAATGGACAAGAAATCTACCTCACACATACAGATCCCACCAATCCAAACTCAGATGGCGATGCCTATACTGATGATCTGGAGGATAGTGATCTAGATGGTCTCACAAATTATGATGAGCTGTATGTCACGTTCTCGCTGCCTAGAGATCCAGATTCGGATGACGATCTAGTTAACGACGGGGATGAATGGTTCTTGCTAGGGACAGATGTCAATGATAAGGACAGTAATGATAACGGAATCTCTGACTACGATGAAGATTTTGACGGTGATGGACTAAGTAACGGAATCGAGTTATACATCACAAAAACCAAACATAATGTGACTGATAGTGATGGTGACACCATATCCGACTATGATGACGATGAGGATGCAGACCTTCTACCCAATTGGTTCGAGGTAGAGATGACGGGCACTGATCCCTTGTACAACGACACGAATGACAATGGAGTGTTTGACTGGGAAGAGGATCCAGACAATGATGAACTGATTAATCTGGACGAGTTTCTCAATGGGTGTGATCCTTTGGATGCTGATTCTGACGATGACCAGCTAACAGATGCGGAAGAGGTCTTTGATACACATACTTCACCAACCAATTCTGACAGTGATGATGATGGAATACTCGATGGAGAAGATGACCAAGACAACGACGGGCTCACAAACCTTGAGGAACTGAGAATCTACGATACCAACGTCACTTTATGGGACACAGATGGAGATCAAATTCGAGATGGACTCGAGATTGACATGGGTCTCAACGCCACTAACGTCGACAGTGACGAAGATGGTCTCTACGATGGTTGGAATGATATAGTTGCCAATGGTATCTACGAGCCGCATCTGGGTGAGCTGGGTGAGGATGTAAATACAAACGGTGTAGTGGACCCTGATGAGACCTCTCCATTCGAAGAGGACAGCGATTTTGACGGTTTATCGGATTCTGAGGAGTATACCTATGGAACGTCACCATTGATGGCAGATTCTGATGAAGATGGTTTATCTGATTCAGAAGAGGTCTTTGACTACTTTACGAATCCCTTGAACAATGATAGTGATTCGGACATGCTTAGCGATTGGGTCGAAGTTAAGATTACCCTCACAGACCCCAACAACATGTGGTTCAATGGAACCCACACTCACTACCAGATTGACAGTGATGGAGATCTACTGAGTAATGGTGATGAGATAGACATCTACGACACAAGCCCCGGAGATTTCGACTCTGATGACGACAATATTGGAGATGGACTCGAAGTGCTCGTGTACTTCTCTAACCCCCTCTCAAATGATACCGACGGCGACTTGCTTCTCGACGACGAGGAACTGTTCTATGGGACAAACATCAACTTACAGGACACTGATGGAGACCAGCTTGACGACTACGTTGAGATCGAGTATCTAGGAACTAACCCACTGTTGCCATCCACGTACCTGAATGGCACTCTCGATGGAGACCTTGACCACGATGGAGACGGTCTCACGAATGTTGTCGAGATATACGGATACCACACCAACGCAACCGCCAAAGACAGTGATGGAGACGGTTTAGACGACGGTTTCGAGGTGTTTGTGTCAGGTTCCTCACCCACGGACATGGACAGTGACGATGACCAGCTAAGTGATTTCGACGAGTACTGGATCTACCACACCGATCCAAGTGGAATTGACAGCGACTCAGATAACCTGACCGACTACTTCGAGGTGTATTTCTCACTCACTTCACCGATCTTATGGGACAGTGATGGAGATACATTAGCCGATGGTTTTGAATGGAACTATGGAACCAATCCGAACTCGGTTGATTCTGACAACGATTTTCTCAATGACAACATAGAGTTGGACATTGGTACAAATCCGAATTTGAATGACACAGACGGGGATACTCTTTCTGACTGGGAAGAATGGATTCTCTATGGCACAGATCCATTAGAGGCAGACGTAGACCAAGATGGATTGAATGATGCAGAAGAAATCGAGGAAGGCACGGACTGGGAGAACTGGGATACTGATTTTGATACCATCAGTGATGGGGATGAAGTAAATATCTACGGAACCTCACCCATCAACGACGACACAGATTCGGATAATTTAGCTGACGCTGATGAATTGTTCAACAGCCACACTGACCCGCTTCTGGTTGACACTGATGGGGATACAATCCCCGATGATCTCGATGACGAGGATGCGGACGGGCTTACAAACGCTGATGAGATATACCTCTACGAAACCAACTGTACTATGATAGACACTGATTCTGATTTTCTCTCGGATTACGATGAGATATTCGTCTGGAACACCTCACCAAAGTTGTTTGATAGTGATGGGGATGGTTTAGGAGATTGGGACGAACTGTTCTACTGGTCGAGTGATCCTAACCTGAGGGATACAGATGGAGATGGTCTTGAAGATTCGGAGGAGGCTCTTCAATGGCACACCCTGCTAAACAGCACAGACACTGACATGGATGGTGTTAGCGATTACGACGAAATCAAGGTCTTCGAAACCGATGCGCTTCTCTGGGACACAGACTCCGATTCCCTCTCAGATGGCGATGAGCTGTACATATACAACACATCACCTCTGAGGGATGATACAGACGGTGACAAATTATTGGATGGACAGGAAATTAACGGCTTCTACATGACGTTCAACATAAGCGGAGTGGTGGACAGCCGGTGGGTCTTTACAAACCCAAGAGAAAGCGATTCGGATCTTGATACACTTTCTGATTTCGAAGAAGTGAACATGACCGGGACGGACCCGACAATGTTTCGCACGCAGAACAATACAATCTCTGACGCGGATTGGGATATTGATGGAGACCTCCTG
>SOKL01000085.1 GCA_004376265.1 Candidatus Thorarchaeota archaeon
AACCAGAACTCCCGATGTTTAACGCACAGTACTTAAAATCTTTGCCATTTTGAATGCCTTCTCAGAAGCAGTTATTGTTGCACTAAACGAGGTCATCGAGAGTCTGTGTTGCACTGCATGGTAATCGGTTCCGTGACCAACCCCAAGAACACGGACCGCTTGATCTTTCAGACCAAGGTCTCTGACCATTCTATTGGAGGCAAGAACTATTGATGCTGCTCCATCACTTGTTGGGCAACAGTCGAATAGAGTGAGGGGTTCAGCCACAACACGCGCAGTGCTGACCTTCTCAACTGTGATTTCTTTTTGAAAGTGAGCAAGGCTATTCTTAGCTCCATTGCGATGAGCTTTAACTGGCACAAGTGATAGCTCGTTTCTTGTCAATCCGTAGTCATGCATGTATCGTCGTGCAACCATTGCGGCCAATGCAGTTGGGGTAGCTCCGTATCGAGTTTCATTCTCATAGGACATCATCTTTGCGAGAATCTTTGACGCTCTACCACGATCTACCTCTGACATCTTCTCAACGCCAATCACATGAACAAGCTCAGAATACCCAGAAGCAATCATAGTGAATCCAACCTCGAATGCACTTGATCCTGAGGAGGGTCCTGTTTCCACACGAGTTGCTCCTGCAGGGACAATTCCAAGACGGTCAGCTAGGAGAGTTGATAGATGACCTATGTTCACGAACTCATCAGGATTCTGAGACCCTACAATTAGATGATCAAATCTTTGGCCTAAAGTCTGTGATTGTTCCATTGCTTCGAATGATGCCTGTTCAGCCAGGTGAGTGATTGAATCTTCAAGAACACCAAATGAAGTCATGCCTGCCCCAATGACGTTCACTGGCTCCATGACGCAAACACCTCACTCGATTAGTACGAGAAGATCGTTAATTGTCACCATTGAGCCAATTTCAACAGTGACTTCTTTCACAATACCTGAAGAGCTAGCTTTCAACTCGTTGAACATTTTCATGGCCTCTAAAATGGCAACAGTATCACCAGCAGTGACCGAGTCACCCACATTGACACGAACATCTGTGATTTTTCCAGGCATCGGGGGATAGATACCTCCCCTGACCTTTGGTCCGCCTACAGAGCCTGCAGCGGTTTTTGCGGTTTCCTGTTTTCGGACTCGTTCCCACTCTAGAGCCCGTTCTTCTCCATTGATTTCCAGAGTGATAATCTTTCCAGATCTCTTCAATATCTTGATAGGAAAGTCTTTAGCTGTATCATTGACAATCCAATTTCCTTCCTCATCTTGAGAGGGCTTCATGGTAAAACTCTGATCTCCAACACTGATAATCAGCAGACCACCTTCATCAAGCATTCGTACATCCACATCAAATGTACGCTCATCAAGTTTGACCTTGTACTCTGGACTCAATATATCATCCTCTCCTTCGACCACGCATGATGTCTTTCCGTCCAGCAGTCGACCAAGATGAAGAGGATTTGTCCCATTGTCCGGGACTAGATTGAACAGTCCTACCATCCACAAGTTCTTTCCGCCCAGCATCCGACCATGTCTGAGCACGACCTGTGGTGGATGCGAGTGAACCAAGTCCTGTTCCGTTCATGTGAAGAACAGCTGCAGCAAGTGCGACTTCAAGCTCAGCTGTCATTGTGCCTCTACTCATTCGTAGTGCCTTTCGTTTGAGAAAGTCTAGAGCGTATTGAGGATACAAACCATACGAAACAAGGTCTCTCGGAACATGAGGAATATCCTTCAGAGCCTCA
>SOKL01000255.1 GCA_004376265.1 Candidatus Thorarchaeota archaeon
ATGTTACAATCAATAGTGCCTATACCATTGATATTGAGGCGTTGGCTGGACATGGACATATCAATATGACTGCTACCAATGCAACTTTTGACGACATATACTTCCATCATGGTATCAATTGTCCAGGTAATATTGGAATCTACCTAACGAATTCGACTGTTTATGGGGATCTAAGATCTCAAGTGGATACTGGTTATTTCTTCGTCAGGCTTGACAATGTATACGTTGGAGGTACTGTAGAGTGTACCCCAGAAAGTAGAGGTACCTTGATTGAACTATGACCCATACATTCCAATACGAAAGAGTTCCTCTCTCAGTAGGGGTAATGTAGGTTGGATTCAAAAATCAGAGAATTCAGGGAAGACGATATACCTGAACTACTTGAGATTGCGAAAACTACGTGGGAAGGTCATGACCACTTACCTGGTATGCTCAAACACTGGATGTCCAATTCTAACTGTAACCCATTCGTCATGGAATTAGATGGAAAAGTAGTATCGGTGGCAAATTTGAAAGTCATTGATCAAGGCAAGACAGGATGGATGGAGGGACTCCGTGTTCATCCAGATTTTCGAGAGCAAGGTTTGGCTGCATTGATGACGAATCACATCGTAGATGTTGCTTCAGCGATGAAACTACCAAAGATACGTCTCGTAACTGCTACAGAGAATCTAGCACCTAGAAAGCTTGCAGAGTCAGTTGACATGAGTATTATTGGTCAGTATAGTGTTTTCTGGAAAGGATGGCGTAGGAATTTCAAATGGACATACGAAGTGGACAGCGTAAAACGAATGGAATCATCTGACGTTTTAGAATTCGCTCAATCTCACCCGGAACTCTTACCAAATACAACTCTCATTCACCTCTGGGATGTATTCGACCTTACGAGGAAAAATGTTGATGTCATAGCTAAAACTGCTGAGTTCTGGTCAGGTGAGGAGAGCAGTGCTAGTCTGTCTTCAGGATTCCAGCATGACACTCGCTATGGACCTGAATGGTGTTTCACAATCTATGCAACTACACCCGATGCGTTTCTCTCAAACCTTTCAGTTCATCTGAATCATGCACGCGACTTGGGAATTAAAATACTCATGTGCATCCATCCACCTGATTTTGAGGAACAATATCAGAATGTTAAATGGTTGAAGAGGCGCAATCACGGAATCCAGCTTCTTCTGTTTGAACGTGTTCTCTCATGAATTTGGTGCACATGACATAGCACTCATAAGATACTGTAATTCCGTTTTTCTTGGTTAGATAATTATGACAGAGACGGAAAAGATGAGTTGGGACCTCTCTCAGCTTGTTAAGGTCGATGATTCAGGATATATCGAAGAGAGGATGAAAGCAGCGGTAAAGGAAATGGAAGATTTCCGAGAGAAGACCCGAGGCAAAATTGTATCCTTCAATGCTAAGCAGGTTTTTGAAATGCTGGATGAGCTTGACAGGTTGCAACTTGAATATGAGGGTCCATTCAACTACGCACGGCTAGCATATTCAGCAGACATGAATAGCGATGTAAACAAACATCTATTCGGTGTTTACAGAAATACAGCAACTGCCTTCATGCAAGCCGCTGCTTTTGTGGATCTAGAACTTGGGCAGTTACTTACGGAAAAACCTGAACTAGTGAATGATTCAGCTATTGGAGAATACAAACACTCACTCGAGAAAATCCAACGTCGAATTCCCCATATGTTAACAGAGGCTGAAGAACAACTAACTCTAGCAAAAGACCAGAATGGTGTTCGTGCATGGTCAATGCTTCAGGGTGATTGGTTATCTTCTCAGACTTATGAAATCGAAATAGATGGTGAGATGAAGACCCTTCCTTATGGTGAAATTGTCGGTCTCTATGAACATCCTGATCGAGATCTACGAAAGCGAGCACATGAGATCGTCTTTGAGGGTCTCTCAAAGGATGATATTGTTTGGTCCTCAGCATTGCGGTCGGTATTTACTGATCACTTGACAATGGTGAAGCTGCGAAAGTGGCTATCTCCCATGACTCAGAGTTTGATTGCAAATGACGTAGATGAAGAAACTATTACAGCTCTCATGAATACAATAGAGAAGAATGTTGGAGAATTCCGCAGATACCTAAAGCTCAAGGCAAAAGCGCTGGGACTAGAAAAATTAGGAAACTGGGATATCGATGCCCCAATACCAACTGATCAGAGTAAGAAATACACGTGGGATGATGCAAGAAAACTCAACGTTGACTCATACACTGAATTCGACAAAGAAAGCGGTGAATGGATGAATGAAATGTACGAACGACGCCACATAGATGCCTCTGTTCGTGAAGGAAAACGTTCAGGTGCATTCTGCGCAACTTGGCATGCTGGAGAGAGTGCCTATGTGCTGCAAAGTTTCACTGGTACTATAGGTGATGTCTACACAAGCGCCCATGAGTTGGGCCATGCTTTACATGCATATCTTGGAACTAGAGCACAGAAACCTACAAACTACGAGATAGGAAGCTGCATTGCAGAAACAGGTTCCAACTTTGGAGAACTCCTTCTTACTGAAAAGCTACTAGGTCAGATTAACTCCAAGGAAGAAAAGAAAGCAATTCTTGCTTCAGTGCTTGACAGTTTTACTGGTGGTGCGTTCCAAGTGTCGACCCGTGTCTGGTTTGAAACTATGTTGTATGAAGCTATCCAGAAAGGTAAATTCCTGGATGGAAACACCATCTCAGATCTCTGGGTGAAAGCAAGGACCAATATGTACGGTGATGCTGTCGAGTGGCTGCCTGTCATGCGTTGGTGGTGGACATTTAAATTGCACTTCTACATGGCTAACTATCGCTACTACAACTATCCCTACGTGTATGCGGGTCTCTTCGTTTTTGCAATGTACAAATTGTACAAAGAACAGGGCGAAGCATTCGTACCTAAGTTCAAAACTTTGCTTTCTGCTGGTTCTAGTAAATCCCCCAGAGAACTTGCTGCTGAAATTGGCTTTGATATCACAACAGAGGAATTTTGGCAAAAAGGCATTGAGCAATTCAAAGAGTTTGTCAACCAGTTTGAAGAAACTCTATGAATCTGTCTGGAAGGAGTTGGGTTACTCCTTCTAGCTCTTTTCTATGAATTCATAAAACTATCCGAGGATTAACTACAATGTCATCAAATAGCAGGGAAAACACTGGTCGCTATGAATTCAAAGATGAATATGATCATAAGTTCTGGAAAGGCGAAATAGAAGGTAAAGCAGTTACTATACATTTTGGCAAAGTTGGAACGTCTGGATTGAGAGCATCAAGAGAGTTTACAACCGTTGAATCTGCAAAGAAGTTTCTAGAAGAGAGATTGCTGAAGAAGATCAGAGAGGGGTTCATATTAGTCAAGACCGACTCTGTGTCTTAGCACCTTGCCTGGTAATTCCTCATTTTGCCCTTCTTCATTCACTATTAATACGCCATTTACTATTACATGATGAATGCCTAAAGAAAACTGATGCGGGTCCAAGAATGTGGCTCTGTCAATAATTGTCTTAGGATCAAACACAACGATATCTGCCCAGTTTCCAGCTCTAAGGAGCCCTCTATCATGAAATCTTAATCTCTGAGCAGGAAAACCTGTCATCTTGTGTATGGCTTCTTCTAAAGTTAGGACACCCTTCTCTCTCACATAATGACCTAGGATTCTCGGATATGTTCCATAGTGTCGTGGATGAGGTTTCCCGTGACTAAGGACGCCAGTAGGTGCCACACCTGCACCATCTGTCCCTACCATCGTGTACTTTCCTTTCATTATGCGTTCAATGTCCTCATCTCCCATGCTCTCCATTGTCATGGACACCTCAGCCTTTTCGTCTATCAACAACTCAAACAAGGTTGCATACTCATCTGGATATTCACGTTGTTGAGTGATCTCTTTCAGACTGAGTCCCTCCGTATCCTTCCATTTCTCAGTCTTGACAGATGCGATGAAGATTCGATCCCAACCTGCTTCTTCCTTTAGATTTTCCCAATCCAGAGCTCCTTCGACATCTTCCTTGATTCTCTGTTGAATGTCAGGATTTCCTATCCTTTCAAGGAGCTTTTCAATCCCTCCTTCGTGAACCCACGGCGGAAGAACTGAGATCAGTGAAGTGCTTCCTCTATTGTAGGGATATTGATCACATGTAATGCTGACTCCTCTAGCATTCGCATCAGAGATAAGTTGTAGAGTATCTTTACTTGTTCCCCAGAATTGCTTCCCTGCAACTTTATGATGAGCAATCTGTCCCCCCACACATCCTGACTTTTCCACTATATCAATTACTTCCTGAACGGCTTTGACTACTGTATCGCCTTCACCTCGAATGTGTGAAAAATACAATCCACCATAATCTGCGACAACCCTTGATACTTCTATAATCTCCTTAGTCGATGCGTATACCTGCGGAGGATAAATGAGACCCGTACTCATTCCAAATGCTCCAGCTTCCATTGCTTCTTTTGCGTAGGCTTTCATATCTTCAAGTTCAGCTTGACTTGGTGGTCTATTTTCATATGCAGGACCTCCTGCCATGCGAATAGCTCCGAACCCAACCAATGGGACGATATTAGATGAGATTTTATTCGCTTCGAGTTGACCGAGATAAGACTCAAAGGTTCTCCAGATAATGTCGATGTTCGCACCAGGAGGAGAGAACATATCAAATTCTTTGCGGAGCATGTCAATTCGTTCTTCATTCACTGGAGCCATAGAGAATCCACAGTTACCAATCACTGAGGTTGTTATTCCCTGTCTAAGCGTTGATTCAAGTCGATTGTCAAACGGCAATGACATATCTGAGTGACTATGCACGTCAATAAACCCCGGACATACAACCAATCCTTTTGCATCCATGGTTTTCCTTGATTCAACTTTGATATCTGACTCGACATGTTTGATTCTCCCTTTTCTGATGGAGATATCTTTGTGAATTGATTCAGAACCTGAACCATCAATGACTAATCCATTCTGAATAATGACATCCACACTTTCCATTGCTGTCTGATCTCCTGTAAATCAGCAACATGCCAGAGTCTATCTAAAGCCATCGATGGTCGGATACACTGTGTTACACAAACATCAAAAGTCTACAGATAAATTAGCATTCAATAAACGGAGAGAAGTTCTAATTGAGAGATGTTGAAATCATTACAACGAAGACTCAGTATAAGGCAGGAGATACTGTTGAAGGTCATGTTATTGTAAAATGCGATGATGACTTCAAGCACAACGGAATTCGCATAACCTTCAAGGGTAGAGAGCATACTCGAATAGTTGTCAGCCACGGCAAGACATCAAGTGTTCATACTGATGAGCATGTATACTTCGATGAAACCGTGTATCTAGAAGAAGCTGGAGTCATGTCTTTAGGAGAGAAGCGTTTACCGTTCTTATTCCAATTCCCTGTTGATCTTGAGGGCATCCTAAGCAGCTATTCAGGGAGAAATGGCTGGATTGAGTACACGCTAGAGGCTGTTGTTGAAATCTCTCGGGCAAGAGATCCAAAGGAAAAATTGATTCTAGATTTCAGACAGACGGTTGACAAACCTTCCCCACAGACTAAACGAGGTTATGCAGAAGATGATGGATATCCTGTACTTGATGTTGAACTTTCAGAAGACGTATTTTGTTTAGGAGATCTAATACCTCTAAGATTTCGTGTGGCTCAGGACGTGAAAATACGAGAAGTACGTGTGGAATTGAATTCGAACGAAACCGTTCATGCAGGAAGATACAAACGCAATTCAAGGAAGAAATTAGCAAAGCAGTCCTTGGATGATGACTATGTTCGGAGGGACCTTTGGATGGAAACTCAAATTCAAACAGATGAATCGATGCAGACCACTTTCAACAGGTCAATAATAAGAAATCAGGTTCGTGTCAAAGTCACATTAAATATTCCATGGGGTCGTGACAAGTCTGTCACGATTCCTATCGGTCTTGGGTTTTGCAGTGATAAATCGGATAGAGAAACCTACGATATCTTCGATTTCTGAATTTCTACTTGAACGAAAAGAATGAAGTAGGTTTCAAATTATCAACAGGCTGCAATGTACGAAATTAGAGAGGCAAAAGATGAAGATCGAGATTCTGCCATTAGACTTCTTTGGAAAGCTCATGAAGTTACGACGGATTTAGAAGAGGTTAGGAAACAACACTGGACAAAAAGTTGGCACTCACCTGAAAAAAGAGATTGGTCATATGTTGCAACTGAAGGCAAAGAGGTTGTAGCAAACGTATCCTTCTTCGAAGATGCTGCGAACATTATCCGTGGAAAATCCGTTCCCTTCT
>SOKL01000037.1 GCA_004376265.1 Candidatus Thorarchaeota archaeon
TATTGCTTGAATCCGCTGAGTCCATGGAGTATCTCGTTCACATCAAGACTCGTTTGTATCTTCTGACTACTTGTTCGTGGGTATGAGATCAGAGCATCCAAGTAGAGCTTCTGTGCAAGAACGAGCGTTCTACTAGGCTTGAACCCGAAGTGTCTGTATGACTCTGCTTGGAGACCGCTCAAATTGAACGGAACAGGCGGTCGATGTGTGCTCTTCTTCTTCTCAATTGAATCAACATGTGCTTGTTTCTCCTGAAGTTCACTACCAATTGCATCGGCCTCTTTCTTGATGTCGATTCGTTTCCTAGAGTATTCCAGTTCAATATTGACTCCTTCGTGGTCACTCATGGCCTTTATGGTCCAGAATGGGACCGGCACGAAGAGATTGATATCCTGCTCTCTCTTCGCCACAAATGCAAGTGCAGGACCCTGAACTCTACCAGTTGATACTATTTTGAACCAGCCTGCAGTGCTCTTGATTGCAAGAGTCAGTGCACGAGTGAGGTTTATTCCATAGAGCCAATCGACCTCATGCCGCACCTTACCCGCTTCTATCAGGGGGAACTCCAACGTTAGTGACATGTTCTCATAGGCACTTTCTAAATCCTTGGCTGTCAGTGACGAGAAGATCATTCTCTTCGCATTTGCGGGGTCCATTCCGCACGCATACTTAACAGTCAGATAACCAATCAAGCTCCCCTCAATGTCGTAATCAGTAGCTACTACAAATTCATCTGCTTCTTCTGCGAGCCTCTTGATCAGCCTGATGATTGGCTTGATTCCCTTCGCTTTCTTGACTACTTCATATTTCGGAACCCATTCTGTTTCGAGTCTAGGGTATGTCCACCCCTTCTCTGTCTGGCGGAGGTCATACAAGTGCCCTAGCGCGTAGGCTACAACGAGGGTGTCCTTACCTCTCTTGAATTCGTAGTATGAAACTCGCCCCTTCTTGACTTCACTCAAAGACCCCTGTTGATTCAACGCTTCAGCGATTCGTTTCGCTGCGGTGGGCTTTTCAGAGATAATCAAAACTCTCGACAGTTTGACTCGCCTCTCTCGAATCTGGTGGAATAAACCAGTTCAATCTAGTGATGGTTGGGCTAGTACGAATGTGCATTTCACGATAGTCTTAAAAGCAGACCGCCAAACGGCACCTTTCGAGGTCGAACAGATGAAACCATGGTGGCCGCGATTCATAGTCAAACCGCGCATGCGACTTGCTAGGCCGCATTTTGGAATGCCCGCACGGCCTCCAGATATTCTTGTATTTGGTGTGTTCTTCTTTGCTATACTGTTCGTTCTCGGCGGAAACATCTACACTCTGGTGAAATCCCCCCCTGCCATAGCAACTGGGCCGAACAATGAACCCATTATTGTTTACCCCGCTCTCGATGTCCAGCTGGGACTGGAGGGCATGGTAGCTTCAGTTATCATAATGATTGGTGTCATTGGTCTCGGATTAATCTATTACAGTTCCAGATACGTTTTCCAACCGGCTTATGCACTGCGTCTCATGGCTCTTGGAGTGATTCTGGCTGGAGCGGCTTTCCTCATAGTTACCTATCTCATGATGCTGAAATCTCCAAGTAGACAGAGCATCATTCCAATGCTCGATATGATCCAAGCATTAACCTAGCACGTGGTACTCTATCTTGCTGCTCGACATCAGATGTGTCAAGAGCTCTTCAGCAATCTGAAGCTTAATCCTTTTCCGTCTGCTGGCACGGAAGTTTCC
>SOKL01000332.1 GCA_004376265.1 Candidatus Thorarchaeota archaeon
AATCCACAGCACTATGATGCCCCAGATTGTCGTACTATCCATTATCTTTCTAAGCGAATACCCGAGCTACTTAGACTGGATTGGATTAATTCTTCTTGCGTTATCAGTGACTGCAGTTCAGGTATTTCAGATAATGAAAACAAGTAAGGCACAGAGATGATTCATGTCTTTTTGACTCGTGGTAATGACACAACAAATGTAGTTCCAGATGGTTCGTTCGGTTCAGCAGATATCTTACCACCATAACTCTCAATCACTTTCCTGGCAATAAATAGACCAAGACCGGATCCTCTCGATTCACCAGCCGTGAAACCTTCCTCGAAGATTTTCTCCCGAATCTCTTTAGCTATACCAGAACCAAAGTCGCTAATTCTGGTTTCGATATTATCACCCTCGCTCCTCACGGTGATCTCTAATCTGTTGGTTTTGCAATGAGTTTCTGCATTAAGTACTATATTCCGGAAGACTGAGAAAAGGCCAGCTCCAGCCATCACCATTCCATCGCCATCAATTGTAATTTCCAGATTAGAGCCGCCAATAACACGAAGAAGCGTTTCTCGTACATCAGTTGGGAAGATTTCGACTTTTCCTTTATAGATTAATGACATCTGACGCGCACAATCAATTAGATCTGTACATCGTTCAATACTCTCAAGGGCCTGCGTTAGCAAATAGTCCTCCTTATTTGATTGTTCAAAGATCTCGAGAGTGAGAGTGACGGCAGAAAGCTCGTGAAGAATGTCATGTCTCACGATCTTATTTGTTAGCTCTAGAGATTCATTTGCTGCGATGAGAGATTTCTCACTTGCTTTCAAGTTTCTGAACATCACATCGAATGGTCTGATTAAACTAGATTCGACAAATGCTTTGTAGATTAGATAATACGATACGAATCTGAGGTAATGTCCAATCATATTTGCGAGGCCATATGGATCTACATAGAGTGTGAATGCCATTTCAGCTGCGATGGAAATAGCAATTGCTGCATAAAGATGTTTGAGAACCATAGGATCAAAGCTTTTCCTTTTCTGATGATAAACATACACGGCAATAATGAGAATTCCAGATATGACAAACTCGCTAGCTATTTTGAATAAGGTAAGTCCTTCACCAACAACATAGGCATCCGGAAATACACCGGCGAAAATTGTAGTAAGCAATAATCCAAAAAGAATCAAATAACCAATAACGAAAATCCTTCTTCTCACACGCTTCTTCATAACAAAAGGAGCTACAAGAAGCGAGCCAGCTTCAATATATCTTGCAAGCATCCAGAGTTGAGTAGGGAGATTAGCATCAAATCCAGGAAAGATTCCTGTTCCACTGTAAGAGAGAGTATGGAGAACATCAATACTTGCAATGAAGAGGTATGCGATACCAATGAATCTGAAGAAACTATATTCCTCTCTTGAATTCCAACCAATCACAAAAACTGCTGAAGCTACGATGATTGCAAACAACTCGATGATTGAATGAAATAGGAGATAGCTATAGAAACTGATTAGGTACAAACCAATCATGACTGAGGCAGAAACTACTATGAACACCAAAGTGCCCATCCGCTCATTGCGTTCACTCAATCAGGAAACCCCATTACAACAGATAGCATCTATTAGTGATATATAAATTAGAGTTATTGATGATATGAATAAATTTCATCTTGAGAAAGGCTAATCAGTTAAGATGTCGTGTGTTTTCTTCGCGAAAGGAGACTTTCTTGTGAGCTATGAAGACCTTCAGAAAACGGATTTCTATTCATTTTTTAATTTCTCTGAAAGTGGACGAAAACCAATGAGTGGAGGTTTGCAGGAAATATACCTCAAACCGGGTGGTTTCCCGGAGTTCATCGACTTAAGAATGATGGTCGATCAGTCTCAGACACTCCATGAAGGTGTGTTATACCTGGACAGAGATTGGATAGGTGGACCGATGACTGTGAGTCCTTTTGGTAGAGACCTCGCAAAGAGCTTTATTGCAGCGGTTACTCCCGCTGTTGATCGAGAGAAAGCTGATAGCGTCGTGTCAACAATTTGGAATATACATAGCAGCAGTGGTAAGGTCAATCTTCTTCAATATGAGAGTTTAAAGGACTTGAATTCAGAATCACCTTTTGAGAAGCTTGAGAACGTCTACTTTGGTGTAGAAGATAAATTCGAGATGACACTCAAGGAATCATGTATCAAGATTGAGAATGTTGTTGACGTAGGGAGAAAGCGGTTGAAAATCTCAGTAGAACCTATTGAGTAATTCTTACTTTGAATCCCAAGCTATCATTATTGTAGTCACAAGATCTTCAGGTGTTGCTCCAATAAGTGATGCATTTGATTCACTCATAACTTTGGAAATAATGCTCTCAATTGAGGTAACATTCAATTCGGTTCCAACAAGCGCAATTTCTATTGCTTGAATTGTTTCTTCAGGATGAAGGAAGAAGTCCCCCAATATCGTGATTCGTTTTATCTTCTCTACGTCGACCCATAGCTTGACCTTGACGAGCTTTCCACCAGGAATCTTGTAGCTAGAACTGAGCATAACATCTACCTCGCGAAGTTCCAGCCGTCAGTAGCATACTTTTCCTGTGCGAGATTCGAAGCTGAATCCTGTTCTTCTTCACTCAGAACCCCTGAAACCAGTTCAATATCTAGTGCATCGGAGAAACCAAACATAATGGATTCTTCTAATTCACCGATTTGTACATCTCTATCTAGGATTTCACGGATGGAAGTGACTCTCTCCTTCACGTCTGAAATCATCTTGTCAGAGATCTTTTCTTGCGGTACTTTTAGAATTGTGAACATCAGAGTGATATTCAAATCGAGCAGAGTTGTTCCGTGTTGGAGAATACAACCATTTCTTCTCGTCATAGCATTTCCTGATACTTTCTTGTTTCCCACGTTTACATCATTGATTGGTTTGAATTCACTTACAATACCAAGATGCTTCAAAGCATTTACGATACCTCCACAGAGAAGTCTGTATGATTCGAGAATGTCACTTAATGCTAATCTGTGCTCTTTTGGTATAATGATACTGTAGGTTACCTCTCCCTCATAATCGTGAAAGACAGCTCCTCCTCCAGTAATTCGACGAATATAGTCGATCCCATTCTCCCTACAGAATTCGACATCTATTTCATCAATCATGCTCTGAAAAGTTCCAACAGAAACCGCGGATGGCTTCCATCGATAGAGTCTGAGTGTAGGTGGAGCTTTTCCCTCTTTCATTGCCAACATGATTGCTTCATCGATTGCCATGTTCATGTATGCGTCATGTGTTTCTAGGTCAATGAATCGAAACTCATCCACTTATGTCACCAGCTGGGTTTCTTCGATGGATTTCAGAATCTCATCCTCTGTCAGATGCTTTGGATAGTTATACATTGGTCCTCGAGGTCGCTCATTATAGTATGGTCGATTGCAACCCTTACAACCTGTAACTTGAAATCCTTCTCCTGACGATAAGATTTGTCTAAGTGATGATGCATCAATATCGAGTGCTATTCTACCTTCATCTAAGACTCTTACCTGCGCTCTTTCCAAGATACCTCTTGAAATAAGATGTCTGACTGCTTGAATTCTTCTGTAAGCTGCAAGATCTGGTGATTCCTGTTTTTCAAGAGATGTACCTTTGATACTTGTGAATGCAAAGAGACCAACGCTGATACCTAATTCATACATCCTCATGATGAATTCAGTTGCCTCAATCTCGGTCTCACCTAACCCGATAATGAGATGCGTTGTCACATTACCAATACCAAAGATATCGAGAGCATCTTTCAATCCCTGAGTATGGAGATTCCAACGATATGTGGATTTCCTCTGTTCTCCCTTTACTTTCTCGAAAAGTTCAGGAGTGCTAGCATCTAGTGCAATCCCGATAGTGGACACACCGATATCTTTCAAACGTACCATCTCTTCTTTTGTTATCGGATGAATTGCAACAGATATTGGTAATTTTGAGATTTTTCGTAGTTCTCCAACAATCTGCCTTACATCATCTACAACTTCTGGATAGCAAATGGTCTGAATGCAGATCCGTCTAAATTGTCCAGGTCTAGACCAATTACGTACTACTTTATCAATCTCGTATTCAGGCCAAGATATCCTCGATAGTCTATCTGAGGCCGCAGTGCTCTCTTGAGCTTGAGGACAAAACGCGCAGTTGGCATCGCATTTACCATCACGATATGTCATGAGAAAGGCTGTTGTAAAGTCAGGGTCAGTTTTTCCGATCTCTAGTCCCAACTGGATTGCTGTTCCTAAAGACAGGCGAACCTTATCGACCAAGATAATCAAACATCCTGAGAGTCAATCGGCTTTAACCATGTTGTTCGTACTCTTGATTTGAAGTTTACACACATCGCCAACTTCAACCTGATGCACTTTACTAGTATAATCACAAAGGAGAGAAACACATGTCCATGAAAAGGAAGTGCATTGCTTTCCTACGCTGCTTTGGCTTCCTCGTATATCGGAACTAATTTAGCTTTCCAAGATTCTAAGCCCTTTGGAGATTCGGGATAATCGCTATAGACAATACGAATCTTATTCATGAGCTTGGAAATTTTTGATACTCGAAGCAATAATGGAATCTTACCAAATCCAGCTACAAGTCTTTTGAATTTCTCTCCAGCACCAAATTTGACTTCCCCTGTCATTGACGTGTCAAGAAGGTCACTTGCCTTGATTATTTGCTTCTTGAATGCATAATCGATGTCATCATTTGTGATGTTCAATAAGAACCACCTGAACACATCAAGGGCAGCTTGCTTTGAGCCATAGCTTTTGTGATACCTTGAATTATAGATCCAGAGCGACTCAATCGAAGTGTCGTTTCTCTCCAGAGCTTCAGAGGCTGTGATTCCAGCATGTGCTCCTCCCAACATCGATGAACCAATACCCCCGCCATGAATTGGGTTCACTTGACAAGCTGCGTCTCCGACAAGCATGAAGTTGTCATCGACCATTGTGTCAATAGGTCGTCGAATCGGAGCTACTCCTCCACTGCTGTTTAGGACCTTGATCTCTCCCCATGTGTCAATCCAAGTCTTCTTCACAAAATCATTCTGGATGTGCTTTGGATTACGATGACCCTTGATTGTCATGACTCCGTTGCCAACGTTGACCCGATTTTTCCCCTGTGGAAATACCCAAGTATAGCCTCCAAGAGTCTCATCTTGATTCCAAAAAATGTCTAGAATATCAGGGGTCTCAAAATCGAAATCAGGGGTCTCGTATATATCACGCCAGGCTACCATTCTGTCCTCACCATCAATATGACGCTCAACGGGTGAGCTCTCAGGCAGCTGCATTCTTAGCATTCCAGTTGCGCCTGTGGCATCAATTACTATTCGACCTATTACCTCTTTCTCAGGTCCACCTCCTTTTGAGAGTTTGATACCCGATACCTTTCCACCGTCAAAAAGTAATTTCTTAACCCGGGTCGACGCCATAACTTCAGCACCAGCAGACTCAGCAAGCCCAACAAACCACTGACCCATCTTGAGTCTGTTAAATGACATCCCAGTAGTAGTAGGACCTTCCATTCTCAGTCTGTGGTCCCGGTCTGGAGCAATCAGATCAATTCCATTGACCTCGTATTCAACGATTCCCGCTGGTAGCTCTGGTATGCCTACCAACTCTCTCAGTTCATTGATATGATGTGACCCAAGTGCATCACCACAGGTCTTCTCACCAATGCCATCTCTTTCCTTTCTATCTATCAGAAGTACAGAGTGACCTCTCTTTGCAAGAGTATATGCAGTAGTTGCTCCTCCAGTACCAGCTCCTGCAATAATAACATCGTAATCAGCCATGAATCATACCTTCTTTGACATCTTCCAAGTCTGTTCTAGAAATCCTTCGAGTTGCATTGAAATGAGCGGATTATCTGCCCAACCACAAACACTGAGATCCGGCATTGAGATCATTGCTTCAACTGAATCGATTACCAAATCGATAGCTAGTGTATCCTCCTTAATACGCTGTTGGAAGTTCGGGATATTAATTTCGCTCTTGGTTCCTAAGATGGAACGGATTTTCACACCTCTACCTGCAGCCTCCTTCAAGGCTAGAATGACACCTTCTCCAAAATCATCTAGTTTTGGTGCCACAAGAAGAATATCTTGCACTGCTCTAGAAATCATCGAAAGCATCTTGGACATCACGTCGTTATTGCCTCTTATTGTGTAGATGAGAGCAGTAA
>SOKL01000165.1 GCA_004376265.1 Candidatus Thorarchaeota archaeon
CGATTGCCCTTAAGACTCTCATTGCCCTGTTCCAGAGAGTGAAGGCCAATGCAGTGTTAGCAACTGCAAGCCATAGGATGTAGATCCACGAAGTTAGAGATAGAGGCGCTAGCGGTTCTATTATCAGACCAAAGAGCATCAAAAAGATTGAACCAATAGACATCATTATCCCAGTCACTACTAATGCTGGAGTGTCGCGAGTTCGGTTGATAGCTCTTCCAATGATACTAGAAAATGAATTTGCTAATAAACTAATTACACCAACAATTAGACCTAGTATCGAAATACCAACAAAATCGAGAGGATAGAAATACAGAAGCACCCCGCAGAGTCCGAGCAGAATGAGACCTGTTTCAGCTTTAGAAGGTCGCTCACCAAGCCAAGGTACAGCCAACAAGAGAACAATGATTGGTGTCATATTAAGAATTAGTGAGAAAGTTATTGCAGGCAGATAGTTCAGACCAAGAAATTGAGTTCCTTGGGTTGCTGCAATATAGATGATACCGTAAAGCGTCAACATTCTCCACCAACTTCTTGAACGTCCTCTTATCGCGGCACGCATTTTAGATTGTGAAACTATCAGACCAAGTAGAATTAGAGATGCGATTGAATATCTCAATCCAGCAAATGTTAGAGGTGGAATCTCTTCGAGTCCAAACTTAATGACGACAAATGAGGAGGACCATAGTACAGTCACAAATAGAGCTTGAACAACAGCTATTATTCGAGTCCGCTTGGAATACTGAGGCTGGTTAGTTTCTGGTTCCATCACGTGGAGTTTCTCCGTGATCTATCGGTAGATTGAAGTGGGTTTAGATGTTATGCCGTCATAAGACGGGTGTTTATAAGGATGATAGAAGCCAGGCTTGAGATTGCTGCTGAGGGGTACTACTCGTGCGATCTCACACGAAAGATTCCAGTGAAAGTTCATCTTGTTTCCATCAATGGTCCCCTGGGATTTGGGATAATTGAAAGCTTAACTGGAGAAGAGAAACAAATCGTCAGGTATGTCAAAGCACTGGAGAAGTCATCAAGCACAGTTGAGGTAAAAATAACTCATAAGACTCCTGAACTGTATTGGACAGAAGTTGTTCACAAGCTGAAGCAAAAATCAATCCACGAAACTATACTGGATTGTGGATGCATGTCTAGGCTTCCAATCGTTATTGCAAGTGGAACACAAATCCATCATCTGCTTGCACCAAATCAAGCAGCATTCAAAACTGCATTTGATACACTCAGGGATAATTTCACCAAGGTCACCCTTCTGAGAATACGTCGTTCTCCAGGGGGGATATTTGATCCGGGTCTTACAGAGAAACAACTAGAAGCAATCAAAGAAGCGATAGTACATGGCTATTATGAGATACCTCGAAAATGTGAAATCAAGCATCTCGCGAAGACATTAGGAATTAAACGAGTTGCAGCTCAAGAACGGTTGCGACGTGCTGAGAGAACGATAATGAATCAATTCTCAGAGGAATTCCTCTGACGCTTATGGATAACAGTGAAATAGGACAATGTTATCGGTACAACGATTGCGATGACGGATTCAGACTACTCACATGACAAGAAAGTTCAGAAGATTGATTCAGATATCAGGAATTTCGAAACTAATCTGCAGAAAGCGGAGATGGATCTTGAGGGATTGGACGCTCGCTTGGATACTGAAGTTGTAGGCTACCGAAGCACACTGACATCTAAACGAGAAGCGTATGAAGCAATTCAAAGACAACTCCGAGAAGCTGAGCGCGATTGGAAAGGTGCAGATAAGGAATATAGAGAAGCAAAGAAACGAAAAGAAAAGACTCGCTCGAAACTGAAGAAAGAAGTTGACACCCTTCGGAAAAGGATTCGTGATGCAAAGAAAACTAAGGAAAAACGTTTTCGCAATCTGGATAAGGAAAAACGGAAACTTGTTGAGAAAGCGAAAAAAGAGAAGGCTCGAGAAATGGAAAAGATGAAGGCTCGGGAGCTGGAAAAAGTAGAGGATGAGAAGCGTCGAGAACTTGGATTAAGCTGAAAGATACTGGTTATCAGGGGGAAATAACATGAATGCATACTTCACCATCGTGCTTCTAGGAATGGGTCTATTCTACATTGTTTGGGCTCTTGGTTGGTTCCTCGAATGGCTCTCTCATCGCTTACTTCGAACTACTAGAGACCCTGGTTCACGGTCTTGGTATATGCTCGTTGGACCCGGAGTTGCCTTGCACGAGTCCTCACATTATTTGGGATGCAAGTTCACAGGAACTGAAGTTGTAGAATTCAAACCGATAAATGTTGAAAGACAAGGTGATCAGATCGTACTCGGTTATGTCAAATATATGAAACCGAATAGTGGGTTCAAGAATGCAATAATTAATCTAGCTCCAGTTGGAGTATCATTGATACTTCTGATTTTGTTTGCGTTTGGAGCAACATTCCTCGTTCCAGATAGACCTGAACTAGGAGGAAGTGCAATTGATCTTCTTGTGGACCTGATTAACCTCAAATCGAACCCTACACTCCTTGCAGATGCAGTATACCCGATTACCCAGATTGGTAGCTTTGTCTACTTGTTTCTGTACACATTTGGAGAACTAACAGTTGTTAATCCTGTATTTTGGATTGTTGCATTCTTAGCCATGACAATCATGTTTTCGAATGCTCCCTCAGATATTGATATTCGCAATGCGGCAGGTGGTCTCAAATACATCATGGTATTCAACATCATCTGGCTGATAGTGGCGTATCTAATGCCAGCAGCAGGATGGGTATTGTACGGTGTATACGAAGCGCTCGCAGTACTGTTCACATTGGCCATCGCTTTTGCAGCTGTTGGGTATGGATTCTTCATTCTTGTAGCAATTTTGGGGAAAATCAGGTCACCTTTTCAGATACTTCCTTTAGCTGGATGCATTCTTACAGGCGTAGCATTTTGGATGATGGGACCGGGCATACTAGCCACAATCTCTCTAGTGATGCAAACTCTAATCTCTATTGGAGTTCTTATTGTGATTGCCTTCCTATTACTGATAATGAAATCGACAAGAAACAAAGGGTAATACCTAGAGTCTTATTCGAATCTGAAATCCCATACTCAGGTACTGAATATGGCCAAAATCGACCTTGTACGGAGACCATCGCTTATCTCTCCTCGGCATTTGCTTCGATATATTTTCTTCACTGAGATGCAAGTTGAACAAGCTGCAAAGATTCTGAATACAATAATGCAGAAGAGTGGGGTCGTGAAAGACTCAGAGTGGAGCACCTTCGTTCTATCCAGTAGAGGTCTCTATGTCAAAGTTATGCGGAAGCTTCGAGATGTTGGACTCGTAGAGAAAAGAATGGGTGAATTTCGTTTGGTGAGTGATTTTTCCAGTGCTCTATCGAAATTATCAAAGTATTGGTCAGATATTGTGAACTCTTTTGGGGAAGGAGACCGTTCTATCGAATTCTAAATTGTCTATTCGTCTACTTTGACTTCTCCCTCTTTGATGTCCATTTTGCCAAGGGTAGATTTCACAGTTTCACCCCGGATTGCCAGAACATCCAATTTCTTTAGCTCCCGAGCCCATTTCATGACTTGTCCCTTCGGGACACCCAGTGATCTACCAAGTTCAGTGAAAGTGATTGAACCAACCTCATCAACGAGCAGTAAGACCTTGGTGTTTCCCTCCATTCCAAGGACCTTGATATATCGTTGAGTGCGTGTTTCGGACAAATCTCTCTGCTCTAAAGAGAGGTCTCGTTCCTTCTCCATAAGGCGTGTCGCTTTCTCAAAAGCATCTTTCTGCATCTCTGTAACTTTGAGTGCTTCTTTAGCGTCTTTGTTATCCGTCTCTAGATTGTGGATACGTTCATCCAATGCTTTTACTTCAGCAATACGA
Organism: Candidatus Thorarchaeota archaeon; assembly: GCA_004376265.1. Taxonomy (GTDB): domain Archaea; phylum Asgardarchaeota; class Thorarchaeia; order Thorarchaeales; family Thorarchaeaceae; genus SMTZ1-45. The sequence goes on from SOKL01000165.1 coordinate 3,873, forward strand.
GCCTCAAGCGACTCCAACTCATCTAGTCGATCCTGTGCAGTCTTCTCTATGTTCGTTTTCTCTGCTTCTAAATCAGAAATTTGTGTTTCTAATTGCTTTGTAGAGGCAATAGTAGTTTCGGCCTCTTTACGCTTATCCTCAAGAGATTGTTCTAATATTTTGATCTTGGATTGAAAAGCTTCAATCTCTGCATCGGTCTTTTCTGACTGCGGAATGACGAGGGCTGCTTCTTCCTTGTATACTTCAATCTGACCCTGAACCTCACTCAGGTTTATCTTTAGTTCTTCAACCTCTTTTCCGGCAGTTTCAGCATTTCGGGTTCTTGTTTCAATCAAGGCATCCTTCAACAGAATGTCATCCTTTTGGTCTTTAACTTCCTCTTCCAGACCTGAGATGCGTCGCTCATATTCTTCTTTTGCGACTCCAGTGGCTTTTGTCGTATCAACTTGTGACTGAAGTGTTCTAATCTCCAATTCCAGTTTTGTCAGTTCAGTCTGCTTCTCTGCAAGCTCTGTCCTCTGGACAACAGTTTCTTCTTCAAGGCTGGTCATGAAAGACCTGACGATATCCTGTTGTTCAACTATCGTTCTTCTTAGATCAACCTCTGATTCTCTGACCCTTAGAGCGAATTCTTTGAATTTATCTTGTGTCTGTTCAACAATCTTATCGACCAATCCCTTTTCTAGAACTGAAAACTCTGCATCGACAATATCGACAAACATTGTTTCTATGAATTCTTTATAGAACTTCATCCGAAGACGCTCAACCATTTCTTCGGATATTCGAGATTTCAAATCAACAACATTCCCTCTGAATGTCAAAAGCTGTGTAGCAAATATCCCAACTACACCCCTTTGAAGTGACGAAATATCAGCTCTCAATGTTTCTAGCTTCTTTAGCAGAGCGTCGAAACCTGCTACGGCATCCTCATCTCCAGTTGTTTCTCTGGGCGCTGAGGTCTCCAAATGCTCCACAAAATCAAGAGCTAGAGCTGCAGCAGAAATGAGATCTTCACCGTCCTCTACAGGCATTACAACCTCACCCGATTCTTCCACGCCCTCTGCGAATCTCTCAACTTCAGAGTCTGATAGGACTGCTCCTTTCAGTGCGTCATCAAGTGTGGCTTTCTCCTTGTCAGTGAGTTTTTTTCTAGACATGGTGTTTTCCCCTGCAACAGAGGTAGTTGTGTACTTCGCTTTGCTCTGTATAAGCTTTGCGAGAAAGTATGTCAGTTTGTACCATTTCTCTCCTATGATTCTATCCTTGATGTATTATTTCCTCACAAAAACCAAGAAGGTATAATTACCCAAACGACTCATAGTCTGTGGCTTTGAGGACTTATTTAGTGGTATGATTGACTCATCTGAGAGATTAATGTCAAACCCTTCAAGCATTTCAAATCCAAGTGATTCGAGAATTTGCACATTATCCACAACATACAACGAACATGGCATTGTTGCAATAAGAAGAGCACCCTTCTTGAGCACTCTATGCACTTTTCGAAGACTAACTGCGGCATCACTATATTCCTTATAGTATTCGTGTAGATATCCAACAACGTCATTATTTAGTATCCCAACATCGAATGTTTCTTGCGGAAAGAACTTCTTTTCTTTCAGATGATGGTCAAGCCAAGTCATGGCAGTTGGGCTATTATCAAGATGTTCTATCATGTCAGGTCTAAGATTAGCTTCTTCATCCATCGTTTCTAGTTTGGCATGCACCACTCTTACATTCTCGAGTAGTGCTGATTCCTCGAGTTTTCCCATTAGACTGTCAAGTCGTAATGCATGAAGATCCGTGCAATAGACAACAGTTCGTTTGGGGACAGATGGACTGATTTCAGACAACACATTAACAAAGAAAGAAGGAACCCGATCGTGCTCGCCTGAGGCAAAATCCGCGACCAAGAACTCTTTTTCTAATGTTGCTGAAGATACATACTCTAGGAAAGCAGAACTCTTAGCAATCCAGGCGATTGGATAGATATTGTACATGTCAACAGTCTGCAGGATTCTGTACTTATCAACTCTGCTGGATGAATGTACAGAAGAATGGATAAAAAAAGAGGTAAAGGTTCAAGTTAAACTAGCTTGAACCTTCAATTTGAACCATTATTGTTTCCGGACCAATAGTACAACAAGGATAACAACTACAACTCCAAGTCCACCAATTATACTGAGAGTTAAGATATCAAATGTTGGGGGTGGTGGTGTCGTTGTTCCTGATGTTGTCGATGATGTTGTTCCTGTTGGCGTTGTTGTTGGTGCGAATCCACCTGGCG
>SOKL01000347.1 GCA_004376265.1 Candidatus Thorarchaeota archaeon
ATAATCGACTCGGTGAACTTAAGCGAGGTGAGTAGAAATTTTGGCGAAGCAGATTATTTGCTGCTCTCTGAAACCCTTGATAAATTCGTCACCGGACTTATTGCATCTAGAGGAATCCGGGGAACATATGAACCTCATTTCAAGACCTGGATCGACCATGAAGGGCTTGATGAGTTCTGAATCATAGTTTCTTCATTACGAGCTCTGCAAAGTTTCTGCTCGCTTCAATGTATTCGTTCCCAATTCCACGAAACATAACTTGGAAGAAATCAAAACCCAAACCTATGAAGTACTCAAACCGTTCCAAGACTTCCTCGGGATATCCCACCCAAGATCCAGGTGCATTGCTCCGTCCTGATTCCAGAACTTTTTCCTTTGAAGCATCAAGATGCTTTGACCGCCATTTTAGATGTGTTTCAAGTTCATCTTCATCATTCGTCACAAAGATACCAGGCCAACCCTGAGAGAATTGACTCTTACCGATGTCATCATAGTCGCGCCCAACTGCTTTGCAGTGTTCTTTAAGCACATCCAACTTATGTTCCAGGTCAGGTCCCAAGAATAAATTGCAGTAATCAGCATACTTTGCCACTGCTCGTAATGTCCGTTTCTCACCATCCCCTCCTATGAGAATTGGAGGGTTGAAGGCAGCTGCAAAGAAGTTCCACGAACTTGGACATGTATTGTGTTGCTGTTTGAGTAAAACACATGTTCACAGTGTCACAAGCGGCCCGTAGACTAGGAGTCTGTTCGCAGACCATTAGACAGTGTGACAGGAAAGGACACATCCAGTGTCATCGGAATCCAGGTAATCATAGGAGGGTTCCCCTGTCTGAGGTCAAAAGACTTCTTGGGAAGATGCATCGGAACCTCATCAGAGAACCATCCTCAAAGAGACGAATTGCTATCTATGCACGAGTTTCTGGACACAGACAGAAGACGGATGGGGACCTTGATAGACAACTGAAGACTCTCACCCAGGAGTGCAGGAAACACTTCAGATCAAGTCCTCTGGTCTTCACAGACATTGGCTCAGGACTCAATATGAAACGAAGGGGACTGAGAAGACTCCTCACTCTTGCTCAGAGAGGGACAATCCATACACTCGTCATCACTCACAGGGACTGACTTGCTCGCTTCGGACGGAGCACATTGAACGTATTCTCGAAGATTATGAGGTCCAACTCATCGCCTCTATCAACCTGAACAGCAGACTCCACATTAGGGACTGGTCACCGACGTGATGACTCTCATCGCATCCTTCTCAGGAAGAGTCTATGGTCTTAGAGCTGCCCAGATAAAACAAAAGCAGATTTGAAGAAATTGCCCTCTCAAAAACCCTTTGACGATTTAGATAACTACATCTACTGAAACCGATGATACCACCCCTTTTGAAAAGATTGATACGCTGGCGGTCTATTCCACGGTTGTGTTTATACCAAAGGGAGTTATCAGACATCCTGAGAGAGCGCTCAGACACGCAAAGCATCTAGCTATGAGATCACTCGTTCTCTTGATTCAAAGGGGATGTGAGGTCTATGAGAAACCATATCATCATGCATTGAAGATCTGGAATGAGGCCAAGGAACAGTCTGATTCATATCGAGTCCTTGGTAGAAACGACTACTTCATCCCAATTTGCAAGGTTGAGAAATATCTTAGAAAGGACCATCATGACATGGTCTTTAACACCACTGCTCTA
>SOKL01000233.1 GCA_004376265.1 Candidatus Thorarchaeota archaeon
TGTTAAACAATCATGGAGGACACTCGTCAATGGATATCGATGTAAGACTAGCAACTGCACAAGACCGATCATTAATCGAGGAGTTTTATAATCGTGAAGGGGAGAACTTTCACCAGCTAATTGCCCATTCCTCCTCTACTCCTGTTGGTGCTAGTACCGAAACCATGTTTGTTGTTGCAATTACAATGGAAATGGTAGTAGCTGCACTCAAGCTCGATATTGCCAAGGATCCAGCCTTAGGCAAGGTGGGATTTATCAAACACTTTGAAATCGAAGATGCTCTTGAAAGTACTAATTTGGGGTACCAAATGCTTGAGAAGACTGGGGAGATTGCAGAAAAGAAGGGTCTGAGAGCATTGGATGCAATCTTCGATGCATCGCGAGCTGATCTGTTTGACCTCTATTCAGAGTCTGGATTCATAGAAGAAAGGAAAGAAGTCTGCTTGCGTAAAGATTTTGGACTCAGGATATTTTAAGAAACCAATATTATTTCACAAGAAAACTCAACCCGAGTTTCTCGATGGTCTTCTTTGTAGGGATACCGTCCTTATTCCATCCACGATGCTCATAGTAACTATCCAGTGATTTTTCAAAATCATCTTGATCAATAAATGCCTTCATACCTTTGGAAGGTCCTATAGTCTCGACATCCCAGAACCGATGTGGAATCACATCGTCTTCTCTTGTGATTCCTTCATTTATGTTGAAAAGACGTATGAGAGTTTCAATTCGTTGTCCGAAAAGAGAAACACGAGCATCATCATAATCAAGTCCTGTAGCGCTGTTCAATAATCGAAACTTTTCTTCCCTGCTCAGTGGAAAATTCCAAGAGAAATGGCAAACAATCAAAGAGTCTGTTAGGATTTTTGTATCTCGCTCTATCACCATCGATTCAATAACATCAAGTGCTGAAGATTCAGGTTTCTCACCTGTTTGGGGCCAGCCTCGGAGATGACTTGCACCAACATCAGCTGTAGCGTATGATAGTCCCAAACCCTTCTTACCTCGAGGGTCCCAAGCGGCTGCTTCTAATCCCTTCACATGAACTGCAAGTTTTTCACTACCACGACCAATCTCTATTGCAGCTTGACGAACTCCCTTTGCGAGGATTTCGCCAATTCCTTCTTTATGAGCAATCATTCTCATGAGCTTGAGCGCAGCTTCACCATCACCAAATCTTGCAGGAAAACCAATCTCGTTCTCCTCCAGGATTCCCTTCTCAAAAGCATCCATGGTAAACCCAATTGCTGACCCGGAGCTTATAGTGTCTAGACCTAAATCATCAGCGAGGTAATTCAATTGGAAGACTGTCTGTGCATCATTAATTCCGAGGTTTCCACCGCACATACCAAATGTTTCGTATTCAGGGGTAGATTCCACTTCCAAACCGGGATTACTTGGGTCTTCAGTTTTGTATGAATGAGTGCAGCGAATAATGCAATGAGGACATGATAATTGGTTTCCAGTAATCCAATGCTTCATCATTCCCGGTGTTAACGATTCATATCCTTCAAAGTAAGTGTTGCGCCAATTCCTCGTAGGAAATTGTCCACCCTCATTTGCCGATTCAACAAGTATTGCTGTCCCATAGTTTCTGAATTCGCTGTCTTTTTTATCGTTCCATCTTTTGGTCACTGTTTTATTTATCTCCCGAAGAGATTCTGGATCCGCTGCAGTTATTTTCCCAGTTCCTTTAAC
>SOKL01000364.1 GCA_004376265.1 Candidatus Thorarchaeota archaeon
GAAACGCCTATAATGGAATTCTTGAAATTAGAAGATCTTGTCAGAATTCTCCCTAAATCAATAACTAGTTTCATAGGACGAAATCCGAACGAATCGACTTTCATGTCCTTTGTTTTGGAATCAGGGCAAGGTCTTCATCCGCGGGATAGAAGAAGATCCAAGAATTTTGATGAGAATGATCGGATTGTGTTGGCTCGTGTTGGAGTTGCTCGAATATCTAAATGGTTGCAATGTTTTATGCTCCCTGGTCAGAACATTTTAATTGACGCCCCACATCTAGTATCAAGATTTCCTTCGTTACTTCTAAGTGAAAAGAAAAATCTAAGTGCATTAAATGGAACCGCTCAACTTGATAGCTCTGCTGACCTCGGTATTGAACAAGAGAAGATTGCAGACTATGAATTTCAAAAACCTGATTGGTTATCTAGACGCACATGGTTCTGGAACCAAATTTCAAATCTAGATACAATAAAGGAAGTGAAAACTCCATGGAAAGTGAAACCTTTCAAATATGGGTTTTGTGAGGATACGTCACGCTTCTATTCTTTATCGAAATGCAAGGAATTTGCTGCTCAAGTTGAATCTCCATATATCACACGGTATGTTCGAATGAAATATGATACTGTAGAATACGAACCGCGTGTGCGGTTATTGATCCCACAAAAAGAGGATGATATAGTAATTTGAATCAGTCGTGGAGTGGTCAAGATTGTCAATAGATCCCGAAACAAAAAAGATGTTTCAGACACTTTGTCGAGTGCTTGAAGCATTGGTAGAATATTCTAGATTGGAATGGAAATATGAAATGGAGAGATCTACAAAAAGATTGAATGAGGATACTAGAAATCGTTACAAAGAATTATCTAAGGTTAGATATCCAATCCAACTAGAAGAACTCAAAGAACAAATTGATGAAGCAACCGACCTGAGTTTTGCTACTATAAGACCATTATACCTGCCACCATTAAATAGCCAAAGTGATTTTATTCCTTTATTGAATCTAAAATGTTGGTTTGCAAATGACCCGCCCAAAATTAAACTTAGAGTGGGGTTCTTTGGGGGGTTCGATAATCGGGGGATTAGCAAACCAGGAATCGGTTTCAGATTTGAAACTCGGCATAAAGGTGACCAGCATGACTTTGACCATATGCAGTTATGTATCGGCCCTTTTGATGATGACAAGTTCAATAAAGAATATCTAAAATGTCCCACATGGCTTCCAAGCAACTGGCCAGCAGTCACAACTCCAAGTAAAGACCCTGTTTCGCTTTTAGTTTCTATGCTTGTGAGTTTCTACGGAAGAGACATACTCCAGCAATTTCGAAAAATCAATCTAGAGAAATACACGAAAGCATTGAACTATGTCTTAGAATGAGTTCGAATCTCATCCTCGGCGCCATCTTTATTCTCAGGATTCGTGATACTAGTCTACTTTTCGGTAGTATCAGGTTCTACAAGATAAGATATCTCTCCAACATAGCTGATGTCCATCATCTCTTTAACCCGTTCGGGTTCATGAGTGTGACCTAAAACCCACGCGAGTTTCACAAGTGCAGCTTCAGAGGTCATGTCATATGCGCTCATTGCTCCGACATCCATCGCTGCTCGGCCGACCTCATAAATGGACAAGTCAGCTTGACCGAATGCACATTGCGAACTGATTACAATAAAACAACCCTGATCTATTGCCTGAAGAATTCCACCAGCAAGGGCATTCTCCTTAGTAGGAATGTTGCCTGACCCAAATCCCTCAATTATCATTCCATGATAGCCCATGTCAACAATCCGCGTCAGAGTCTGAGGAGGTAGACCTGGAAACACTTTGAGTAGAAATACACGGTCATCAAGTCGGGTGTCAAATCGAGGAATCAGACCGTGGTCACGCTTCTTACGACCATCATAGAGAATGATGTCACGTGCGAGTATGCCTATGGGAGAGGGATCCATCGAATCGAAAGCATCGTATGAGTTTACTCTCACTTTCTTGGCTCTAGTTGCTCGATGTACCTCACCATTGAAGACGATACAGGTTTCACCGAGGTCTCCGAAGGCAGCTACTCGTATTGCATCAAGTAGATTCCTCGGACCGTCACTCCAAGGCACCGATGCTGGAATCTGAGCCCCAGTGAATACAATTGGTTTTCCAAAGTCTTGGACCATGAAACTGATTGCAGCAGCTGAGTATGTCATAGTATCAGTTCCATGAGTGATTACGATACCAGTAAGGTCATGAATCTCCTCACTAACCTCTTTGATTGCACTTGCCAATGTCTGCCAGTGATGAGGTTGGGCATTTGCAGAATCTAGCTGGTACAGTTCTCTCTGGATCACCTCGACATTGCCCATTCCCTTGGGAAGACGATCAAGAAGTTCCGCGACTGATAGTCCTGGACGAAGTGCCTGAGTAGCAGAGTCATAGACACTGGAGATTGTACCTCCGGTTGTAATCAGGCATACTTTTGCTGTTCCTTCTGAACTCAGAATGATTCACCTATGTCCAGAATCGTAAAACAGGATTTATTCGTGTTGTGTTAAGTGGAATAACCGTGGTGATTCCGATACTAGGTTCACAGCATACCGGTTTTGATATTACATCAATTTTCTGGGGGTTTGACAACTATGCAAGATCCATCACTTGCTAGTTGAATTCTCATGTGGTCACGTGCAAGAACAGTGTTGGGAAAAATGGACATCGCCTCTTCGATAATCTCATTACCCTCATAATAGCGAGGACTATAGTGCGTGAGGATTAGCAATTGTACGTCTGCATCACGAGCCAGCTTTGCAGCACCTGCAGCTGTAGAATGTCCTCTCTCTTCTGCAAGATCTTCATGTTCGGTGGTGTACATTGCCTCATTAATCAGGATGTCAGCACCATTGGCTGCAGTGCTCAATTCGTCACAGGGACGAGTGTCTCCAGAGTAGACTATCTTCAACGGTTTCGGACTAGGTTCGGTCACTTCTTCCGGAGTCACTTTCGTTCCATCATCGAGTTGTACTGATTTTCCGGAAGCAAGAGCCTTCCATAACGGCCCCTTAGGAATTCCCAGTCCCTCTGCCTTAGTGGGGATGAATTTTCCTGTAGGGCGAGTCCAAGTGATTTCATAACCAAGTGCATAACCACGGTGGTCAACTTTGAATGCACGAACTTTCAGATTCTGTTCTTGAAAAATGATTCCAGGTTCAATAGCATGGACGACTGCTTCAAAGGTCGTACCAAGATTGATTGTAGATTGGCTAACCTTGACATACTCGATGAGGTCCTTGGGTCCATAGATGTTCAGAGGCTTAATCCGACCAAGAAGAGAGAACCTAAGCAGGAGACCGGGGAGACCTAGAACGTGATCTGCATGAACGTGAGACACAAAGATGGCCATCTTCTTGTTGAGTCCAAGTTGCGCTTTCGCGTATTGTCTCTGAACATCTTCACCAGCATCAAGCAGTAGCACCCATCCCTCATATCGAATAGCTATGGCAGGATGGTTTCTAGTCGCAGTTGGAATTGACCCACCAGAACCCAAGAAGACAATCTCAATCATAAACATTCACTAAAACGACTAACACCATACAAGATTAGGCTTGTGTCACTAGGCTAAATCAAGTGGGATATTCTTCGGTGATGCATCTTGACGAACGACACTATAAGTAATAGCGTCAAAGAATTTAGAAACATCCCATTTCCATTGATCACTTCTGCGGTCATACAATGAGGCCACTTTGGATGACCCACCAACACCAGCAGCCACCAGATGTGCTGAATAATCATGGACCTTTGATGTTTCATCATCTAATACATCGATCAGATCACGACCTGACCCTGCAGGTAGAGCTGAAACAAGTAGGACCTTCTTATCTGAGGGATTCTCCAAATTCTGAATTCTTGATTGATATGTAAGTGGAAGATGGGCCCATGCTGGAATTATATCTCCGGAACAGTCTGGACTCAAAAGACAGATAACGCGATCACTCAACATCGGGAGGTTCACACGAGCTCGAGGCAATACGATTCCTCTCTTCAAAAGCTGAGCACGTCTTCTAAATGCGGTTGAAGAAGACAACTTGGTTGTATGAACTAGTTCAGCGGCCGTGCTGCCAAAACTATCAACAATTGCGTCAATGATTTTAACATCAGCATAAGTAAAACCATGGGGTTCATGAGGAACTGGTGACGCAACATCAGATAGAATGAGGGGATTACCTCCTTTCCTCAGCATAAGTCTGAAATGAAGCAAATCAAGAGTCCAACCTCTATTCTGATTTAAATAGAGTCCGTTCAATTTTGGTATTCCATCTGAAAGCCCCCATGCTGAAACACTACTAGTGCTATTTCTGAAACTTCGAATTGTATCCAGGAATTCGCTACGCTTTTTGTATGGTATTGTTGCGACAACAAGTACAATGGGTGAGTATCCATCAATCATCAAGATTTTCTGCACATATGGTCCTGACAAGACAAGTGTGGGCGACTCGAATATGACCAGAACTCTCTCAAGGCCAAGTTTGCGTGTGTTGAGCATCCCTCCCGTTTTCAGAACTCCGGAGTCATTCAACCGTTTCTGAGCACGACGCGTCTGCGCATAAGAGAGAGCAGCTCGCGTTGCGAGAAAGCTCAAAGACTTACCAGGGTTCTGGATAGCTACCTCCAAAAAGGGGAGTTCAGTTCGGGATAAGCGGGAGATGTTTTCTTCCCAGAGATTAATAATCAAGCTCATGACGTCCCTCTGACTGACAATCATGACTTCGCCGAGAGTTACTACTTCCTCTAAGCGGCGGTTTAGGATCGGATATAGACTTCCCCGGTAAGATAAGACCATCTTACGTAACATCTTGAAATCCGCATCTTCAGTAAAGACCTCTAACTGTCCCCCTTCTTCGAATGTCTTTACAAACCGGAGGACAGCCATTGCACTCGGAGAAAGTTTTTCCCAGAAGCTTGGAGCGTCATCATCAGGCACTATTGTGTCGTCCCGACCATCGTTTACTAATTCTGGCTCAGTCAAAGCAAGTCCCCTCAGACACTGTTCTAAACTCTAACAATATGATAGTAGAGTGTCATCGATAGAGGATATAAGACCGTAAACTCATTCAGAGTGGACTGCTGTCTGTCCAAAGCGACTCAAAATAGGCCCGAGCCATTGATGCAAAGAGACTGGCGCTAGAATAGATGCCGAGAAACTCAGTATCTGAGTTGCCTCCTGCGAGCATGATCAATGTTTGACGCTCATCAACTACAAGTCCTACACCAAAGACCCGCTCACGAGTGCGAACTTCGAAATTGCTCGGTATTAACGGTTTGACTGAGTCGGGGACACTGGAGGTAAGAATGCGGGTATGAGCTTTAACAGCGAGTACATTCTCTGTCACAGCAGCTAGATCTTCAATATCCAGGTCTAAACCGGGAATAGAGAGGAGGACCTCCTCCTTCGTAGATTCTAACATCTCCACAGCCTTGGACAGAATCGCAGCCCGCCCATGCATAACATACACATCTCTTGTAGTTACCTTGGTTTCTTGTTCAAATAGAGGCTGAAGTTCCTCGACAACTAGCTTGCTGGAATCCTCAAGCTTCTGTTCCCAATCAAGACGTATCACTCGTACAACTTCAGTTGGAGACTTAGCAACATAGATTGTTGGGCGACCTCGTTTTACCTGAATAAATTGCTTTTCCTCAAGACGACCCAAAACATCGTAAATTCGAGAATAGGGAACTTTCGATTTTGCTGAGATATCTGATGCACCCATCTGCCCTCCACCAACAAGAGCAAGATAGGCTTGAGTTTCATACTCTGTGAGACCAAGCTGTTTGAGAGCTTTGAGGGTTGCCTCACTCACTGACATCATTATTCACTCTCTAAAATCATCATCATTTGTCTTAAGGCTTGTCAAGAGTTGAGCTGTACCATCTCAGGAACTCCTCAAACGCTTTTGTCCTGTGGGAGATACTCACTTTCTCATCAAAACTGAGTTCGGCGTATGTTTTTGTAAATCCATGAGGAACAAAGATAGGGTCATACCCAAATCCATCCTCTCCAGCAGGTTTTCGTGCAACGACACCAGACATCGTCCCCACAAATGATTCCAGTTGCTGACCATCGTAGTATCCCACAGCAG
>SOKL01000257.1 GCA_004376265.1 Candidatus Thorarchaeota archaeon
TAGTAGTACAAGAAATCTGCAATAAGATTCGTAAGAACAAGGACCACAGTGAATACGAAGAACGTCGCTTGCAGCATTGGAAAGTCTCTATGCATCACAGCGTCCCAGATGAGACGTCCGATACCATGATAGTTGAAAACAACCTCAATTAGTAGAGCACCAACGACAGAGAAACCTATTTGAATAGCGATAACTGTGGCAACAGGAATTCTAGCATTGGGTACTGCCTCTTTGTTGAGTTGGTCTTTATCAGACAAACCCTTTGCTTTTGCTGTAAGCATGTAATCCTCACTTATGACATCAAGAAGTGAGTTTCTCATAATAAGCGTGAAGACACCAAAGATTACAATAGTAAGAATAAGTACGGGTAGAATTAGGTGCGCAATGGCATCTACCAGGAAACCTAGGAAATTGCCGCCATATTCGGTAAATGATCGTGTGAGATTGTAGGGGTCAGTGGGTACTAGCTGAAGTCTATAACCGAAAGTTAGAACCGCAATCATGCCGAGCCAGAAACCTGGGATGGCATATGTGACAAGTGATATAAAAAGGCCAATAACATCACGTCGCTTCCCCCTATGCCATGCAGCATTCTTCCCAATCCATAAGCCCAAGCCGATGGAAAAAATGTTTGCAGGAATCATCAGGAAGAGCGTATTTACAAGCCGCTCTGAGATAATTGCACCAATATTAAACTCAGCTCCATAGAAAAATGAGATACCAAAATTGCCCTGCAAAAAATTCGTAATGAAACTCACAAACTGGACCGATAACGGTTGGTCTAGCCCAAATTGACGTATTATTTGCTCTATAACAGCTGCATTGAGGTTTGGGTTACTAGCAAGTCTATCTATGATACTTCCAGGCATCAGATGAAAGATAACGAAATCGAAAGCTAGTACAATGAAAATCGTTACAATTGCTTGTACTATACGTTTTGCGAGCAAATCTCTTAGTGCTACTTTCGTCACTCTCCAATTCTCTTCTTTTTCATAACTAGAAGTTACAGTTCAATTGCTAGACCACAGACAAATTCTGATGTCGCAGTTGAAAATCATCCAACTCATAAGTCTTTTCTTAGGAATTTGCCCAAGCTAATGAAAGAGTTGGTTTTCTTTAGATTTTGGGAGATATTGACATTGAGAACAAATGAATCAAAAAATGAAAATCTACAGTAAAAGGAGAACTAATCCCCTTTTACTGTAGCGTTGTTATAGACTACTTTCGCTTGAACCAAACCACTGCAACTATCACGACAATGGCGACTGCAGCTCCCGCAACAATCACAATCATCTCTACTGGTAATGGAGGCGGTGGTGTTGTTGTTGTTGCTTCAGCAGCGTCTACATTCATCCAACCTGCATGGTTGTGGACCGAAAATATTCCGCTGGTCCATGTGAGATCTTGGGGTCTGAACTCCCATCTGTCACTTCGGTAGATCTCGACATCTTGGTAGTAGACAAGAGGAATAATACTCGAATCGTCGTAGACGATCTGCTGGAATTCATCAACAAGCGCCTTCCGTGCAGTGTAGTCAGATTCTAGTTGTTGCTCTTTGAAGAGTTCATCTATGCGAGGAATCTCAATGTTATTGGGATTCAAACCGCCATCTGATCTCAAATACCAGATATAATGATTAGGATCACCAAGCTGAGTCCAGAAATCAGTTGCCAAGGCATAGTTCCATGTTCCCTCTGTCATGTCAGACACAAAGGTTGATGCTTCAACTGGTACAGTTGTAATAGCTATGCCTGTCGCTTCAATATCCTCTTCAAGGAGTTGCGCTTCAACGAACGCTATTGGATCTCCAGCAACATACTTCAGGTCAAATGACAAGGTTTCATTGTATCCACCCAGGTCCTTTTCCCAGAGACCGGCGCTATTCACCTGCCATCCTGCACCTTCAAGTGTCGCAATCGCAGCTGCAGCACCAGGTGTGAATTCAACCATGGCGTCATTGTGCCATATTAGTGAGTCATGGATTGGCGAATCCGCAGCCCTAGCAGTACCCAAATATGCGACATCTGCAATTCGACTTTTATCCAAAGATTGGTGAATCGCTTTCCTGACATCATTTTCGAGTAGGGCATTGTACTTAGATCCTCCACGTCCATTATACGCTCCTGAAGCGTTAAGGTAATCCTCATACTGGTTGATGAAGAGCATCCGGTAACCCATGAAGTCATTCTCTATGACATCTACGGTAGGACCGAAATCAGTCAACTCAGTGAACGTAACACTTGTTGAGCAGAAATCAATGTCACCAACGACAACTCCCTGGGTCATTGTTTCCACAGTTGAGTACGTGATGAATTCTAGCGCATCAATATTGACTCTTCCATAATGATAGTCCTCATCGGCAACGAGCCTGACTGACTCTCCTGGTATCCATTCGTCAAACATGAATGGACCAGTTCCTATCCTTGGTTCAGCCCAGGTATAGTCAAGCACACCCCACGAGATGGCATCTTTCCAGGTGTTGTTGTGGAAGAATGATGTAGCAACCCATGGAGTTGATTGTCCGGGTCCTGTATAGTTATAGTACCCATGACCACCTGCATTGATACCGGTACCAGGATCTGGGGAACTCCACATTAATTGATCCCAAAGATGCATTGGGAAGATTGGTAGATACGGAATAGTCATCAAGAAGTATTCCCTAGCTATTTCAGTTGGAGTTCCATTGTAGTCGCCTCGATACCACCGAAACGGTGTTGTATCGTTAACTCCATCCCATCTCCACTGGTTTGGAAGCCCCCAATCAACGAAGTTGAGGGCGATGGTATAGTCGTCAATAACCTGAATAGCATGATGATCGGTATGACTCTGGGAGGAAATCCACCATCCAAGCCATGTCCATGTGAATAAAGTCCAATTTACATCAGCAGATGTAAATGGAGTTCCATCATGCCATGTTGCATTCTGAACGAGATGTAATGTGACTTGTGTCCCATTATCAGCCCATTCCCAACTCTCAGCCATTCCTGGTACGATTCGCCAATCTCCGCCACCGGAGATGTTCCATCGCACAAGAGGCTCATATATCAGCGGTATTAGCTGCCATGCAAATTCTGTCCAGGCAAGAATAGGATTGAGACTCTCAAGGTCCCCTAGCACACCCACTTTGAAAACTTTCTCTTCATCCTGGGCGACTGCTCGATTTGGTAGATATCCTAATCCGCCAACAAGAAACAGAAAAGCTAGCATGCATGCTAACAGTTTTCCATGTTTCATGATCTAAACCTCATATTTTGTTGCCACTTGTAGAGGTTTGGTACTTTAAGTATTTTTCCAAACATGGTTGCGATTTTTGGATGCTATGCAAAAATACTAGCTGAATCCTGTACACAGATTCTGTCAAATTTCTAAAACGCTCTAATCGTCGAATCTGCATGGATGAAAATTACACAGCGACCAGAAAAGTGGAATCATCATTCAGGTTCGTCTTTTATTTACTACCCAGCTTTACAATCAAACCAGCTATTCCAATGATACCAATACTTGCCATTAAGATAATCAGGAATGAGTCGGGACTTGGACTGGTAGGCGCGTCATTGCCAGATGCCAACCACAAAGCGATCTTTTTACAGAGTTCCCAATCAGATCCATTTTCTTCGAGATAGTTATCCCAAATGCATCCATCTCGGAAGCTGTCCTCCTCCCATTCTGGATGTGGTCCGGTCAGAAAGACTCTTCCATTCACGTGCTCAAACGCGATCATTGCCGGCAGCTCATTGAAAGAGTATGTAGCAATTGTTGTGATTCCCTCCATCCCCTCAGTTTCAAAGTATGGGCCACCGTAGTACATGATACTGTGATTACTCGGTTCCAGAGAAAGATCAATGAGTCCATTTGTAGTGTTTATCTGCACATCAGTCATGGCAAAGTTTGGCCAATCAGCAATACCAATGATTGGGCCTACGCCTCGTCCTGGAAATAGACCGAGGCCGTAGTATTGTGTGGTAGTCTCTCCATACTCAGACCACTCAAACTCCTCAAATGCATAGAATGCTCCAGCACAACTCCCCCAATATGATCCCCCTTCTCCCACAAAGTCTCGAATGGCATTAGCACCACTATAACCAAGATCAAGGTGGTAGTTGTACGCATAACCCCCTGGCACTGCGACAATCTGGAAATCGTCCAGTATGCCCTGTTTTATTGAAGATGAGTTCACCATCTCAACAGTGGCATTCATCCATCGAAACATCCAGTAGAGTGCGGCCGCGCTGCTTTCACGAGGATCACTAGTTACACCTAGGACTCCATCATACACTGCCACCTTAACACCCTCTAGATCATTGTGGACTTGAGCTTCGACCTGCAAAATTGGAGTCTGTACTCCGATCAACAATACAATCAGGAAAGTAAGCAGCAACCGGTTTCGCATGTTTTATCAGCTCGTGATTGATATTCGTAAATTTGGGCAAAGAATATATCTACGTTTGGATTGCATTCAATACAAACATTAATTTATTGGACATGGTGCCATCTGCTCGGATTGCCTAATGAAGGTGTCATGTTCATCGCTGGAGAGAATGATGTGACTAAGTCTAAAGAGATTATGGAACTGGATAAGGAATACTACCAGCAGGGATATGCAAGAGTCCCTATTGTGATAGTGGAAGGAAAAGGTGCAGTTCTCAAAGACATTGAGGGCAATGAGTACATCGACTGCTTTGCAGGTATTTCAACTGCAAATGCGGGGCACGCACCTGATGCTCTGATTGAAGCAGGAACAGAACAGATGAAGAAGTTGTTCCATGTGTCAGGTAGGTTTCATACAGTCCCTCAAGTCAAACTTGCGAAGAAGCTCTCCGAGATCACACCTGGAAACCTCAATAAGACATTCCTCTGTAACTCTGGTACTGAGGCGGTGGAGAATGCAGTAAAACTCGTCAAGAAGTATGCATTTGTTAGGGGTTTGACTGGCGGAGCAATGATCAGTCTTGAGTGCGCATTTCATGGTCGACTTGGAGTTTCATTCAGTCTGACTGCAAATGCCTCCTACAAGAAAGGCTTTGGATCCTACTCAAATTCCCCTGGAGTGAAGCATGCACCAACTCCATATAGCTATAGGTCCAAGTTCTCTGAGGAGGAGTGCGGCACTGAGGCTGCGAACCGTTTAGAGGAGGTCATTGATAGACATACAACGGGTGACGTAGCTGCATTCATCATGGAGCCAATTCTTGGGGAAGGCGGCATCATCATTCCACCTGATTGTTACTTCACTGAAATACTCAAGATACTCAAAGAGCGTGAGATTCCGTTCATTGTGGACGAGGTACAGACTGGATTTGGGAGAACTGGGAAACTGCTAGCATCTGAACATTGGGGTCTGAAACCTGAAGTAATGACTCTGGCCAAAGGAATGGGTGGAGGGATACCAATTGGTGCTTGCATTGGTACTGACAAGATTGCAGCAAAGCTTGAGTCTGGTGACTTCTTCTCAACATATGGAGGGAACCCAGTTACAAGTGCAATATCACTGGCAAACATCAACTACATACAAGAAGCTGGTCTGATTGAGAATTCAGTCAAGATCGGGAAAGTCTTCATGGATGGTCTTGAAGATATACAGAAGAAGAGAGCCCTCATAGGTGACGTTAGGGGCAAGGGTTTGATGATTGGAATTGAACTCGTTAAGGATCAATCCTCAAAGGAACCAGCTAAAGATGAAGCAAAACGATTTGTTGAGCTTATAAAAAATGCAGGAGTATTAATCGGTCTTGGTGGCATCTTCAAGAATGTGCTTCGTCTTCAGCCTCCTCTCGTTATATCTGAGGAGCAGGCGAAGACTGTATTAGACAAAATGAATAACGTATTTGCCGGACTATGAGGTGAAGTTATGTCGAGAAAACTTGGTGTGGCTGGACTTCAGCTATTAAAAAGTGAAGATGGAAAAGCCAACTTGGAGAAATTCGAACGAGTGGCAAGGAAGACAAAAGCGTCGTTTCCATGGATTGACCTCATCTTCACAGGTGAATTCTACCTTCAGCAGTATGGAAAACCAAATTGGAAGGATACAGCAGAACCACTTCCTAATCAACTGACAGACAGACTTGGGGAGTTGGCTAAGAACCTAGAA
>SOKL01000229.1 GCA_004376265.1 Candidatus Thorarchaeota archaeon
AATATGTAGACCTCCTCCTGGATCATCTTTGCATGGAAGTTGGCAGAACCATTTTGCACCTTCACCAAACTTATCCCTCGCCATCTTCGCAATACGGTGAGCAAAAGGGATCGTGTGATTTTTGCTCACAGCACACAGAATCACATTTTTTTGTCGGGCTAGTGCACAGAGTTCACGCAACATGAATCCACTAGGCATGGAGGGGTAGTGCCTAACGTGATGTATGAAGACTGACATTGCTCCATCGATGAAAATGTATTTTGGTCGTAGATCGCTTGTCAATATCTTGCGGATGCCAGCATATTCACTTGTCTTTCGAAGTTCTTCATGTACCGCTGGATTTGTCAAGTATTGCTCTCTTGAAATCAACGATTCCATATCTCTGAGTCGTGGTACATATTCCTCGAAGTCAGTTCCAGTGAAATCCGAGAACGAAGAAATCTGGCCATCGGTGTAATCGCGAAAGAACGGCAGTGTAAGAGCTGCAATATCTTTCAAGGGATAAATGTTGGCCAGTGAATCAGATAGCTTGGTTCTAGCATCATTACGAACACCAGAATGCCAGTGGCCATCTATTTGTGGCTGTTCGCCTAATTCGTCCTCCATTGTTTCTCTATCTAATGGAGCGAACAGATTTTCTGAATGTGTATTTGTGTCTAGAACTATTGCTGAGGTGCTCAGAAGGTGTACGCGAATATCGTCAAGTGTCATCAGGCTGTCAGTACCAGACCCATCAACCGCAGCTAGACGAAAATCCTGTTCTAGAAGAATATCAGAAGGAAATTGGTCAATTGTATCTAAAAGATTCTCCTTTATGCGGTCCTCATCCTTTGAGAATTCTTGTTCGTCTCTTCTGTCTTGTTGGTTAGTGATATCAGTGAAGATCATCTTCAGTGTTCGTCTGAACTTCTCTGTGAGAATCTTTTCCAGCAATTATCCCAACTCTCTCTACACAATTTACGAGGAATGGTAGGACCTCTGAATATTGGTTCGGACTATGTCATAAAAAGATAGCACTCGGTGTTTCGGAGTTTTTCTATTCCCGTCTTGAAACGCGCCCTGTGTTTGTTTTTCGTTGCAGAAACGGCATAGATTCGAAATTACCTTTTAAGTAACAGATTCGGGGTTCTATTGCAGCAGTCATACTGGTTCGGACGTACCAGTTCATATTGACAGGAAGTGATTCGTTGCTCAAGATTACGTACTTTGGTAAGACATCATTTGCACTCGAATTCAATGAGACTATTGTCCTCTTGAATCCGGGAACTTGGGACGGAGAAAAGATCGTTCCAGATGATTTCAAAGCCAGAGTGGTCATATCTACGAATCAAGCAGATGATGCAGTTGGAAACGCAGCAACCATCGCAGTGAATTCGAAGGCGTGGTTCCTCGGTAACAAACAAACAGGTGAGAAAGTTTCTGATCAGGGCGTCAAACCATGGTTACTTCATGAGCTTAAGCCAGAGGTTCCCTATGAGATTCCTGATGTAAAGTTTATTCCATACGCTCTCTCAAGAATCGATCAAGAGAGTGGAGAACGCATGGAGAATCTCGGATTATACATCGAGATTGGAAACATGAAAGTAGGATACCTGGGTGACACAACAATACGAGGACCATTTGAACAGCTGGATATGGATGTCCTCATCACCCCAATTGGGGGCGATGGAGTCTTCCCTGTGAAAGATGCAGTGAGTCTATGCATAGATGCAAAGCCAAGGGTTGGAATTCCGATGAGATGGTCTTCGGATGAAGACACAAAGAAGTTCTCAAAGTATATTCAGCAGTTTGGTCAAGGAATCATCCCAGTTGTGATGGAACCTAATCAGGTTCTTCAATTAAGCTGGGCAGCAGGAAACGAGTTCAGATACGAGCTAAACTGATATTCTCTTGAACTGTCAATATTAAGCTAGACGAATGCCCAGACAAGAATGCAGACTACGAGTGTGCACCGAATGAGCGAGAATGAACGCAAGAAGGTTGTAATTGACCTCGAAGAAACGGAGACGACACAGCTTAGTGGCTTAAACGAGCTGACCAGCGTTGAGACTTCGGGTGTCTTGAGTGTCAATAATATATCCGATAAGAGTCGTATTTGGAATGTTAAGGTTCTCCTTGGAGAAAGCCGTGATAGTACAGATATCGATGAGGAAACACTAGCAGCAGGAGAAGTTGATGCTAGTGGAAAGTGGGAAACCAATTATGGAGTTTCTGTAGAAGCACCCATAATCACATTTACTGAAAAATTCGATACGTGTGGAACTGTCGAAACTGAGGAGCCACACTGGGCTTATGTGATGGGCAAGGAAAATCCAGTCAAGATAACGCTCACAATCAACAACGAAACAGATGGTGAATTGGATAATATCATACTCAATAAGACCATCCCACCTGAACTCTCAGACATTCAGATAGTATCCGTGAAATCAGGAAATGCAGAGTATGATGAGGGAACGAAACAGGTAGTCTGGAAAGACTTCATCATATATCCACGTGAGGTTTCAGAACTTGTAATCAGTGCAACTGGAATGGTAGAAGACACAGAATTCAAAAATGCAGGGGATGTTGTCATTACCTATCGTGGTGAAGGTCAACAGAGGTCTGTTCTCGATCCAGACATGTCTGCATTAACTGAATTCCTTTCAGGAATAGAAACTGCTGAAACTGAACCAAACACTTGGCAGTGCACCCTTGAATGTTCAAACGAGAGTGATTTGATAGTAAGACTCGACAAAGCAGTAGTCTATCTCACCCCAGAAGATGGCGGCGAGAAGCAGAAGAGGATAGATGAATCACCTGGTATTGAATTGGAACCTGATCAAGAATGGAGTTCTTCCTTCGAGATTAGTAGTAAGTCTACTCCGAAATGCACAACGGATTTAGAATACACACCTGCGAGATCGGTGACCAAGAGAGTAATGGGCACAGTTGAGAAAGCTGCTCAAAAGATTCCAGTCCTTCACATTGAATTTTCAAAAGAATTCGACCCTACTACCGTTGCTAGTTTTGACAAGACTCCAGTTGAGATCACTATTGAAGTGATGAACAAAGGGTCAGCAAAACTTAACGAAATAACAGTAGAAGATAATCTGCCTGATGATATCATGCCACCCACAAGTGAACATATTTCTGTCTGGATTAGAGGGGAAGAATACTCAGGTCCATATGAGTTCATTATTGATCCTGAAGATCAAGATCCTGAGAAACCACACAAGATGACATTTAGGGCTGAAAACTTGAAGGATTCAGTTGGCGAACTTGAACCAGGCGAGAGCCTCAAGAGCAATTACGCGGTCATGGCTTGGCGGAACCGTCCTGAGAAGGAGTATCCTTCACCAATCATCTGCACCGCAAACACTTACCCAGCAGGAATCCCCTCAGTTGCTGAGAGTCCGGAAGATGGTCATAAACTTGGAGTGATTTACAAGAAACGTGCCATCTCAACAAAAAAGGCAATCAACAAGGGAAGTGAGGCGGGCGAATACATTGTGGTTCTCGTTGTATCAAACAATGGTGAGGTTACCGCTGAGAACATACAAGTGACAGATTGGATTCCAGCTGGATTTGAGTATGTTTCAACGGACCCAGATGATGAGGTGCCAGAAATAGTCGCAGTTGACGATGGTGGTTCACATATGGTTTGGACATGGCAACGCATGAATCCAGGCGATAAAAAGAAAATCAGAGTGACTGTTCAGGGTGAAGGCGAGTACGAACGTCGAGAACCTGAAGTAACCTCAATTTAGTACAGAGAAATGCTTGGAGTGGGTCTTTTGACCCATTCCTAAGTATTATTCAGCTTCTTCCTTTTCTATCTCTTCAAGTTCTCTACGAGTTTCTGCTAGTTCTGCATCAATAACTCTCAGAGGTACATAATCCCCTATAGGATGAGTATCTAGATTGTAAAGAACACTGAGGCCAGAGAGGGCTATATGGAGAGCTCGTGATATCTCTAATATTGCAGTTCCAATGTTAGTATCGGTGATTTCATCTTCATGTTCATAGATGAAATCATACTCACCGCGAACAGGTTCAAAACCAAGCTCAGTAAGTTTTTTCACGACCTCAGAAGGTGAAGCCCCCTCACTGTTGAACCATACTGTCACTCTTGTTACATATCTAGTCATCATATTCACTCCAATTATCGAGAACATCCAACCGCCTCTTCCATGCTATAAGACCTTTTTCATGAGTCTGTTCATCATCTATGGATTAATTGGGAAGAGTCTTCATGTTTTAACGCATGTTCCCACTGCTGCAGACATCCACAAGATGGTTTTCCTAAAATCACAGGATCCTGGTTTAGTGAGAAATCACGAATCACCTGAACAATCTCACTATCACATTTTCCGCAGTTGTGAGCTCCTCGCCTCCTTCCTCCAGCAACGGGATCACATACTATTCTCATCCATCCATCTGACATTTCGCTAGCCTCACGTAAAACATCCACAACACTCCACAACCAAGGAGGACGGTATTTTCTCCGATTCCAAAGTTTCTCAACAAGAGTATCATTCTGTACATTCACTGGATTTAGAGAAACCGTTGTCACTCCCATAGCTTGGGCATCTCGAATGGTAGCAATCGCATCAAGTAACGAATCGCGTTCTGTCAGCAGTGGTGGTTTAAGTAGAACATATGCACGCATGCCAATATTATGCCCCTTAGCTGTTTCGAGACACTCTTTGAAAGTCTCGAGGTTGAAGCTCTTGTTTATGCACACTGTTCGGATTGTATCACTGGTACTTTCTAGACCCATACCTATCTCGATTATCCTATCACCGAGTGTACTCCGAACCTCAGATAGGACAAAGTCCTGAACATATTCTGGTCGGGATTCTAGGACTACTTCTCGGACTCGTTCATCAGCACCAATGATTTTGAGGATTTCAGACCGTGCAACTTCGGGTATCTCATCAGGGTCCAGAAAACTACCACTCGTGTATATCTTCACAGACAGAGGTGCTTTCTTACCCTCCAAACTATCCATAGCATTCTTGAATTGTTCAACAAGTTGTTCTGAAGAGGGCATGCTTTGAGAGCCATCAAGGAGGTAGCTGCACATAGTGCAACCACCAGAATCACTGCGTGCATGAGCACAACCAATAGTTGAGAGAACTACTGCGAGTGCAGTTCCTTGGTCCCTTCCAACTCTTGCAGGAGCTATCCATTTTGCAGATGGTTTTGAGTGGTTTCTCTTACGTCTTTTTTTGATAGATTGACCTCTTGCTCTCATTGTTGCCTGTTGCACGGCTTTATGAATTCGCGTCAGTGATTCCTCCAAACCAACACCTCATTCAACTTTGTGTCTCAAGGTTACTGCACGACCTCTGTTCAGTTCACACATCTCACGACCCGACATATCGCTTCTACCAACTCCAATAACCACGTTGTCGTTGTTTATCACGATGACTTCATCACCTGGTCTTATTGCTACATCAGCCTCTTGAACTCCAACGGCGAAAATTGATCCTCCTTTTACACTTTCAACATCAAGACGGACCCAGTAACGATTGAGTGATGCTATCCTCTTTCCACCTTCAAGAGTAAGTGAGAGATTTCCACTCTCGGCTACGTATGAGCAGACTTGGACACCATCAATCTGGCAGAGAATCAGCTTGTAGGGTTTACCTTTGAGCTTGGCATTTTCAGGAACAAGTAAGTCCCCAGCTCCTTTTCCGAACTGGTAATCTGCTGTGGCTGAAATAATCTCTCTGAGTGTAGTTCTTGGTTCGATTGGAATCGAAAGGACATCCTTTAGCTCTGCAAGTGATTCCTGAAGAGTTTCAAGTGCCTCTCTGCTGGTGGAGCGGGCTTGGTGGCTGGTGTAGATAATGCTTTGTTCGATATCCGGTTCAGCAGCTCTCACAATATCCAGGTATCCTCCTGACACATGTGCCACAACCACCGTAGAGCTGTTGAACTTCTTCATGTGTGTGGAAAGGGCTTCTGATCCAATCTTAATCTCCTCTGTGTCCCAGGTTCCCGTTACAGGAATGTCTTATCGCGCAGCTGGAAAGCTTCTCTCAGGCTCGCGCGGAACATGACGGAGAGGTGATGTGTG
>SOKL01000172.1 GCA_004376265.1 Candidatus Thorarchaeota archaeon
GTGTTGCATTGTACTCAATGGGACCTTCGCAGCCTCAATTGTTGCTTTCTGTGTAGCTGCTTCTTTTTTCTTCTTATCAGCAGCGGTCGCTTCTGGTAACTTGAATGTCGCCATTACATCATCAAATGCTTTGGAGTCAGCTACAATGAGATCCATGAGAACACCTCTATGAAGCTCACAAGCATGACGATGCTCTAGCATCTCCTCCTTGATTCCTGCGAATTTTCGACCTGAGAGTGACAGACCAGTAACCATACACACAAGTCCTGCACCAAATGATCCAAGCGCAGCAGCTACACTACCACCACCAGGAGTTGCACGAGCTCGACGAACTTCGTTACCGAATTCAATCATTGACATCTCGGTGAAGTCCTTCTTTGTAGGATCAAAGCCGCCACCTAGATAGTAAAGGTCGAGAATCATAGATTCATCTAGTTTCTCTGGTTGGATGTAGTATTGGAGTGCATCAATAAGAGCGAAGAGTGGAACCATCCCTACAATCTCAGTCTCAATAACTGTCGCACCAAAACGGCGGGCTTCGTTGCGAACTACCTCTAGTACCTGGTGAATCTTCGTTCGTTTGGGATGGGTCAGGTTAAGAGATACCTGTACGCAATTCTTTGCCGGTAGATCTAGACCGATGCCCTGTACATTGACAAAACCACCTGTTGTCCCTCGCACTGCATCTGCACAGACCTTTGCGACTTCAAGATTTGTTGTACTCAAGTTGAAGTTGATAGCGATTAGGAAGTTACGAGCACCTGTAGCTGTAGCTCCAGCAGTAGGATGTATCTTGTTAGGACCATAATCTGGTTCCTTTTCGGGGTCTTCTCCAATCTGTTCCTTGAGAGCTTCAAATTCACCCTCACGAATATTAGGCAAGTCGGCTCTATCTGCACGAGTCGCAGACTTTGAATAGAGGTAAACTGGAACATTGCACTTCTTAGAGAACTCCTCTGCGAACTCCTTTGAGAGTTGTATGCATTCACCGATTGTTGTTCCATGAAGAGGAATGAAGGGCACTACGTCAACAGCACCCATTCTTGGGTGGGCTCCCTCATGTTTGGTTAGGTCAATCTTCTCAACTGCTAGTTCTGCAGCCTTCAAAGCGGCAGTCTTCACTTGCTGAGGTTCACCAATGAACGTGAAAACTGAACGATTATGATCCGGGTCAAATTCTACATCAAGAAGACGGACACCTTCAACACTCTTGATGACCTCAGATAGGGCGTCAATGATTTTCTCATCACGACCTTCTGAAAAGTTGGGCACGCACTCAACCACTTTCACAAGATTCACCAGTGCCGGTTCGAGGTGTCGATGTACAAAAGCGTTTGGGCAGGTGCTTATTGCTGCCCCTTCAAGTATTGTCCAAGTTTCTCAGTTTCAATTTGCATATTGAATGTCTCGTGATGCAGTTTGAAACCTAGCCTTTCGTTTATCGCAATCATTGGAGCATTCGACTTAGCGTTTCCAGTGGTTACAACTTTGACGTCAGGGAATTCCTCTCGTATTCTGAGAAGCATGGCTGCCTTTACCCATTTCCCCTTCCCTTGACCACGGTAGTTCTGATCAACACCTGTCAAAAACTGCTCCAGTAATGGAGCTCTTGATGGCATGTAAATAACATCTGAGAGTCCTGAGATATCTCCATTCTTCTCACGCAATAGGACGGTCAACCAAGTCTGGCCCATTTTCTTGGCAACTTCTTCATATTTTCTGAACAATTCAGGGGTATAGATTTGATCTCCAATGTCAAGATCATCAAACGGTGCTTGATTAAACACCTCGGAGTATTTCTTCGTATACCTCTCTAGAATATCTTCAGGAATGGATGTATGGAACTCTAGGGTAGTATCGGGAGATCGCTCTTTTCCTTCTTTTTCCCATTGCTCAACCATCTTCCAGTCTATATCATTAATATTCAGTCGATAATTCCTCATCTCTAAGGCTTCGGTTCCACCAAGAATACGGTTTAACTTCCTGCCATCATCTTCCATAGTACCTCCGAGGATAACACTTCTCCCTTTCTCAAGCGCAAATCCATGTACTAGTTTAAGGAGTGTCTTAGCTATACCCTTCCCTCGATGTTCTTTGAGAACAGCAAGTCTGGTAACGAGGTTGTGTTTATTTCCAACATAGGAGGGTGATGTTTCTTTTTTTGCATCCATTCGGAGACTGGCAACTACAGTATCAGGGCGATCCTTCTGAGTAACGATGAAAACCTTAACGTAATTTTCGTCAAGCATTGTTCTCTCCCATTCCTGAACACTCAAATCATCTTCAACAGGATCATCTGGTAAGACTTCTAACATTCTCTTTCTTCGGAAGCTATGAAATTTCGCCCAGTCTTCATCCGATGCAGTAGCAACATCGATTGTATGTATTTCGTAATCCTCCATTGAATGGCCTCCTTCTAACAAGTGTATTTAATTGTCTTAAGATGAGGTGGCTACTTTCTAATAAAACCTACAATGACATTAGGAGAGCTGAGTAGAATATGCCGCTACTACATTCTTCAAGAGCATAGCTATAGTCATCGGTCCAACTCCTCCAGGCACCGGAGTTACACATAGAGCTTTTTGTTTAATCTTCTCAAAGTCAACATCACCGTGCGGTGTTGCTACATCAATCACGACTGAACCTTCCTTGACCATGTCTTCAGTTATGAAAAAGGGATCATTTTCATCTGTACGTCTACCAATTGCGGAAACGAGAACATCAGCCTGTCTAGTAAAAGAAGGCAGGTCCTTTGTTCTTGAATGGCAGATTGTGACTGTAGCATTCCTGTTAAGAAGGAGCATGATTAGGGGTTTTCCAACAATGTTGGACCTGTTGATTACGACTGCGTGTTTACCGGAAAGGTCATCCCATCCTATGCGGTCTAACATAGTTACGATTCCATGAGGAGTGGCAGCACTAAGATCCTCCTCACCGTAGAATAGATGGTAAACATTGGCGGGAGAGAATCCATCAACGTCTTTCAAGGGGTCGATTGCACTAATTATAGTCTTCTCGTCAATCTGTTTGGGAAGGGGGAGCTGGACAAGAATTCCATGAACAGTCTTGTCTTCATTGAGTTTAACAATCAGCTCGAGTAGTTCTTCCTGACTAGCAGTCCCTGGAAGATCATGATGATCAGAGAGGATACCAGCCTTGTTTGATGCTTTATGTTTCATTTTGACATATATCTGAGAACCGGGATCCTCACCAACAATAATAGTAACGAGCTTGGGTGAGACTCCGTGTTTCTGTACCAGTTTCTCGACTTCAACCTTGACCTCTTTCCTAAGACGGTTCGAGAGCCTACGACCCTTAATGACATGGTCCTCACAGATTGGTTTCAGTTCTTTCTCTTCAGTCAATTTGATCACCAAACTAGAAGATTCCACTTATGTTGCCATCATCATCGACATCCATACCAAACGCTGCAGGTTCCTCGGGGAGCCCTGGCATCAGACGGATATTGCCCATATAGATCACAATGAATCCTGCTCCATTGCTTACGTCAGCACCATTGACCTCAACATCAAATCCTGTTGGGCGACCTCTCAGTCCCCTTGAGTCAGACAAACTGAATTGAGTCTTGGCAATACAGATTGGGAGTTTACCATATCCTCGCTTTTCGAGAGACCGTATCCTGCCACGGGCACCGGTTGTGTAGTCAACATCATCTGCACCATAGATCTGTTGAGCTACTTTCAATATCTTGGTCTTGATGGGATCTTCCAAGTCGTATGTGTAATTGATACCCTTGCTAGACCGTTTGTCGATTGCTTCAATGACAGCTTCGACCACTGCCTTTCCACCTTCACCACCCTTGACAAAGACCTCAGATACTTCCATCCTCCAGCCCTTCTCTTCGCAGAACTTTCGGAGCTGTTCAATTTCCTCGTCTGTGTCATCTGGAAATCGGTTGAGTGCTACAACTGCGGGCACTCCAAAGTTGTTGATATTCTCTACATGTTTCTCAAGATTCGGGAACCCTTTCTCGAGGTCATCCTTTCCATGATGTTTGAGCGCACGAATTGTAGTAATGATAACACAAGCATCAACATCGAAATTCCCAGCGCGGGTTGCAATATTGAAGAACTTCTCAGCGCCGAGATCAGCTCCAAACCCAGCTTCAATCACAACATAATCAAATAATCGTAAGGCAATATCAGTTGCAATGATGGAGCTTGTACCATGCGCAATGTTAGCAAAAGGCCCTGTATGAATTATTGCAGGAGTTCCTTCTATTGTTTGAACTAAGTTAGGTTTGAGTGCGTCTCTAAGAATCACTGCCATCGCCCCCTCAGCTCCTAAGTCCCTCGCAAACATCTCTTTCAACTGTTCAGACCGTCCAACGAGGATTTTTCCTAAACGTTCCTTCAGATCAGTATAATCCGTCGAGAGACCAAGGATTGCCATGACCTCAGATGCTGAAGTTATGACAAAGCGATCCTCTCTGGGAAAACCATCAAATCTACCACCCAAACCGACGATTGTCTTTCTCAAAGCTCGGTCATTCATGTCGACATTTCGAGGCCAGTATGTTCTCCTTACATCCAACTCAGGTTGTTTATCATGGTGAATGTAATTATCGATCATAGCTGAGAGGAGATTGCCTGCCGCAGATATGGCTGGAAAATCACCTGTGAACATGAGGTTGATCTGTTCAAATGGGAGAACCCGAGATTTACCGCCACCAGCCGCACCCCCTTTTACTCCGAACACTGGTCCCAGTGAAGGTTGTCTGAGCGTGACTACTGCATCATGACCTAAGGCATTGAATGCCATCGAGAAACCTATCGAATTGGTTGTTTTACCCTCTCCTGCTGGAGTGGGATTTGTAGCTGTCACTAGTATGAGTTTTCCTTTCCGCTTCCCAAGCGTCTTTCTGATATTCAGGTTGATCTTGGCCATGTACTCTCCATACACTTCCAAGAATTCCACATCAATCCCAGCATCCTTTGCTACGTCGATTATCGGTCTCATTTCTCTCCGACTCACCCATCGATTATCAAACACGCTTCTTATTGAATCACATACTGATAAACGAAGCTCTCGGATGGCACAGCTATTGCGCATATTATCAGACTTAATTGACATTGAAATGGATAGTAAACCATGAATGCACGCCGGGTAGTCACACTAGCTGTGTCGTTAATCCTTGTTTCGACTGTTCTTCTTACAACTCCATCTCAGGTTCAAGCTGACAGACCTGTTGAGGTGTGGCCCACAGATGAGTGGGCAACAGCAATTCCTGAGGAGCAAGGAATGGATTCCACAGAACTTAGCGACGTCTATACGCATGTGAGAAACTCAGATGCACAGATTCGAAGCCTTCTCGTTGTAAGACATGGTTATCTGGTAGCGGAAGAGTATTTCACACCACAACTCTACGATATCAACAACACACACATTGTATTTTCTGTCACAAAGAGTGTTGTTTCATGTTTGATAGGAATAGCCATCGATCAAGGATTCATTGACAACACAAGCCAGCTGCTTCTCGACTTCTTTCCAGACCGGACCATCTCAAACCTCGGTGTTTGGAAAGAGGCGATTACTCTCGAAGATGTATTGAGAATGAGATCGGGATTCCGATGGGACGAGGATAATTATGAGGATTACAATGATTTCTTTGCAATGAGAAATTCTGATGATTGGGCGCAGTATGTCCTTGACAGACCCATGGATTACGAACCAGGTTCAACATTCTATTACAATAGTGGCAATTCCCATTTACTAGCAACGATAATCAATGTGACCACAGGGATGACTCCACTAGCTTTTGCAGATCAATACCTCTTTGGCCCTCTGGGTATAACGAGGCGTGGCTGGTTGACTGATCCCCATGGAGTTAACTTTGGTGGTTCAAATCTTGCCTTAACACCCCGAGACTTGGCGAAATTTGGTCTACTGTTCATCAATAATGGAACTTGGGATGGTCAACAAATTGTTTCTTCAGATTGGGTGAACAGGTCAAATCATGGACCGGCAACACCGTATCCACAGACCAGTTATGGATATCAGTGGTGGATTGATGATAATAACGGGTGGTATTCAG
>SOKL01000223.1 GCA_004376265.1 Candidatus Thorarchaeota archaeon
GGACATGTGACACTACTCGGAGTACGAGGAGAACCTGCAAACATAGACCTCGATCCAATCATCACCAAAGAATTGACTATGTCCGGGACTTGGGGGACGCTTCCATCCTCCTGGGTCACTACACTCCGACTCATGTCTTCTCACAATCTAGATGTTTCACCTTTAATCACTCATCGTATTTCTCTCGAAGAATGGGAAAAGGGATTCGAGCTAATGGAAAACCAAAAGGCAATCAAAGTCCTCTTCAAAGAATTTGAATGAGGAATTTTACTTCTTCCTAGGAGCCCATGCATCAAGACAATCTTGAATGGTAGCTATATGTGAAGCAGCTGGACCCCCACCCATTACTATTGCGACAGAACAGGCCTCCATAATCTCTTCTCTTGTAGCACCGAGTGAGAGGGCTTGTTTGGTATGATAGACCATGCACTCTTCACAGGGTGATAGGATAGAAGCGACTATGCACATCATCTCCTTTACTTTCGCTGATAGAGCGCCATCTTTGTGTACCGCCTTTTGCAGGTCAGTGAAAGCATTTCTCACTTCAGGGATATCCCTGTTGAGTGCGCCAAAGTGTCTCATGAATCCCTTTAGGGTCTTATCAACGTCGTCAGTTGTCATTGAATCAATCCTCGAATGAGAGGTTCATGGAGCTGGGGTTCCCAGATTCCATGTAGACTTGGAATAGCGGCTTTGATATAAAACCTGTGAAGTGTCCTTCTCCTCGCTGGTCAATTCTCTTTTCACAACCGATTGACCTGAAACTGATTCGATGCTTCCAACAATGGCTTCTTTGATTTCAATTAGATTCGGGCAATTAGCGACTTCCATTGAGATGTTCGTCACAATGTCTCTCTTGCTCCCAGTGCATCTAATTCGTGACCGGTCACGGAGATATACCGGCTGATTTTCAGGCGGATCTAAACTCTCTTGAAGTGAGGTCAAATCTGCACTGATTAGTAGTGTGCCATGCAAAAAGGCTAAACCCCTCTTGAGCCAGCCAGCTGTTCCAGTGATTTTCATATCACTTATTCTAATACAAGATCCCACTGGATCGTAAATGGCTGGAATGCCTAAGGAATGAAGACTGGTTGCTACAGAACCAATGAATCTCTCGTAGATGTCCTTCAATGATTTTGGAACATAACTTTCCTTTTTGCCAACACAGATTGAAAAGTTTAGGTTACCGAGATCGTGATATACAGTTCCCCCTCCGGTGAATCGTCTAGATATTGCAATTCTATTCTCTTGACAATATGCAAGGTTGACCTCTTTATGCACGCACTGAAATCTACCTATAACTACTGCACTATCAGATCTCCAAAATCGGAGTGTGTTCACTTTTTCCTCTTGCTTAGCCATAGTTCTAGCTAGACTCTCATCTATTGCGAGATTACGAAAAACATCCTTGTTAATCTCCTCGATGAGTCGCCAAGACATCTGTCAATCACTCTTGTCTATCATTTACATCCATGACTGATTAGCCTGTTGTTAGCCGGTGGATAAATCAGGTACCCATAACTTGTATCTACAGATGCAACATTCAGGCTAGTCATGGAAATTGCCATATTCTGAACCACAGACATCCTGGTGATTTTCGTTGTAGCCCTGCTATTAAGAAAGGGCAAAGAAATGTTTCAACATGAAATATGCCAAAATTCATAACCTTTTGCTACAACGTTCAATGTAGTAAAGGAGAGTAACCATATGCC
Organism: Candidatus Thorarchaeota archaeon; assembly: GCA_004376265.1. Taxonomy (GTDB): domain Archaea; phylum Asgardarchaeota; class Thorarchaeia; order Thorarchaeales; family Thorarchaeaceae; genus SMTZ1-45. Next base: position 1,713 of record SOKL01000223.1, read on the forward strand.
ACTACTGGCTGTATCTGTGTTCGTACTCTGTATCGGCATCTACGTCTACTTCAGACTTTCAGGAAGACTTCATTCAGAACCAACAGACAAGAGACGGGGGAAAACAAGCTCTGGGAAGCTTTTCCGTTCCAAAGTACATGACGCGGCATTCTTTGATGGAGAGAGTGAGGATATTACCGAGGTCCAGTCTAGATTGAGAACGTACGGTGGCGCTTGATGCAGCCAAAGGCAGTAGATAGACAGTCCGATCAAAAACGTAACCTGCTCTTTGATAATATTGATTAGATAATAAGTTCAATATCTCATTGTTTATGGTTTTCCGCAGGGTGGTGATTGGGTGAAACGCAGAACAGCTGCTATTGTCCTGACATTAATGGTTGCAGTCAGTGTACTGACAATAGGAATCGGATTTGTCATTGCTGGAACCAGATATAGTTTCCAAGAACAAGTCCCTGGAGAGGTCTCACAGGCCACACTCACTATTTCCCAGCTCACTGATTGCAATCTCACGATAACATTCACCGACGAACCCAACCTGTTTTACCGGATGGATATTGAGTACTATGAACCAGTACCGATTTGGTCTGCCTATCCACTACGTGAGATCACTGTAGGTCCTGTGGCAGCAACTGCACAAATCTATCCGTCCCGGAGAGTAAGATCACTCAATATCACTGTTGGTCCAGCAGTCTATAGGTTGTATTTCTTCAGGTGTCATAACCTTAATTCAACTATAGTCTATGATGGTGCTGTGGAATTAAATCAGACCTTGTGGTATTACGCATCAGGTTCACTAAACGTTATTGTGACTGAAGACATCAGGAACGGGATAGGAGCGTTAATCACATCCGATGAGGTCAGGTTGGACATCACAGTTCCAACAGACTTCTCTGGAGGTGTGTTCTTCCGCTCTTGGTCAGTCACAGTCGAAAGAACAGGCTGGGCATACAGCGTGGACATTTATTCTGACACACATGCGTACGGAACACATGATGGATTTTATACTAATTCTACCACTACTGAGTTGACTGGAGGGGACATGTTGATTGGAGACCTGTTGTTTCGAGTTGAATGTGATGAGTTAGATCTGAAGTTAGTGAGTTAGCGTATACTTTCAAGCTGATGTTGAAAATAAGAACTGATTCGAATAATAAGTTCAATAGACGCCTTGCATCAATCAATTACGGATTTGAATGAAAACCCGCAGCAGCCAAAGGCAGTACTGATTGCTCCTCGTATTTGATTGAACCTGGTATTGTTGAAACTTCTCAGAACTGCACTATCCTTGAACGTCTCTTCTCAATTTCTTCAGTTCCTTTCTATTCTTGTCTTTTGCAGGAAAACATGATTGCAAATGTGATATGCCCCCATATGCCTACTATTACGACCACTCCAATGATAAAGAGTGCTTGTTGTTAGCCGGTGGATAAATCAAGTTGCTCTCCACCGGCGGGAGGCTCCAGAGCAACGGTTGAAGCTTGGAGCAGATGTCTTTATCGAGGTTGACACGAAATGATACGTGTCGAGATTTAGTCTGCTAGTTAGAATATAAAGTCCCCCCGTTTTTTCATGTCGAAAAGAGTGCAACAATCTACTATCCATTTGCAATGGCACTATGAAAGAATTTGGACTTTTTTCAGAACTTCATCATATACGGATTCTCAAGAGTTTCCTTCAGCGCGGCAAGGAACTGACCTGCAGGAGCGCCGTCTAGAATACGATGATCCACAGCACAGCTTGCCATCATCGTTGACCTGATTACAACTTTATCATCAATCACAACTGGCACCTTTTTGATTTGTCCTAATGCAAGAATGGCTGTTTCGGGGGGATTAATGACGGGAATGAACAAATCCACCTTGAACGGTCCAAGATTTGAAACAGTGAAAGTACTCCCTGTAAGGTCCTCTGCCTTCAGGTCATTTTGCTTTGCGCGTTTTCCAAACTCTTTGGTTTCCAAGGCTATTTCGGTGATAGACTTCTTATTAGCTTCTCTCACTGCGACTACGATTAGACCGTCATCTGTCGCCATCGCAACACCAATGTTGATCTCTCCAAATATGTGCAAATCTTTTCCGACCAGAGTGGCATTGAACTTGGGAAATTTCTCAAGTGTGTCTGCGACTGCCTTCACAATGATATCGTTAAATGAAACACGGATACCGTGAACCTTCTCAACTTGGTCATTGATTTCCTTGCGGATATCCACAGCTTCAGTCATGTCAATCTCAGTTATCATCGTGATGTGTGGATTCTGATAGCTTTGAGTCATTCTTCGAGCTATGGTCCTGCGAAGATGAGTCATTGGCACAACTTGTTTGACATTACGTTCATCCGAGACCATGATCTGTAGCGCACTCTGAGCTGAGAGAATATCTTTCTCAACAATTCTTCCTTTTGGACCCGTTCCAACTACTAGGGTCAAATCAATGCCCATCTCCTTTGCCATCTTCTTGGCCCGGGGTGAAGCCTTGACTCTTCCATCAGGTAAACTAGATTCAACTGCTGGAGAAGTAGCTGTTTTGGCTTTAGTCGATGATGTTGCTGTGCTTGTCGCGAAGGCTACGGTTGTAGTTGTGGGAGTTGCAGCCGCTGCGTTCATTTTGCGAGGTCTTGCATCTGGGACCTTCTCACCCTCTTCACCGATGTATGCAATCGGCTCACTTATGGGAATCTCATCATCCACATCGCAGAGAATCTTGAGTATGACGCCATCCGCTGGGGCCTCCAACTCAAATTCATTCTTCTCCCCGAAAATCTCAACAACGAGGTCTCCCTTCTTGACCTTGTCACCTTCTTTCTTTAGCCACTTGAGTATCACGCCGTATTCCATCGCTACACTCATGCGCTGCATGATCATAGTTGTGACCATTGACTTCACCTATACAATATCTCGGATTGCCTGAGCTATGCGCTTGTTATCTGGGATAAAGTACTGTTCAAGTGGTGGACTGAACGGTACTGGTGTATCTGGAGCATTAACTCTCTTTATCGGAGCATCAAGCCAATCGAATGCCTCTTCTTGAACGATAGCGGCAATCTCAGCAGTTGTTGCACCGGTTTTAGTTTCCTCAGTCACGAGTACAAGTCTTCCAGTCTTCTTGACTGACTCAATCAGTGTCTTTGTGTCCAAAGGAGCAAGTGTTCTTGGATCGATGACCTCTACACTGATTCCCTCTTTCTCAAGCTCATCTGCCACTTCTAGGGCTTTGTGTAGCATGAAGAAAGTTCCCCAGACTGTGACATCTGCACCCTCTCTTCTCACCTTGGCCTGTCCGAACGGAATTGTGTAGTCCTCATCAGGCACCTCTTCCTTTTTGTCATAGACCAATTTGTGCTCGAAGAACATTACTGGGTCTGGATCTCTGATTGCAGTCTTGATGAGCCCCTTAGCATCGGAGGCAAAAGCTGGCACTGCGATCTTGAGACCGGGAGTGTGCATAAACCATGATTCAAGGCTCTGTGAATGATGTGACGCAAGGTTCTTTCCACCACCGAACACACTTCGAATTACAAGTGGGACCGATGTTTGTCCTCCGAACATATATCGCATTTTAGCAGCTTGATTGCAGACTTGGTCCATAGCAAGTGTGATGAGGTCTCCAAACATTATTTCTGCGACTGGAATTAATCCGGTGATTGCTGCACCTACAGCAGCACCTGCAATGGTGTTCTCAGAGATTGGTGTGTCCCTCACTCTTGCTTCACCAAATTCCTCTGCAAGTCCTTTTGTGACCTTGAAGGCACCTCCCCAGTTGAGACCCACATCCTCACCCATGATGAACACTCGTTCATCTCGGAGCATCTCTTCACGCAGACCTGCTTTGAGGGCTTCTCTGTAAGTTATCTCGGCCATTTAGAGCACCTCCGCAAAGACATCATCAAGAGCCTCCTCTGGTTTTGGATACTCTGCTTTCTTAGCGAACTCGCCCGCCTTGTTGACTTCCTTGGATATCTTGGCATCTATCTTCTCGACGTCTTTCTCGGTTAGTGCGCCTTGTTCAATAGCAATCCGACAAATTATCCGGACTGCATCCCTCTCTTCACTCAACCAGTATTTTGCTTCATCTTCTGGTCGATACTTTGCTTGGTCGAATCGTGAGTGTCCCCTCATCCTGTATGTCTGACACTCGATCAGAGTTGGACCTTCGCCTTCACGAGCGCGTTTCACAGCCTCAACAGTTGCTTCATACACATCAAGGGCATTATTTCCATCCACAACAACATTGGGAATGCAGTATCCATCTGCTCTTTGTGCAATAGTTTCACTTGGGCATGTCATTTTGATTGGTGT
>SOKL01000341.1 GCA_004376265.1 Candidatus Thorarchaeota archaeon
CACACTATCATAGCCATTTTCATTATCGCTATGATGTCATGTGCCATCTTCATTGATGTGACAACCTTCAGAGAAACCGGTTCTCAGCAGAATTCTCAAGACATCGAGAAAATGATTTCAACTCAAATTAACAGTGCATTACTTGGATTCTTCTATGAAAATATCGGACAAGTAGTTGATTCTGAAATACTATTTCTGGGCCGCATTACAAATGGACTAGTAGGATTTGCCAATAATAGGATAGTCATATTGAACACCACAGACGGTAGTAGCATCACATTATCATTCGAAACGAAATCGGAAGTTGTTCCTCAGGGTAGAGATGAGAGCAAACATGTTACGAATTTCATTCAAGGAGCTGAAGTTCGGCTTACAGGGATAAGAGGCTTCTCAACACTTACTTACAAAGAGGTCTGGCCAGGAATTAGTGTTCATTGCACGACAGATAACGCTGGAATTGTGATTACATTCGAACTAGCAATAGGCTCAGATCCAACAAACATTAGAATCAAGACATCACAACAACACTTGCTCAAAACTACTGGCGAATCCATCCTCCTTCAAAATGAGCAGACCAACATAGTTATCGATAACCTTGACGTATTCGAGAATCAGGTTAGAGTATCCGTAAACTTCAGAGAGATTGACTCAGAATCTTTTGGAATTCAAATTGACACTGGAATTTCTCCGTTTCCAATTATCGTTGAAACTATTTTACATTCATCAGATCTGAGTGGTTCCGACCATGATATTCCATTCTCACTCGCTATTGGTCCGAATGGAAACGCGTTCGTGACTGGCTACACTCTATCATCTAACTTTTCCTTAGAAACCCCCCTTGACACCTCTTACAATGGAGAAGGAGATTGCTTCGTGTTCAAAATCGATCTCTCTGAAAACACGATTGTCTATTCTACTTTTATCGGAGGTCAGGATCAAGATGTTGGCACATCAATTGCTGTGGATAATGTAGGAAATGCCTACATAACTGGACGAACTCAATCACTGAATTTTCCCGTCCATCTTGCGTATGACAGTTCGTTCAATGGGGGAGTAAATGATGGTTTCGTGCTCAAGTTGAACCGTGATGGTGATAGTCTTCTTTACTCAACATACATCGGAGGCTCTGCGAATGATTACCCTGAATCTCTTGCCGTGGACGCGGCTGGAGCAGTATATGTTGCAGGATATACAAGTTCGGATGACTTCCCCATGAGCAATGGATACGACCTTGTCTTCAATGGTGGATTCTCCGATACGTTTGTTTTCAAACTCGACGCAAATGGTGACGATGTCATTTACTCGACCTATGTTGGAGGGTCACGAACCGATTCAGCTGTTTCAATTGGTTTGGATGACGTAGGGTCGGCCTACGTTGCAGGCTATACTTACTCTGATGATTTTCCAATTATACGAGCTGTCGACTACACTTACAATGGTTATCGTGACTCTGTAGTGTACAAGCTTAGTGCAAACGGAAGTCAATTGATATATTCCACCTTTCTTGGTGGCTCGTGGATTGATCAAGCTGAATCAATAGCCGTTGACAGGTATGGTAATGCCATAGTACTTGGTACCACCTACTCTGATGACTTTCCAACTGTAAACGCATATGACGACACCCAGAACGGCGGCTCAGACGGTTTCATTTCAGCAATTGGTTC
>SOKL01000010.1 GCA_004376265.1 Candidatus Thorarchaeota archaeon
AGTTCAGCTCCATAGCTTATTCCAACATGATGAACTTTGGAAATTCCAAGATTTTGGAGGAGAGCCTTTTGGTCTTCAGCATGAATTTCGAAGGAATAAGGATCTTCGGGCTTTTCGCTTTGTCCTTGCCCACGCATATCGTACAAAATGACTTGATACTCTTTAGAAAATACAGGAAGCTGATTAACCCACCCCAATGTATTTTGAAAAATACCATTTCCAAAGATTACTGATTCACCTTCGCCATGGATCTCATAGTAGATGTTTATCCCATTAACTTTGCTGAATGGCATGGTTATTTCTCCTCTTGTCCAAAATCTTCTTGCAATCTTCGTTTTAGGATCTTCCCCGCGGCAGAGATATACTGAGTAAAAGATACAGTAAAACGTACAGATTTTGGAATTTTGAATCTAGCTAACCTTCCTTCACAAAAGTCGATTATTTCTTTCTCCGAAGCTTCTAGTCCTGACTTTAAGACTACGATAGCTCGTCCCACCTCTCCCCATTTGGAATCTGGAACACCAATTACCTGAACCTGAGCAATTTTCGGATGCTGCTCAAGAAGCTTCTCGATTTCTCTTGGATAGATATTCTCACCGCCGGAAATGAACATGTCCTTAATCCTATCTACAACATAGTAGTACCCTTCCTCATCAAAATACACAATGTCTCCTGTGCTAAACCAACCTTCCTTATCTAAAAGAGTCTTATTCAATTCAGGACGATTCCAGTAACCGATAGTCACCGTGGGACCTCTAAATAGAAGCTCTCCAACATCATTTACACCGCAATCTTTTCCAGTATCTGGATCAACAACTTTTGCATCAATGAAGAAGTTGGGAGTACCAATACTGCCAACCTTTCGTTCAGCATCCCATGGATCGAGGGCAAAACACCCCGGTCCAACTTCCGTCATTCCGAATCCTTGTTTGAATTTGACACCATGTGTTTCTTGGTATTTTTTGATGATGTCCAAAGGTAAAGGTTCACCTCCTGATGTTAAGAAGCGAACATTACTGAAGTCAATTGATCCAAAATCTGGGTGGTCCATCAACATTCGGTATTGCGTAGGAACAGCAAAGAAGAAGTTTGGATTTTCTCTATTGATCAACCCCGGCAGGGCATCTAAATCCCATCCTTTCATTTGGATTACTTTTCCTCCCAAAATGAAAAGTGGAATGGCATAGACATACAATCCCCCGACATGAAACAGAGGTAGATGATTTATGTAGACATCACCTGGAAGGATGTCTCGAATTGTACTTAGAGTATTGAACGCAACTTGTTTGTAGGTAATCATAGCGCCTTTTGGTAGACCTGTTGTCCCCCCGGTAAAAACGATGCCCATAGGATCTTCATAGGAGAGGTCTACTTGTTGAGGAGGACTGGATGCTGCATCTTTCATCACTTCTTCATAGACTAGGGAACCTTCCACTTCTGATCCTTTTGAGTTCAATGAGATCCAATGACTAACAGTGACTTTTTGCTTCAGTTCTGATGCAACATTAGCCAAGGCTGAATCATAGAATAAGGCAGAGGGAGTAAGATCATCGATCAAACCTGCTAACTCTCGGACTACCAACCGCCAGTTGAGCGGACTGAAAATACCGCCACATTTTTGACAACCGAAAAATGATTCCCAGTACTCCAGACTATTCTGAGCGAGAAAGCATAAACGATCCCCCTTTTGAAATTCAAGTTCTTGCTGAAGGAAGTTTGCAACTTGATTCGCCCGTTTGTTGAACGTTCTATACGTATATCTTCTTCCAGTTTCTACTTCAACTAGAGCTTCAACCTCAGGAGAGAAGATATCCCTCTTGGATAAATAATCAAACTGATTGACCATTAGTATCCCCTCGAAAGGAATTCTATGTTTGCTCAATAGATATTATCAAGCAGAACCGAAATAGAAATCCATTACCACCATTTCAATACAGCGGCTGCCATGTTAAATCCTCCTCCTGAAGAGCAGAGTGCGATATTCTCTCCATTTCCCTGACCTGGAGGAGGAAGCTTTCCTTGGTCGATGGCATCGTACATCGCTAATGCAATACAAGCTGAACCAGTGTAGCCCCATTTATCCATGACATTGTGTGTCTTCTCAAGAGGCATTCCTAATTCGTTCATAACTGCCTCAATAGTCCGTAGGTTGACCTGAGTGAAGAAAATCCAGTCTATATCATCGATGGACAGGTTTGCTTTTGCTATGCAATCTCTTGTCAGAATTGGCCAATGCTGAAGGTTTGTGTCTGCTGGAAAACGTTTGCGAAAAGCTAGGTGATGCCTACGATTCTGAATCGCTTCAACTGTTGGTGGTTCTGCTGTACCTCCAACGAATATTCCTAGATGGTCATGGAATGTACCATCAGCAATTAGTTTTGAGGCTATGAAACCTTCTTTGTCGTCACTGGCTTGAAGTACCATTGCTCCTGCAGCATCAGCAAATAGGGTACAAGTATAGTGATCAGTCCAATCAACGAATTTGGTCATTCCATATGCACCTATTACCAACACTGATTCAATTTCTGGTTCTGTTCTGATATATCTAGAAGCTATGTCCAGAGAAGTGACCAGACCTGCACAAGCACAATTGACATCAAAGGTACCTGCATTTTTTGCACCGAGTTTGTGTTGAATCACTACGGATGTTGCTGGAGACAGATAGTCAGGAGTGTCCGTACTCAAAATGATTAGGTCAAGCTCTTCTGCTTCTAAACCAGCATTTTCCAACGCTTGACGACCTGCATGAAACGAAAGGTCGGATGTCACCTCATCCTCAGCCATAATGTGACGTTGTTTGATGCCCACATTCTCAACTAACCAATCTGCAGTCCCAGGACGGCCAAGCATCTGCTCAATTTCCTCATTAGTCAACATCTTCTTAGGGACATACATTCCCAAACTTGTAATCACAGCTGAACGAACCATCACAAACATCCTCCGAGTTTGATTTGCTATATCTTGTCCTCAGAAGCAAGTTATCCTTTATCCACTTCTGCTATGAAATTCATTACAGCATTATTGAACTCTTCGTATTTCTCAATGATGCTAAAATGTGAACCACCCTCAATAAGAATCAATTTTGAGTTGGATATATTTTCAGCTAGGAGTTCACCATTCCTAGGTGGTACAGCACAGTCACTATCTCCGTGTATGATAAGCGTGGATGCTGATATTTGCTTCAATTCCGATTCAGAATTGAACTCACCTACTGCAGAGCTTTGACGCACTTGTGCATATAACGGCGCAGGATGTTTTTCAGCCCATCCATCTATTTGTTCAATCACTGACCTGTTCTCTTGAAGGAATTTTGTGCTGAAAGTAGCTCTATAGCGCATCTCCCTAGCTTGCTCTTTTGAGATTGTTTCAGTAGGTAGCGCAATTAGTAAGGCCATTGTTTTGTCATCCATACGAATTTGATTGGGTCCTCCAAAATGGCTGGAAGCAATAATCAAACTTCGAACCTTTTCAGGATAGGAAATGGCAATTTGTTGCGCAATCAATCCCCCCATTGAAATTCCTAGAACATGTGCGTTATCAATATCTAATGCTTTCATCAAACCAACTGTATCATCTGCGAACATTTCTATAGTATACGGATAGTCAGGCTTGGAACTTTTACCGGCTCCACGATTGTCGAAGACTACACATCTGTATTTTTCTCTAAATATAGGAATTTGACGAAACCAAATCCAGCGATAGCTGGCCCATCCTCCAATGAGCACAAGAGGCGGAGCGTCAGTTGGTCCATGAATCTCGTAATAGATATCGATGTCTCCTATTGTTGCATAAGGCAAATCAATCACTTCCCTCTTCTTAATCTCGATCCTATCCTTCCACCGAAAGTTTTCAATCTTGACCATATCTCCCTTCTAAGGATTAATAATAGGAGAAAACCAGTTGCCCCTAGAAATCCAAATATCCCGATAGCAAGGGGGAGAAACCTACTATCTGACATCAACCATAGGATTAAGCCCATTGCACCAAGTAATCCAAATACCCAATAATCAGCATCCTTCAATCCAAATTGAAATTGTCGTAATTTCATTTGTTGTAGTTTTCCTTTGACAGAGTTGAACTTTCTCCCAGATGAACCCACGATACCAAGAGGCATGAATAGTACAATGATTATGTACATCACTCCTAACCCGACCAACCATAATTGTCCAGGTAGGCCTAGACCATCCGTGATGAAATCCACGAGATTTTGCTCAGAGTAAACCACTATTCCTGTTCCAAGTATTGGACCAAACAGTGTAGCAATTCCTCCGATAATAGTGTACAACATTGCATTGATCGTGATATTAACTCCTAATACGGTCTGTGGATCAATAACTCTAAGGAATGGTGCATACAACGCCCCTGCAAGACTGGCAATTGCCCCACTTATGACAAGCACAACTATTTTGGCACGATAACTATTGAAGCCCAAAGCTTCAGCCCGTTCTTCATTCTGAGCAACAGCAGTAACCATTCTGCCAAATGGTGATGCAATTAATCGTCTTACCAAAAAGTAGGTTATAGCAAGACAAGTCAATACTAGATAATATGTCACTGGAATAGTGAAGTAAAATGTTTGTGAGTCTTCAATCCACAGTGATACCATTCCCATAATGTTTGTACTGAAACTAACAACCACACCAACGATGACGATTACTATGATAATGAAAGGTAATACGTAGGTTGCTACCATGTCTTTTGGTTTTACATCCCTAGAGAATGTTTGCTTCTCAGAAAATTGAAGAGGGTCACTGATAGATCTGCTCTGTTCAATCCAATATAGAAGAATCATCCCCAGAAAGGCAATGAACACTAACACAGGTCCAAAGACATTTGCACTAAAAATCAAAAGGACACCTGTGAAGGCCACCATAACTGGAGTGACTAGGACAAGACCAATAGGACCTGTCCGCTTCTTAATGTAAAGAACAACCATTCCAATAAATGCGGCAAGGAAAACAAATGCAAGTGTTACAAAGAGCAGATAGAAAGGACCAGTCCTAATTATATCTGGTGTCGGTACCCTCAATCCTGTTTCGCCCCCAGAAATATCTGGGTTTTCAGCGAAGAAATTATAGATGAACATCGCTATGGCTAAAGCAATAAATGCAAACGCTGTACCTCTCATGCGGCTTGTTGTTAGACCCATTATAAGGCCAAGACCCCCGCCAACAACCATTGCCAGAACTATTGTAAGAGGATATGGAATAGCTGCTATTAGATTGAAAGGCGCGGGGAGAATATCTGCGTCTAGACTAAATGCCATGAAATAGGCTCCCACTCCAAAAAGTGCAACATGTCCAAAATTAAGAAGCGATGCTCGTCCTAATTGCAAATCAAAAGACATGGCGAGAAGACCGAAAATCATTATCTGAGTAATGAGGTAGAGGAAAGCTCGAACGGGGGACGTACCTGCAGTCGTACTCAATGGGACAAGATACAGAAACGCAAGAACAGCTATTACTGTTCTATTGTTTGACAATATGGAGGGCACCCCAAGGACAGTTCCTTTCAGTTTCTGAACGCTATTTCTTTCATTATTCATGACCTGTTAGTCCTCCTGGTCTTATTATCAGAATAATCACCATAATGATGAACACAATAATGTTCTCAAGAAATGGAACGAAATATGCTGTGAATTGCATTGATAGACCGACTACGAGTGCACCAAAGAAAGTCCCTTCAAATCGACCGTAATGGGCACCTCCAACTACGACTATAACAAATCCGAAGATGAGGTATGTGAGACCATGACCAGAGTTTGCTCCGATCCACGGGACTAAGACAGCACCTGATAGTCCAGCAAGGCCTGCACCCAGCATGAATACGATTGTAAACAGTTTTCTGATATCTGTCCCTAATGCTTCAACCATCTCTGAATCTTCTATTCCCGCTTGTATCTGGAGTCCGATACGTGTCTTTCTGAACCCTATAAACATTAATCCAG
>SOKL01000074.1 GCA_004376265.1 Candidatus Thorarchaeota archaeon
CTAATAGTTTGCGCACCAAAAAGCCTCATCGGCTCCTGCAAAATCTCCAAGTTTTGTGAGTACGTTTCCAAGTCTTTCCCAAGCATCACTGTGATTAGGTAGCAATTTAATTGCTGCACGATATGCAGCCGCAGCTGCTTCATTATTTCCTCTCTTCTCTAGTAACGAACCATAGTATACCCATCCTTCAACATCATCAGGTCTAGCTTGCAGAATATGTCCTACCATGTCAAGAATGAGAGATGGTATTAACGGAATAACAATTGCTAGGAATACTACTATTCCGACTATTGCAAGTAAAGGAACGGGAGCCATGTCATAATATGTTCGTTCAATTACTTTTCTGCTTTGTCAAATACCAACGAATTCAGGAAAATATCGATTCCAAATCGCCCTGTCGTGAGTTCAAGATACCATGGTCCTTCCAACCCTAGCATTTCCTGAATCTCTGGAATTGTTTTACCTTCCTCATGGAGTTTAAGCACTTTCACACGAATTTCCTTGAGAAAATCTATTCTAACCTGGACATGTTCCTTTGGTGATATGATTGGTCCTCTATGAGAGTCGAAGAGAATCTCGATGTCCATTTCTGCAATCTTCTCTAAGGTTTCGATCATGATAGGAATATTCTCATCTGGCATTCCAATTATCTTTCGAGATGGGACTGGGACAGCATCGGCTGAAAACAGCCATTTACGATTTGGTTCATAGAATCCAACCATTTGTTGCCCATGACCTGGGAGTGGGACTACCTCAAATTCGAGGGTTCCAATGGTGAACTGTGGGGGCATCTTCTCAACATCTACCACAGGTTTTGGCTGTCCCCATACAGCATCAAAGAACTCCGGAATAGTTGGTGGGTTCTTGATGACCTTAATGTCTGATTCCAGAGCATATATCGTCGAACGAGGTACGAAAGCGGAACATCCTCCATAATGGTCTTCATGTGCATGACTGACATAGATCTGATTGACCTCGGTCTTTGCTGCAAACTTTTCAATGTCTTCGAGAGCATTTGCACATCCTGCATCAAAGAGCGTGTCTTTAATGAGGTACGCAATGGCCCACATTATAGGATGTCCATCCTCCATTGCGGTTGAGGTCTTGACAAGAGTCACATCATCGTTGTAGGGTTCCACTTCAAACATAAGACAAGTTGAAACAATTCGCAACTTGATTCCTTCGGTATACCTATGCTATGATTTCTCTCTCTACAAGTATCGGTGGTGCAAATTTTCTGAGCCGTTTCAAACCTAGAACTTTCTCCTGTCTTCCCATCTTTGCATCATTCAGAGCCTGTTCCATGAATTGTATTGCCATATCGTAATCCTTGCGAGGAACCGGGAATGGCACTCCATCTTTTCCACCAAATGCAAAGCACATTCTCACAGGGTCTGCCCATGAAGGAGGCGAACCAAAGATCATCTCGGATATCAGAGAGAGTCCCCTGACAGTGGCAGGACCTATTCCATCCATGAATAGGAGACTCTCATAATCCGCCGGTTGGGTCTCATATGCACGACGTACAGCATTCCAGTCCATTCGAGTGGGTACGACCTTGTAGGCTGGTAGCTTACGAGGAATACCATCTCCTTCAATCCACGGAAGGAGTGTTGACTCACCATAGGACTTGAAATCTTCAAAGTACCTTCTTACCGTTCATTGTAAATTGCACAAACTTGGACACCAGAGTGAAGTGCTCCCAGAAACGGCACTGGGAACGACTCTGTGAGGTCAAATGTGTGTCAGGACAACCTCAGACTCATGTTACCTGACCCTGGTATATAAAGACCTACAGATTCTCTCAGATGTTCATTTGAGAGAAGTCCAACTTTGCCCAAGTTCTGGGCAGCTGTTTCCAACCCTGACTGGATCTTCCTTGACTATATCAACAGAAGTCTTGCGACAGTCATGTGAATCCCTTGATGTCATGTCAAGTGTTGCCTCTTTCACTTGACCCGAAATTAACCCAGAATGAGGTTCCTCGATAAAACTATCTATTTCAAAGGATGTCCAGTGGTATCGTCTTGCATCGACACTGATGTAGTCCATTCCTTGTTGAACGACAGTCCAATTCTCTTCGGAGTCTACAAAAAACACATGCTGATACAGCTGGTATCCATCTTGAACACCTGCATTGTCAACCTTCGCTACCGCCTTACTGATTTCTATGAGCCTTGAACCATCGAGGCCATAATCTTCAAGGGCTCTGAGTCTCTCTGGAACCTTTCGAGAGGCGGCTCCTTTCCCGCCGACCCCCACCATGCTGTGATTCTCAAACGTGAGAGCAGATTTCAATACGCCACAGGTCACAGTGGTCGACCCTGAACTATCCCAATCATAACCCAGCACATTCGAGAGAGCTTGAAACCAGACCGGGTCTGAGAGTCTTCTGAGTAGTTCCTGAGTTCCGAATTCATCAACGATGAACTCACAAAGAGCACTGGCCATTGGAATCATTCGTTTCACCAACCAATGGGGTGCTTTACCCGGATGCAACTTGAGGTCTGCAACACCAGCTCTCTTCAACACATCCGCTCCATTGAACAAGATCTCATAGTGCTGCTCGCATTTTCTCTAGCTTCTGTCTTTGTTCATCCCCTGCTTGTGCAAGCCACTCTTCAAGAGTGTCACAACCATAGTCCTCGCAATGAGCACAGGTTTCTACACCCCGCTCACTTGCACACGATCTGATACTACAAGTACTAGAGAATTTGAACTTCGGTTCAGCATCAGCCTTGCATCCAACACAGTTGATGTCTGCTGCGGTGAGCGGATCGTTGGGACTTCCCCACTCCCCTGCCTGCTTTTCCCGCAGCTTATCATCATCATTTTTCCAGGCGAGATGTGCTTGGCACGCTGCACAATCAATCCCGCAATACGCTATCATACTCTTAGTCATGACTCACGTAATGAATCAAAGGAATAAAAGCTCAACAGATGACCGAAACTATTTTGACAGCCCCTTTGCCGACCAAGCAATCCTTTTATTCTTAAACGACAAAAAAGAACTAGTTGGTTCAGTCCAACGGTGTTTTACGTATCTATCGAGATGATATACATGGCTGAAGATGCTGAATGGGACAACGCAGTAACTTACAAAAAATTCCTGAAGAGTGCACGTGAGAATGTCGAGCTTATGAAGGCTAGATATGATGGTTTCCAAGTTTCTGAGCACAATTTAGACTTACTCAGAAGTATTCAGAATGAAATTCGGATTCTCGTGATTGGTACTGATAGATGTGATGATACTGCGGGAAATCTGCCAATTCTGGCAAGGATCGCAGAGAACACACCCAAGATTGAACTTCGAATTCTCGAAAGCGATGCGTATGCTCGCTATCATCAACAATTCAAGGTAAATGGCAAGAGAAAGACTCCGGTCGTACTCTTCCTCAGTACTGACCAGGAGGAACTCTGTAGATGGGTTGAGCGACCAAATGCAGCCTACAAGGTCATCAACGAAGCAACAGACCCTTCCGTCAACGGTCGAAAGATTGGCCTTAAGAAGCTCTACAGTGATCCTGAGATACAGCAGCAGAGCATGAATGAGTTCATGGATTTAGTGCTACGTGCTGATTTCATTCTAGGACGAGCTTGAAAATGGCGCATGAGGGAAAAAGGGATTGGACAGATGAGGAAAGAGTCCAGCGAATGGTAAAGTCATACGCAGTGAGATATGATAACGAGTTTTGGAAATCCCTTGATTCATTGACAGGTTCTGGAACGAGAGAAACTGTAGCTGATTTTGGCTGCGGGCCTGGACTTCTTCTTGTAGACATTGCAAACAAATACAGCGCCAAGGTAGCAATTGGGGTAGATGAGAGCAAGGAGATGCTTGCCCAAGCTGATACATTTCTGAAAGAGAGAACTAATCTCGAATCATTTGAACTTGTACAAGTTAACTTAGACACCGAGGAGATTCCTGTCGAGCCTGACAGTATCGACTATGCCTTCTCAGGATTCATGCTTCATGAAGTAGCAAGTCCCAGTGTTTTCGTTTCACAGGTCCGTAGACATATCCGATCACAGGGCCTCTTTGTTGTTTATGATTTCATCTCAGGTAATGAAGCCGCGTTTGTAAAGACGATGTCTGAACATGGAATGAGTGAAGAGCAAGCGAGGAAGCGGTATCCACATATGTGTAAGCACTCTGCAATTGACATAGAAGAAATTCTTCAGACATCTGGATTCCAAGACTGCCGCATGATAGCAATTGATGAAATTCGTGCAGTTGTGGTAGGAATAAAGAGGTAGAAGGATATATTGTCAGATGTAGAATGGGATGTAGAACTTCATGTCAAGAAATCTTCGAAAGTCATCACCATGGGCCCATGATGACTCTCAGTTGAATTGTCCAAGATGCAGTAGCAAACGTATTCTACGGATATTAGATACTTGGGGTAGAAACCGTGGCGTTCAGATGTTCAAATGTGCATCATGTGGGAAGAAGTTCTACGAACGTGGAATTGATGATTACAGGCCGACCTTCATCAGATAGCGACTCGCGGTGTGAATGACTTGTTTCGACGACTTCAACAATTGAAATATCCTTTCTCAGTTGAGGCCAGACAAGCTTCCCAGAAGTTTGCTAGAGACCTAGGAGCCCTCGTGGAACTTCTTGAAGATCCCGAAAACAATTACATTGTGGAAGAAGCCGAGGCTCGAGTCTTTGCTGCCCTGACTCAATCAGAGATTCGATATCCTATGATGGAAAATGAGAAAGATGTCTTGATATACCCAGCAGCTCGGCTCATTGTAGAAGAGCTTGGACTTCCTCGTCTTAGGTCACTTCAGGCCGAGGCAGAATCTAAAGAAGCAAATAGACAGCTTGGAAACGAAGAGATCCCATTCGTGATCGAGATTTGTGAATCCTCCTTTGGATGGAGCGTGAAGTCCATTGGAGACCTGAGTAAACGTGCAAGTCTTCCATTAATGCTGCGAACTTATGAGCTTCAAATCCGTTTTGAGAACTTTCTTGAGGTCGCGCCAACATTTCATAGTGAGGAGTGGAGTCTGATAAATCGCTACATGGACAAGGGTTGGATTCCAATTCGCAGGCTAGAGTTGAATCGACTCATATCAGGTAAGTTTCGGCAACTTATCATGCAGGGTAGATTTGACATTCCCAAAATGTCTCAACGACTGATAGAAGCAGTTCATCGAATCGAATCTGAAGCGAAAGGTAGGATCCGCCAAGTCGAACCTTTGAAACTGACGGAAACCTTAGCAACTGCATTCCCTCCATGTATTGAGAAGATGTACACCGATTCGAAAAGAGGTGAAGTCAACCTGTCCCACGATGCTCGGTTTGCATTGGCAGCATTCCTTCTAAGAATAGGAATGGAAGAAGATGATGTCCAGCGTGTGTTCAGTGGTTCACCCGATAAGCATACAAGCACGATCGAGTACCAGGTCCGCCACATAGCAACTAAACGGTCTTCAGGTGAAGAAAGAGGAGGATACGTTCCGCCTGGATGCAAGAAACTACAGGTCAATAACCTCTGTCCTGTCTATCTGGGGACGACATTCGACCCGCTATGTGAGTATGTGTTAAACCCTTTAGGGTTCTATCAGACAAGAGCTTGGGAACTCACGAAGGGGATAGACGACCACTCATGGTATTCGAAGAAGCGAGATAAGAAGCAGCATTTCTAGCTCTCGATACCCCCTCTTGAATACTGATGGAGATACTATTTCGCATTGAAGGACAAGACTAAAACACGAATTCATGTAGTTCTTGACGCGGCAGTGATGATTTCCTGACTGAGATTGTGAACAGATGATCGACCTTAGGGGTAGCTGAGCCGCAGTCCAAAGTTCGCCATCCTGGAGGTCCTTATATCCTTCAGAGAGGAATCAATAGATGTAGTAGGATTCTAAGACGAATACCATGTCCAAATATCATGCTGCTGTCACCGTCAGTTAGCCGGGGA
>SOKL01000269.1 GCA_004376265.1 Candidatus Thorarchaeota archaeon
GCTTCTCTATATCTATCAAGAGTGGGCTTGGCAAACTTGTAGATTCCACCTAGAATATGACCTCCAGTCTCATCCATTCCAAGAAAGAATCCAGGGTGTTCTCCCTTCTCACGTGTACCCTCCCCAAACCTGAATCGAAGTCTGGTATTGTACGGAGATTTATCCGGACTGAAGCGAATATCCCGATAGATTCGCATCATTGACCCCCTACCATTAGTACGAGTGTCATAAGTGAAACTCTCAGAGATTGTCTTTAGCTTTTCACCAAAGGCCACCACAAATGCCTGAGCGGGTTTGAGAACATATTCTTGATAGTGATCCTTTCTCTCGTTGAACCACTCTCTGAAGTTATTCTCTTTCAAATCTTCGTAGAATCTGAACGTTTCCTTTGGAAAACCAGTGGATTCTGGGATGTCATCCATCTCATTTCTCTCCAAGTAGCGTTTCACTATTGTTAATTTATCTAATTAATCTTAAGGTCTGTATTGTCGAGCTAGTCAGAGGGTTACTTCATAGTGTAGCTGTGATTGCAGCAATCATCGCCTTCCATCAGTGTCTTTGTGCGATCAAATTTGATAGATGGATTATATCCAGTGACAACATTGGCGTCCTCAGCACAGTGGAATCGAAAGCCATAATCTACTCTATCGATTGCCTTGTACGCGTCTGCCATTGGGCATTTTGTACAGTATATTTGAATTCCATCAGGAATCTTCTCAATCGTAAACGCTCCTTCGGTCCACGGCATCCATTGTGTACGAATGAGGTCATCAACAGACTTTCCTTCGCGTGCAGATACCTCTCTCCAGTAGTTACCTGATGCCTCAGCGATCATCTCATCAACCAGGTCTTGGTGCTCAGGACCAAAGTCTTCCTCCCACTTTTCCAACAAAGTCTTGAGCTTCTCTCTGTCTTCATAACTCCCTCGTACTTCTTGCAATCTACGCCAAAGAGTTGCTCGTAGACTCTCCACTTCCTTGTTCATTGTTTTAGACGCTTTTGTGGCTGATAATATAGTTGTGGGACGCTCTCTGATAGGGGTACCAAAACATAGAGTGACTCACACACGGTTTGAAGCCCAGTTCATCAGAGGAATTATCATCTCCCTCAGATCAATTCCGTCTTTGGTCAATGTGTACTCTACACGTGGAGGGATCTCAGCAAAGACCTCCCGACTCAAGATGCCTTGCTCTTCAAGTTCCTTCAATCTATCTGATAGAACCGTAGGACTAATTCCAGAACACTTCCCCTGAATCTCACTATACCGGAGGTGTTTATGATTTCCAATTAGTGTCACAATCTGTAGGGTCCATTTCCTACTAATTGTATGGATGATTCCTTCCAGAGGACACAAGCAAACACCATCAACTGAGTCCCCGCTACACTCAGTTCCCTTCTCGGACTGCATTTTCTGACTTCCTCTTTTCATAGTTACTACTTTAGTACGGACTTCGTAGTTTAAATACATTGTTTTCAGTAGTAATGACAGGTAAAAAACCTTGCATAATACCGAATGAAAACTATTTGACGAGGTGAAATCATCATGTGTGAAGAATGTCTAGAAGAGAAGAAGAAGAAAAACAAACTTTCCGAAAGCCAAGAGAAGACAAAGAACAAACGAAAATGATTTCTTCAAAATAAGTAGTG
>SOKL01000286.1 GCA_004376265.1 Candidatus Thorarchaeota archaeon
CTTGATGAAGAACAAAATTCTCTTCAAGAATTGTCGTTTCAATCAACAGCTTATCACGCAGGTACGTGAACGCGACATCATGCACTCCACGTGACCATTCGCGAACCATCGGTGGTGCAAAAAGTTTGAGAGGTCTATCATACTCAGACAACCACAGACTCTGACTTAGTGTCAGAAAGTCAGAACAGTGGTCAATGTGAAAGTGGCTAAGGAAAACGGAATCAAGGGTCTTCAGATCAAAATCAAGTTGGGTGAGCCGATGCAAAACTCCTGAACCTACATCAAATAGAACTCTTTGTTCTCCAGCTTCGATAAGAATTCCTGATTGCACTCTGGTTGGATCAGGGTATGATGTTCCAGTACCTAGCAAAGTTGCTTTCATAATTACCATGGAGATTTGATACGGTGATGTATTCAGTCTTATGGAATGTATATCATAAGTTGCGAGAGTTCTTTGGTTTAATCACGTATCGAAATGTGTTCACCATAAGTTTCAGATCTCTGATTATTTTAGCATGGTCAATTTCAGGTGCCTTCAACTTGCGACTGATCTCAGGACAAGAAACACTGCGTGCCGTTCTGAGTAAGGGTAAACAGCCAACCTCAATTTTTCCCTCCTCAACATCTGACCAGATACGATCCAAAACTATTTTCATATTTTCGTGTTGTTTGAAAAGAAGGTTCCTGTCCATTTGGCTGCCTGCATCTTCCAAAATTAAGCCGGTCATGTTCTTTGCTTCAGAAACAAACTGAGTACCCAGATTTTCTCCTGAATCGTGTGTTTGATGTTCATTCTCAGTTGTCCTCTGGTACACTCATGGTCACCTAAAAATTACTTCGCAAAGCACTATATAACTGACACCACTTCCAAAGTGATTGTTTTATGTTTTTGACTTGTTCAATCCCTAATGATTCACAACAATAAAAGAAGGTGAGCCAGAGCGTACGACCTCGGACAAGAGTCTCCGCTCTGACTCGATGTGTGTATGTACTAGCTCTTCCTGTATTTTGATATAAGGAGAACAATTGTCACTATAGCAAATAAACCAAAGAAGGATGCTGTAACTGCAAGTGTCATGTCCGCAGGTGCAGGAGTAGCAGCATATCCTGCTGTACCCGTTGCTGTTACTGGTGGATCCGAATATGCAATAGGCGGTGGTGTAGTCGATTGGATGGTTTCATCAGGAGTCTCCTCTGTGGGTTCAGCATCATCGTATGCTGTCAAAACCATTGCAGTGTATCCTGAAATAGCAATTCCGTATTGCATTCCGACATTAACAATCTGCATTCTTAGGGTTTCATTCTCTCCATGTTGCGAAACTTGGTCAAGTAGGAACGAAATCCTCTGTTGTGCCCAGATGAACTCTACATGTTCATTCTCAACTGAGGCTGCACCAATTGTGTTTGTATAGGTTTCTAGACCTGTTACATAATCTATTGATGTGGTGACCGTCATTCCTTCAATGTAACGACCTGATACAACAATCTCAGATCCGTTGAGGAAGGGTGACTCTCCAAGAGGAGACAGTGATGTGACTTCAATTGCTCCGCTGAAATCAATATCATAGTTATCAGCAACCGGTGTTGAGAAGGTTTTGTAAAACTCGAGAAGCTTCGAACTAGCATCCTCATTTGGTTCTATGAATTCAAAGAAGCCATCGTTTTGTGTAGCTATGTTCGCCATGAGATTCTCATCGGCATCAGAACCAAACGCCACAGTTGCAATTGAAACACTGAGTGTGTTTGCCGCTGAAATGGCGGTCAATATCCCCGGTGTATCTTGGATCTCACCCGCAGTTGGTTGTCCGTCAGAGAGAATCAGCATTGCTTTGGCATTAGCACCCTCCGAAAATGTTTCAAGTCCACTAATTGCAGCACCATGGAAGTTTGTACCACCATTTGCTGTCAGGGTTTGAATCCAACTTTGTGCGTCTGCAATGTTGGTTTCAGAAGCCGAATGTGGTTCAATCCACAGGGAAGAAACTGAGGTATCAAAGGCGATTACATTGAAGGTATCTATCGAGCGAAGGCTTCCGACCATTGAATTGAATGCGGCCTTGGCCTGCGTAATCTTTGTACCACCCATTGAACCTGATTTATCAAGAACGAAGACATACTGTCTTCGAGCACTCTCAGCATCTTCGACTATACTAGGTGCGAGTAGATACACAAAGAAATTCTCTGAACCGTTTGTATAGGTAAGTAGCTGTGCTCCCCCTATCTGTCTGTCCAACGCATAGGTGACCTCAATAATCTCCTCGGTTGTCAATGCACTGGTTGAATACTCTAATCTAATACCGTCAAGTAGATCTGTGACGGTCAGACTGGGAAGTCCTCTCACTGAATACCCTGCGACAGGTGCGAAATTGGAGATGATTTCAAGCTCGAATGAAAAACCAGTGTTGACAATTCCATTTCTTCCAACTGGTAATCCTAGCTTGTATAAACCAGACTTACGAGTAAGAAGCCCTTCAACAAAGATGGTAAGGGAAGCTTCAGCTCCAGCCTCGACGTTCATTTTGACCGCATATCCATCTGTGAATCTCTGAACTAGTACTGCGCTTTTATTTGCTTCAACGCTATCATTGTAGATTTCAATGGCTTGTATTTCAGGGAACACTTTTCCCCAATAGACACGTGATCCAAGCTCAACCGAAATATTGCTTAGCCTAAGACCTGAATGAAGACCAAGGAACCAGTCTACTTCACTTGCTGTTGATGAAGCATAATTATCATAGTACATTCGATAAGTGATATTTGCATAATTATCAACAATGCTGCCTTGAATCGACATCTCAAATGGTTCAAGCTTACTAGCATCAGAGAATACTTTCGTACTTCCTGAAACTGTTTCTGGGATCACCTGTTGTTCAAGCACAGATGCTCCCAGAAGTATGATTACAATCACAACTGCTATTACTGGAATACTGTCTCGTTCGTTCATACAATCCACTCCCCTCATATTATTGAGGAAGTTGTATAAACCTCCATCTGTGCTCCTCAATACACATGTAGAATGATATTCTTCTACAGCAATTCTAATTCGTGCACTAAGACAATAATCTACTCTTTGAACAATTCGTTCTAGAAGTTGTATTGTATGGAATTTCCCAATTCGTGTTTTCTAATTTTCCAATCTCTGTAAATTCAACAAAGAAGGTGAGCCAGAGCGTACGACCTCGGACAAGGATCTTCACTCTAACTCGATCTGTATGTACTAACCCCTCTTGAATTTCGAGATAAGGAGAACAACTACAACTAATCCAATACCACTGAACAAGATTGGAACCAGCATAAAGCTGACAGTTGAAGCATATGCATTTGGCGGTGGTGTTCCACTCGGTCCTCCTGTTGTACCAGGTGCATGAACAAAGACTCCATCAAGTGCGCTTTCTCCGACTGATGTTGTATCATATGCCGTCAAAACCATAGCGGTATATTCTGCTATAGCTATTCCATAATACATGCCCAATTGTACTATTTCACTTCTGAGCGTATCATTCTCTCCATGCAATGAGGCTTGACGCAATAAGTATGAAACTCTTTGTTGAGCCCATATATTTTCGACATGGGGTTTATCCTGCGTTGCAATTCCGACCGTATCTACGTAGGTCTCAGTTCCAGTCACATAGTCAATGGAAGTTGTGACGGTCATCCCCTCAATATATCGTCCTGCGACGATGACCTCCGTACCATTGAAGAAAGGTGATTCATCTAACGGTGACAGAGAGATTACCTCTATTGCTCCATCAAAGACAATACTATAATCGTCCGCAATTGGGGTTGAAAACACTCCATAGAAGGCAAGCAGTTCTGTACTTGCGTCTTCCGAAGGTTCAATGAAGACAAAATAACCGTCATTCTGTGCCGCAGTATTAGCCATAAGGTTTTCATCCGAATCAGAGCCAAATGCTACTGTTGAAATTGAGACATCGAGAGTATTGGCTTCACTTATTGCAGCTAAAATGCCTGGTGTATCCTGAATCGTTCCCGCAGTTGGTAATCCATCTGAAAGAATCAACATTGCCTTAACATTCTCTCCAGAAGTAAATGTTGCAAGTCCTGTCATTGCGGCTCCATGAAAATTCGTAGATCCACCAGCTGTTATTGATTGAACCCAGTCCTGCGCCTCATCTATGTTACTTGCGGAGGCAGAGTGTGGTTCATCCCACAGAATCGAAATATCACTATCAAATGCGACAACATTGAAGAGATCTTGAGAAAGTAATGTGCCAATCATAGAATTGAAAGCGGTCTTTGCTTGTTCAATCTTCAATCCGCTCATCGACCCAGACTTATCAAGCACGAACACGTACTGCCTATGTGCTGTTTCAACAACTTCGGTCACCTCTGGTGCCAGCATGTATACGAAGAACTGATCGGATCCATTGGTATGAGTTATGAGCTGCGCACCACCCGTCTGTCGATCTAGAGCATAAGTGATTTCCAAACCTTCAGCAATTGTCAAAGAAGATGAGGCATGCTCTAGACGGATTCCGTTTGGTAAATCTGTCGCTATGAAACTTGGAAGTCCTTTAATTGAATATCCTGTTACTGGAGCAAAATTGGAAATGATATCAATATCAAGAGTGAATGCTACATCTATGATCCCTGTTCGACCAATGGGCAAATCGAGACGATATAATCCTACACTCCTAGTGAGCAAACCTTCCATAAAGACTGATAGAATCGCCTCTGTTCCATTTTCTACGTTCATACGAACTGAGTAACCATCTGAATACCTTTGCACCAAGACTGCGCTCTTATTAGCAGAAACACTCTCGTTATAAGTTTCAATTGCTTCGAGTTCGGGGAGTACCCGCCCCCAGTAGGTTTTGTTATCAAGAGCGACTGAGATATTACTCAACCTAATACTTTCCTGTAGACCGAAGAACCAGTCAACCTCTTGGGCAATCTCAGATCCAGTATTATCGAAAATCATCTGATATGTGAAGTTAACATAGTTGTCAGTGATACTTCCGCTAATTGAAACATCAACTGGTACAAGTGTGTCTTCAGCAATTAGATTTGCCATTACATTCATTGGAATAATTGCTGAACATAGGAAACCAATCATTATGGTCACAAGTAGCTTCTTTCTCTCTCTAATCAACTCAATCCACTCCCTAAACGGTATTGGAACAGTAGTATTAACCTCCGCCTGTGTTTCCCAATACACAAGTAGGATGAATTTATTCTACGGTTGTTTCTAATTCTTTCATTTAATTATCAATCTAATCTTTGAACAACTCGTTCTAGAAGTTGTACGATTATACGGCTGGATACAATATTCATTTCGCGCCAAAGAGAGGGGTTTTTCGAGGTCGATTTTTCTGCATAACTTCTTTTTTATACTAAGAAGGTACGGTGTAACGCACTACGTGGCCCTTTGGGCCAAGGAGTGAAAAACTTGAGTGAGTATGATTTTAAAACACTAGTTCAGTATTTGTCAGCGATTGCGCTGGCGCTGTTCTATTTGATCTATTTGCCATGGACATATATGTCAGCAGCAGTGCTTGCTAATGCAGGTCTGACTTGGGGATTTTACCTGACTTTAGTCTTAGGGTTGCTTTTCCCAATGTACTATGCTATTGATAAGGTAAATATGGCCTGGATTTGTTTGGGTCTTTCCTTAATCATTAATTCAGTTATATGGATGGTTTTGGATGCCGCCCAAGTAGCTGCAGCAGGATTAGTCCTCGTTGTAGGGTTCTTGTTCTTCATCGGCCCATTCCTTCAGGAAAGGGTTGGGAATTGGGACCTCATTAGGAACTTCTTCCATTTCCTGAAAGGATTGTTCCTAGTCTTAGCTGTTGCCTTGTATGCCAACTTTAACCTTGATGCAATGATTGGAGGCACAAGTGCAAATCACATAATGCCTCAGTTCATCTTCATTGGTGGAGGTTTAATGGTCGCATTTGCAGTTACC
>SOKL01000157.1 GCA_004376265.1 Candidatus Thorarchaeota archaeon
CCAGTTTGCCCCAAGTCCTCCTCCGATTTCTTCGTCTGCCACAACTAGTAATTTGAGGTCCCCTTTTGGCTTGAAGCCCTCCTTGTGCAAATGCGCAAACACTACTGTCTGGCATGCAACTATATACAGCATATCAAGTGCCCCTCTTCCCCAGACACATCCATCCTTGATAGCTCCTTCAAAGGGAGGTACAGTCCACTCATCCTCGTTCTCAACCGGCACAACATCAACATGTCCCGGTCCAAACATCAAGCTTGGAACATCACCAGTTCCCTTTATTGTTGTAAGCAGATTGCCTCTATCAGTGGCTGATTCGAATATCTCAGAATCAATCCCATATGAGGAAAGGTATCGTTCAATCGTTCGTATTGATTTCATCTCATTTCCAGGAGGATTAACACAGCGATTTCGAATCATCTCTTGTAATAGAGGAATAACTTCGTCTTTCATGATTCCTGACGACCTGAGTCCCTGAAATCATAACACATCTAAAAAACACAACGTCTCCGGCTTTTTTTACAACAGATACACTTCACAGTTATGAATCAAACTAATAGACGCGCCAGTTCATTAGAGCGACTTGTTTATGAAGGACCTCCACTTGGGATAACTACTGATTGGATGTGGTTCCATGAGTTTCGATATTTCTAAGGCAATGACAATCAAACTCCCCTCAAAACTCCCCCAAGCTCCAGTCTTTGAACCCCAGTATAGACGAGCTCCTAGTAGGGGGTATAGTTTGAGCCCTTCTGAAACCATTGTCGCTGTAAAAAATGCATTACGATACGTTCCAGAGATTCTTCACGAAACCCTAGCTCCTGAATTCCTTGACGAACTCATGACAAGGGGGCGCATCTACGGTTATCGCTATCGTCCACTTAGTCCTATCAAGGCCCAGCCTGTTGACGAGTACAAAGGGATTCTGGAAGCTCGAGCAATGCAGCTGATGATTGACAACAACCTGGACTATGATGTCGCTCTGTATCCATATGAACTTGTGACCTACGGGGAGAGTGGACAGGTATGTCAGAACTGGATGCAGTATCAGTTGATCAAGATGTATCTTGAAACGATGACTGATGAGCAAACTCTTGTCGTCAGTTCAGGACACCCAGTGGGTTTATTTCCATCAAACAAGAATGCACCAAGAGCAATCACAACAAACGGCCTCATGGTAGGGATGTTTGACACACTCGAAGGATTTCATCATGCAGCCGCCATGGGTGTCGCTAATTATGGACAGATGACAGCAGGTGGTTGGATGTACATTGGACCCCAAGGGATTGTCCATGGAACCTACATCACACTCATGAACGCGGGGCGAATGTATCTCGGAATCCCTGATAGCAAGGACCTTAGGGGTAAGGTATTCTTGACCTCCGGTCTTGGAGGTATGAGTGGTGCACAGGCTAGAGCCATCGAGATCTCTGGTGGAATTGGCATCATCGCCGAGGTCGACAAAAGCAGAGTTGACACTAGAAGTGAACAGGGTTGGCTCAGTAAATCTTCCGAGAGTCTGGATGAGATTTTTCGTTGGGTGGAAGAATACCGTGAAAGGAAAGAACCGGTATCCCTCGGATACTATGGAAATGTCGTCGACCTCTGGCAGTATGTAGTTGAGAATGACATCACAATAGAACTTGCTTCAGATCAGACATCCTGTCACGATGTCTACGGTGGTGGATATACTCCACAGGGGATCTCCTTTGAGGAAGGAAGAGACCTCCTCAAAAACAATCGCGACCGATTAACTGAACTGGTTAACACATCATTACGTAAACAATTCGAATTAATCGAGGTCATGACAAAGCGGGGGACCTACTTTTGGGACTATGGCAACAGTTTCATGAAAGCTGTTTTTGATGCCGGTGTTACGAGAATTGCAAAGAATGGACGGAACACCTCAGATGGGTTCATCTTTCCGTCTTACGTTGAAGATATCATGGGACCTCTCTGTTTTGATTATGGTTATGGTCCATTTCGATGGGTATGTCTGAGTGGATTCCATGGGGATCTAAAGGCAACTGACAGCATGGCGATGTCGTGCATTGACCCGAAGAGAAGAGGTCAGGATCGAGACAATTACATCTGGATTAGAGATGCTGAGAAGAACGAACTTGTCGTCGGGTCACATGCTCGAATTCTGTATGCTGATGCTCGTGGTCGTGTGAATATTGCTTTGGAGTTCAACAAAATGGTTCGTGAGGGAAAAGTCGGACCAATAATGCTTGGACGTGACCACCATGACACAGGTGGAACTGACAGCCCCTTCAGAGAAACCGCGAACATTCATGACGGAAGTAATGTGATGAGTGACATGGCTCATCAATGTTGGGCTGGTGATGTAGCTCGTGGAATGACACTCTGTGTTTTGTCAAATGGCGGAGGGGTTGGCACTGGCAAGGCAATCAATGGTGGCTTTGGACTGGTTCTTGATGGTAGTGAACGAGTGGATACTATTATCCGATCTGCACTCGATTGGGATGTAATGAGTGGAGTAGCTCGTCGTGCCTGGGCAAGAAATGACCACGCCATTGAAACAGCCATAGAGTGGAATGAACGCTTAGGCAAAAAGGGTCAGATCTCTGTCCCATATATTCCGAAGAAAGGATTAGTTGAAGACCTTGTTGAGAAAGTCCTGAGCGATAGATAGAACCATCGATAACTTCTAAAGAGACGAACCGAAACCACCACTGGGCAGTGACCAGTAAGGTCAACTCTACCTCGCATAGCGGGTGCATTTTATGACTGTCATGATTGATGGTGAGAGTCTCACGTTAGAAGATGTCGTGAAGGTTGCATGTCATAACGAATCTGTGAAGCTTGACGATTCAGCAGAATCACGAATTCAAAAAAGTCGAGATGTGGTTGAAACCGCAATCCGTGAAGAACAGGTTATCTATGGTGTCAATACAGGATTTGGCGAGCTCGCACATGTTTCTATCAACAAGGAAGACCTTGCCCGTCTTCAGGTAAACTTGATTCGTAGCCATTGTGTCGGTGTTGGCCCTCCCTTTCTACGTGAAATCGTACGAGGTATGATGCTTCTGAGGGCTAACGCACTAGCAAAGGGATACTCTGGAATCCGCAAAGTGGTCATTGATACTCTACTTGAGATGCTAAACAAAGACGTGACTCCTTATGTTCCCCAAAAGGGTTCAGTCGGATCAAGCGGTGACCTAGCTCCTTTAGCACACATGACACTGGTTATGATAGGAGAAGGAGAAGCGTACTACGAAGGAAAACTGAACAAAGGGAAGAATGCTTTGAAAAAGGCAGGTATCAAACCAGTCGTTCTACAAGCAAAAGAGGGAGTAGCCCTCATAAATGGTACCCAAGCTATGACCGCTGTAGGTGTTCTAACAGTATATGATTCTTTGAGGTTGGTTACAGATGCCTCAATAGCAGCCTCAATGAGTTTAGAGGCTCTACGTGGAAGCCGTTCTGCGTCTGATGAGCGTATACATTCTGTTCGACCACACGAAGGACAATCTGATGTTGCACGTGCCCTTCGAGAGATTCTTAGTGACAGTCAAATCAATCAATCACATGTTGATTGCGGGAAAGTGCAAGATGCTTATTCACTCAGATGCATCCCTCAAGTCCATGGGGCGTCACTCGATGCAATACGATATGTCTACAGTGTACTTGAAACCGAAATCAATTCTGCTACCGACAATCCCCTGGTCTTTGGTGACGATGGGGTTGTCCTATCTGGTGGAAACTTTCATGGACAACCAGTTGCAATAGCAATGGATTTTCTTGCCATCGCTATCTCAGAAATTGCCAGTATATCCGAACGAAGAATCAATAGACTGGTCAATCCCCATCTTAGTGACCTACCACCTTTCCTCACGACAGAGGGCGGATTGGAATCAGGTATGATGATTGCTCAATATACTGCAGCGGCATTAGTTTCTGAGAATAAAGTACTGGCTCATCCTGCAAGTGTGGACTCGATTCCAACAAGTGGCGATCAAGAAGATCATGTCAGTATGGGTACCATAGCCGCAAGAAAGGCTCTAAACATACTTGAGAATGCATACACTGTGATTGCCATCGAATACATGTGCGCGAGTCAGGGAATTGATTATCTTGCACCTTTGAAACCATCAGAACCACTTCAAAAGGCACACTCAATAATCAGAAAGGTTGTATCCAAGCTTGAAGAGGATAGACCCCTCTCTCCTGATATCGCAAAAATCAAGGAGCTTTTATCCACACGTTCAATTATATCCGCAGTGGAATCAGTCACTGGTCCCCTGTTTGAGGACTAGGGTCCAAGTCTTGAATGAACAACCTGGCCATTGGAAATGACAGTGTGAACAAGATTGACCCCAAATCTCCATGAAAGATATTCAGGATTTGGACAGTCAAGGATCAAAATGTCAGCAACCTTTCCCACCTCTATACTTCCATGTGTTTCACCACGATTCAATGCATGAGCTGCATTGATTGTTATTGCAGACAGTGCTTCTCTAGATTGCATTTTCATCTTATAGCATGCAAGAGCGAAGGTGAAGAAGAGCGACTCATTTGCACAATTTGGATTGAAGTCTGTAGCAAGAGCAACAGGTAGTCCCATTTCTATCATTTTTCGGGCTTTAGCGTAATTTGTGTCAAGACTAAATGCTGTTGCTGGTAGGAGTGTTGCTATAGTTCCAGCTTTGAGCATATCCTCTAATCCCTCATCTGAAGCCATCAATAGGTGGTCTGCAGATACTGCTCCCACTTCCGCAGCAAGGCTTGCACCTCCCAATTGCACAATCTCATCTGCATGAATCTTCAGTTTCATTCCATTTTCCCTCGCTGCTAGAAGGACTCTTCGGGATTGTTCAACATCAAACACTCCCTGTTCACAGAACACATCACAATACTCTGCAAGTTCTCTTTCAGCCACTGAAGGAATCATTTCATTCACAATAAGATCGATATAATCGTCAGTCTTTCCCTCAAACTCTGGTGGAACTGCATGTGCTCCCATGAATGTAGATACGAAATTGATTGGCAACTTCTGACGCAGGTCCTTAATGGATTGTAGCATCTTCAGTTCGTTCTTGGTATCCAGTCCATAACCACTCTTAGCCTCTATTGTGGTAGTTCCCATACTTAACATACTCTCTGCAAAAGAGAATGCATTGCTCACTAACTCTTCTCGGCTTGCAACCCTTGTTGAACGAAGTGTGTTTAGGATTCCTCCGCCTGACTCCAAGATTTCAATGTAGGTCTTTCCTGCTAACTTCATTGCAAAGTCATTTTCTCTAGTTCCCCCAAATGCCAAATGCGTGTGACTATCAATAAAACCCGGAGTGGCGAGCATGCAAGGAAACTCGATTATAGGAAGGTCTGGCTCTTCTGAAATCTGTGAGAGCACGTCTTTGGTGGAGCCAACTGCGAGGATTTTCCCATCCTTGATAGCAATGGCACCATTTTCAATGATAGAGAGTTCTTTCATCTGCGCTCCAGTCTTTGGTCTCTCGCTATGTCCCTCCAATGTTGCTATTTGTCCAATATTAGTCAAGAGAACGTCAGGTTTCATTCAAATCACTTCAATGACAGAGGCGGACGCTCTGATTTAGATTGTGCTCAACACAATCAGACGGATTAATTAGGAAAAGAGGTCCGATTCTAACAAGGGTATACTGAGGCACTATGAAATGGAGTATCTGATTCAAAGCTGGAGAGATGTCTACAATCTTACACTTCAACTCTCTGAAAGAATTGTGGCTAGTGGTTTCAAGCCGGATGTCATCGTTGGAATTGCACGTGGAGGTTGGATTCCTGCCCGTATTCTCTCAGACGTTCTCTATATGGACACTTTACAGAATATTCGTATCGAGTATTATACTGATGTGAGTTCAAAAGGCAAGGAGCCAAGAATAACTCAACCCCTGACAGGATCAATGAAAGGCAAGAAAGTGCTCCTTATTGACGAGGTTGCTGATAGTGGTGATACCTTGAAGCATGCGATTGAACATGTAGAGAATCTTGGAGTGGAAGAAGTACGCTCAGCAGTCCTTCATTACAAACCCACTTCGATTGTGGTTCCTGATTATTACATGGTAGAAACCACAAGCTGGACTGTATATCCATGGGAGAATCGAGCATCAATCATTTCATTGGTCAAAATTTTTCGTGAGGAAGACAAATCCCTTACAATGAAACAGATTCGTGATCGACTTGTGTTTGAAGTTGGATTTGAACCAACAGTTGCTGACTACTTCATCAAACGTCTGTAATGCGAGGTAGACTCCTTGAGAATAGAGTTGCTAAATGCAAATGATATAGTGAATGTTGTTGGAATCTCCGAAATACACAATTCAAATAATCTCACACAGGAAGAACTTCTAGACATCGCAAAATCAATGTCAAATGATTCGTTAACAGTACAGCTCATGAATGGTCTACTCATTGCTGATGATGCTCACCTTCTTTCAGCAGCACAAAATGCAGTAAATGCCCAAAGTGGGAAGTATATGCTCTCTCGCACACTCGATGTGGAAATCATTGTATATGCATCTGCACAGAGACAGATTGGGAGAGCCTTGGATGAATTAGGAGTCTACGATAGCGTGGAGAATGTTGCTGTAGTGGTGATTGGAAATGATCGGAAATCCGTGGAGCAGTCGCTAGAAAAAATAACCACGAAAGTTGGAAAAGAATTATCGAATCCCTTTGAAGGAAGTAAAGAACGATTTGACCGTATCAAAACACACTTCGATATCGATGAAAAAGAGATTTGCACTTTTACTGACTCTGATGATGACCTAGAACGACAAAAGGCACTCTCTAAATGTGTTGTAAGTAGGGTTTCTCTAGTTGCTATTGATACCTAGTACATATCATCACGCATTGTCATGACTGAAAGAATATCTTCTTCAGTTGCCAAGACTGATAGCCCGGTCCATTCTCCTACTATCTCAACCAGTACTGTTTTGTCAGGAGCATCAAGATTGACCTTTCTAGGAATTTCAGCCGCAACTGCGGTGACGACTTCCATATTCTCAAGCTCTGTGTGTCTACGTCGCACAGTTACCCTGAAGCTCTCGTCTTCCCCTATCTTTGGAAGAAGCCTTCGAGTAGCTTCAACTATATCTTCGATTTTAGAATTAACGCACTCTTCAAGGGGAGTAAACCGTATTGCAAATCTGAGCTGGTACGCGTTTTCGAGAGCAAACTCTCGCAGTCTATGGACCACATCAAATGGATCTAGAGAGGTCTTACAAGCAAGAAGTCCAGAGATATGTGTGTGGGATACTTTGAGATGCGGGTCTTCAAGCAAATCTCCCACAAAATACATGATCTCCGATTTTGCAGCTCGTTCACGGTCTCTTGGACAGGCAACAAGTAAGTTGTATTCTCGCAGTTTCTGTCGCCTCACATATCAGCATCAATAATTTGAGAGGTCCAAAACCTCATTGCATCAGAATCAACTTTCAGTTTTTGAGAGATGTCCTCCGAAGACAATGCCCCTTCCCGATAGATCTTGATGTTCAGAGCGTCGCCATTTTCCAATGTTTCTTGAACTCCGATAACAGTTGAATTGTTGTGGGTTGAAGACACTCCACCGTCGATGTATAGATCGACCTCATTACTAAGTTGATCTAATGCTACGGTCAAATCAAATGGACTTGGTCCACCAGTCCGGTTAGCACTAGTACCAACAATCGGACCGTCAATTCTTCTCGCAATACCTCGAGGTATGACGTGATTTGGCACCCTGATCGCAATTGAACTACGACCGGTTGTGATATGATTAGGAACATCTGGTCTCGCGTGAACAATCAGAGTCAATGCCCCTGGCCAGAATATCTTGACAATGACCTTTTCCAAGCTCCCAAACTCATGATACGATTCACACTGAGAGGTATCTGCGAAAAGTAATGGAAAACCCATGCTCCTATCACGTCTCTTAACAGCGCCTAGACGTTCAAGAGCATCACGGTTTCTTGGATCACAGCCGAGTCCATAACTTGTGTCAGTTGGATATACTACTATACCCCCTGATGATATGACCTCTGCTGCTCGTTCGATGACATTATCACAATTCTCAAGGTCATCAATCGTCATAATCTCAGCTGTCAATTGTTTTCCCAATTTAATCACTACAAACACACATATGTTCCTTGCGTTCGAGAGTCTTCTTGAGGAGGAATCAACATCCACGGAGTGATTTTAGCGGCTGGAAAAGGAGAGAGAATGCATCCTCTTACAATGGAGGTTCCAAAAGCACTCCTAAATGTTGGTGGGAAATATCTCATAGATTGGGCTATTGAACGATTGACGCGCGCTGGCATAGAAAAGATAGTAGTTGCGGTTGGTTGGAAACGGTCTCTGGTGGAAGACTATTTGTCTGCATCTTCAGATATTGAAGTAAGCGTTGTCGATGTAGTAGATTATGAGATTGGTCCTCTACAGACACTGGTGACAGCGATTGAAACCTTTGATGATGACTTTCTGTTGGCTCCGGTGGACATATTGGTTGATTCTTCTGTTATTTCAGGGATGCTCACATACTATTCTGAATCTGTTGAATCTCGTGGTATGACTCTTGCTGTGGATTTTGATACAACTTCCGGAACTCTCGTTTCGACGGCAAAAGATGGTATCATAACAGGACTGGGCAACGGGATTTCTGATACAGACACTATAGGACGAAGTGCCATGTTGTTCATCGGCAACTCACGTCTTGCTCAAGATTGTAGAAAGGCATTAGCTAGTGGTGCGACCCAGTTAGTATCACT
Organism: Candidatus Thorarchaeota archaeon; assembly: GCA_004376265.1. Lineage (GTDB taxonomy): Archaea > Asgardarchaeota > Thorarchaeia > Thorarchaeales > Thorarchaeaceae > SMTZ1-45. Next base: position 8,745 of record SOKL01000157.1, read on the forward strand.
CCTTGGACAAATGATTCATGACGATTATTCGTTGAGATACTATTCTGTCAATAGTCATAGCATTGACATTGACACACTACCTGATCTTCTCTCTGCGAATCGTCATGTACTGCAGAAAGGAGAATTCTCTCAATCTGGGCAAGTCTTTGTACCGGAGGGAGATAGAATCGAAATCGGAGATAATCTTTCACTGAATTCGAACATCACTTTACAAAAAGGGACAGAACTAATAGGTCCTGTCTTGATATCCCAGGGATGTGACATTGGAGAGAATTGTCGAATTGGTCCTAACACTACAATCGGTTCAAGCAGTAATCTTTTCAATGGCTGTGAAATTTCAGACACAATTGTATTTGGTGAATCAACAATTTCAACCCAGAGTCACATACAGGGTACAATTGTCTACAAATCTACACAATACAGCTTGGAGTAATAACCCATGCCCAGTCGATACAGAGTCAGACGTGTTTTCAAGGGGCTTGTATGGGCTATTGCTAGACCACTTGCACGTGCTGGAGTAAGACCTGACACGATCACTTACCTCTGTTTACTATTCGCTCTTATAGCTGCTCTTGGACTCAATCTTTCAGGGTCTACTATCTTCTTTGGAATATTCGTATTCCTCTCTGGTCTCTTTGATGGTGTTGATGGAGCAGTTGCTCGTGAGAGAGGTATTGCATCAGACGCTGGTGCCTTCACAGATTCTGTGATTGATAAGATATCAGAGGTTCTGATACTGAGTGCAATAGCTGTTGAATACTCCACTACAACAATCTTCGGACTACATGTAACCGGGTGGGTCATAATCGCAATCACGGGATGGATCTTGACAAGTTACACACGAGCTCGAGCAACGAGTTTAGGCGTCACAGATCTTGATATAGGTCTAGGTGGAAGGTCTGAGAGGCTGTTCACTCTGGTGGTCTTTTCTATTCTTACTCTATTGTTATGGGGATTAGTCATTGTTGCCCTCATGGGAATACTAACTGCTACTTACAGATTCCATTATTACAGGAATGAGATAATCCAGACTCAAAACAGTACCAATGATTGATTTCAAACCATCATATTTAAGAGTCAAAGCAATCAGGCCGCGTACGATTCATTGGATGGAGTCACGGTAACTATGGCAAAGTTTCGAGCGGACCATTACCTTATTGCAGAATTTGAAAAGGCTCCTGACGCAAAAAAAGTCGGGAACAAAGTCCTAGCTGCATTAAAGGAATTGCCGGAGCTAAAGGATCTAGCCATTGTTTCTAAACGAGTGGAAGGTAAATCTTGGTCTGAAATATTAGGACGGATTGATGTCCCTGCAGGGTCAAAGGCCTTCTGGGCGATGATCAAGAAAGAATTGACGGAGAGAGAACCCTATCACTTGTTCATCCGATTTGATATGAATGCTGAGGGGGAAAACATTGATGAAGCTCGATCAAACGTGAAGATCTGGGTCGAAAGCACTGTCGTACCCAAGATCGAAGCTAGTACTAGTGTGAAAACAATCAAGGTTTTGCAACCAAACGAAATATTCATGCCCGAACTAGTCTAAGACACTCATTCTTCCTCTAAAACTTTAATCAGATACAAATTAGTTCCAACAGATTGGACAATCTCGACATTGGAATCGCCATCAATATCCCCAAGATAGATATGTGAGTCCACTGATTTTCCTCTTGTCTTCAGAGATGTATCCTCGATGATCCTATTTCCGTCAAGACCAAGAACTGTAATGTTAGAATTTGCATGACTTGTTACTATCTGTCCCTCTCCCTTTTCCCAGAATTTTCCAATCTTAAGCGATGTCACATTTTTTGGAGCTTTGATCGAATCGAATTTCTCTATCGTTCCCTTAACATTTCCAAGGAGAGTCAATTTTCGACCGTCTGAAACAGTCATGACTTCACTATTACCATCGTGATTCATATCCCCGGTGGCCACAAGACTTACTTCTCCGCCAACACTAATTCTTTTTTGTTCCTGCAACCTATCGTCAGCATACTGGTAAACGAAGAGATAACCAGAATCATCACCAAATACTATCCGACTGAAGGGGAGACCTTTACTCGTCAGTGGCTGGATTGAGAAAATTGGTTGTTCCAAGACTTTGTGAGCAAGCTTGTCCAGAGCAATTTCATACCATCCATAACATCTCAGATTTCCATCTGTTGTTGCAACTACGACTTCAGCTCTATCATCCGCGAGAACATTTACAACTCCCACTGCAGTGGGTAGACTTCCTAATGGTGTTGTAGCTGTTATGCTTAGCTTGCCATCCATGTAGGAAATGACCCTTAGGAGATTATCGATGCCTCCAACAACAAAGTCAGGTACGCCATTACCGATGACATCTCCGATTCCCATTGCTACTAGGGGTGGTAAGTCACTCACTTGACTTATTTCATCCAGCTCAGTGTTTTCATCACCTAGATATTCAAAGATTCTGACGTCGCCATTTTGAGTTGAAATCACTGGGTTGGCTTTTCCATCAGATGTCATGTCAACTAGACTAACTGATGTAATCACCTCTTTGAAGGGCACCTTTGCAAGAATTTCAAGCTTGGTCATATGGAATGACCTCTTAGGTCGGAGGCTAGTCGAGAAGTTGAAAGACCAAGCAGCAATTAAAACTTGTTCCATCAGAATCCAAATCAGAATACAAGAGAGAACACTGATGAGCTTAAGACATCATTTGTAGAATATGATATTGCAATGAAAGAGGTGGAAAAGAGCATGTCATTGAACGAAGACGACTGGACTGCTAGTCCTGATACTGTGGCTGAAGAACTACAGTCGTTTATCAATGAGTTTGGGTCATTCACACCTGAATTATTCGTTCAGATCAAGTTCCATCTGCTAAGAGGTTCAGGATTAACTAAACCTGCTCGTGATGAGTTTTGCGTTCTCTCAATCAACCAGGGACTATGTCCCAAGTGTGAACTTCTTTACACTGCAAAGAAATGTTTGCTCTGGTATCGTTTGTTTAAGATAATCAAGTGGGAAACGGTACAGCGAACGCCCCCCTGCATAAGACTTGCTTTTGCAAAGAAGAGCATCAAGACAGTCGCTATCTACCTGACGAAGACCAACCTCATTATTGCTCCATTTTACAGGGCAATAGGATCGACCTCCTGTAACATGATGAGGCGTTGGGGATACTGTACCCCAAATGAATACTGCAACGCAATGGAGACCGACAACACTCTCGAATACACATCTGTTAGAGAACGTGTAAAGCAATCCCGTAGAATGAACTAGTTCAATTTCCATGGTGATGTCTTAAATACCAGCTCTGGCTCAGTTTTCGTGAGACTGTTGATTATGGTCGATGACCTCGATGTTGAAACCATCAAACTGATTCGTCTTACTGGGCTCAGAGAAGCTGAGATTGATTCAGCTAGGAAAAAGCAAGATGAGAGCTGGAATAAGATCCAAAAGGTGATTGATGAGCACAACCGATTCACTTCAATGGGTGAGAAACATACTCGTCAAAAGGCTATCCAAGATCCAGTTCATGGTGCGATACTTCTCGAGCCCTGGGAACTAGATATCATCTCTACATGGGAGATGCTCAGACTTCAATATGTTAGACAACTGGGTCCAGCGCATATTGTCTATCCGGGAGCGACACACACACGCTTTGAACATTGTATAGGGACTAATTTCCTTGCGCAGAAATCAATCCGAGTTGTGAACTATTGTGATGACCTGGACACAGCATGTTTTGATCCACTCTCTCATCTACTAGATGACTATCATAGGAAGCTCTTCAGAGCTACAGCATTATTACACGATATTGGACATACACCTTTCTCGCATACGTTCGAATACGCGCTCGAGTCATGGATGAACCTCGACCATCTTGACCTTGGAGAGTCCTTGATTCTGAAGAGTAATATCACTGATGTTCTCTCACAGCACGACATTGACCCTCGTGATGTCGTAAACGTCCTTCGAAGAAGCACAAAGGATCCTATCAAGAGTCTGCTTTCCGAGTTTCTAGACCATCCTCTTGATATCGACAAGACCGACTATCTCATCAGAGACGCTCATTTCAGTGGAGTACAGCTTGGGATTTTTCCCGCTGAAAGAGTGATGTTGACAAATCGCGTGGTGAAGAATCGTGAAGGCAAGTACATTCGTGCTTTCATGTTGAAAGCCATTCACTCATTGGAAGCACTCATTCTTAGTCGTAATTGGATGTTCAGTGACCTGTATTTGCATCACGCGGTAAAGCTTGCTGAGGCATTGATATCCAAAGCCACCTACTTCAGAATGCGCGAGGAGGATCTCTCAAGAAACGAATGTATTGGCTTGTTCACTCGAATGACCGATGGAGACCTATTCCGATGGCTAGAGGACTGAGAGATTGGATTTGTGAGAGATTATGCTTCTCGAATCCGGTATCGCAAATTGTTCAAAGTGGTTCTGTCACGACCCCTTGCATCCTTCGAGAAAGACACACGGGAGAGATTCCTTGCGACATTCAAAGATATCACGAAACTCTTAGAGGCGGAGGATGAGCTCTCCGAAGAACCTGGAAGTGTGATTGTTGACGTTATTTCACCACCACTGGGAGAGAAAAAACTAGGAAAGATACCTCTTCTTGTAGGTGGAGAACAGGGCTTCTACATTGTGAATCTTGATTCAACAAAAGAAGGTCGCCCATTGATGCATATTCTGCGGCAACAATCACGTACAATACCCTCTGTAAGAGTATACTCTGATCCACAGATAGCAAATGATGTTCGTCGACGCTTCGATAAGGCATTCCCAGTCTCTGACACACCCACATATCGTGAAGATGAGCACGACTTCACGGAGTATTAATCAAGTGCGTGACCAATTCGATTATGCTTCGGAATTTCCCGGACTCGATGTATATGATTCCATAGATTGCTTCTAGGAGAGTCCCTTTGTCGTGTTCAATCTCTGACTTGCTAGGAGTACCAGGATCGAAATGAATGCGGTACTCGTATAACTTCCATTCATCACAGAGTGTGGCCATGTGCTCATTCGAAACGATTTTCGCCTTTTTCTGAGTGATCTTACCCGCGTCACCAAGGTGTGGTTCCCATAGATGCTGCAAGACTGCTGACGAAATAACTGCATCACCAACAAGTGCGAAGACTTCTGCCATCTCACTGAGGTTTATCATTTCTGCAAATCCATCTTGTCCGAGTAGATCATCATCGCTACGACGATAATGCGTTTCCAGTTCTAGGAAGACATTCTTTGTACTTGGTTGAAACATAGCAACAAGAACCATCTCTTTGTTTTGGAATTTCACATTCAAGATATCTTCCAGCTTTGGAATGAGGTCCTCTTCTATTCGTCGCAGGGAATCTTGAATGTGCTTGATATCGTGAAGCCATCTGTCCAGCTTGTTCAAAAGTCGCGTATTGGTGGTTGGGGTTTCTCTGCGAGTTGTCTGAACTGTCTTAGCTAGAGTATCCATTCGATCCAGTAGTTGGATTGGATTCCAAGACATTGTGAGGTCTGAATATTCGTTCAACATATCACATCCTTCAATAATAATTTACCTCGGAGTCAGAGATGTCATATCTTGAAACACGAAATGCTCTAGCAGAATACTCATGTGCAATTCTGGCCATTGCCAAGGTGAGTAAGGTTGGACCCAAGGTTAGATCAAATACTATATTGAAATTCTGAATGTGGTTGAGTACAGCGTTTTCTATATACTCATAGGTCCCTTGAAGATCACCATAGTCTCTCTCATCATCAGCGCTGGTTATATCGTCCGGAACTTGTAACCATTCAGTCGTCAATATACGAAACTCCTTCTCTGGAATGAATCGGCCCCCTATTCGTGAAACACCTCGACTCCAGTGTAGCGCTTCAACAAAAACTAGTAATTTACTCGGGTTGAAAGAAGGATTATTGGTTATCCATTGGACAAAGGGCCATTGGTCTTCAGGATTGCTCAGTGAAGTAACATACATTAACGGTTTAGAAATATCTAAAACTCTACGAACCGGAAGGACTGCTCGTGGATCGAGTTCAAAGAGGCGGTATTGAGATTGTTTCCAACTGACTATGATTCCAAGCCCCTCAAGTCGTTTCGTGTTATGATAGAGTTTAGGACTGGTCACCTTGACCTTTGCAATCTCTCTCTTACTCGCACCTTCAGCTACCATTTGGGCCTTTATGTCAGTAGTAATCTTTTCTCTAAGCTCCGCTCCAGTCATCAACCCTCCTTCCAACTGGTCGAGGATTGTACGTCTAGCCCTGACAGTTTCGATTTCTGCACGAATAATCTCTTCTACAGGTCTTCTGAGCATTTTCCACACCATTCGCGGATATATTAGCTAGTAATTATAAGTAGATTATATATATACTTATCGAAGGTAATCTAGGAAAACGCTTAAATTGCATTAAAAATGCAATAAAAACAGAGATAAAATATATTTATCATATACATTACGAATTTAATAAAAAAACAAAAGAATATTTTTTATGCCTATCGGACGTATCCTTAAATATATTCTTCATGAACAAAATACTAGAACAAGGTCTCAAGACTTTGAACTAATCACTAAACGAGGACCGATATAAAATGGCTGAAGACGAGTTTCTTGGCGCCAAGCCCATTGTAATTGACAATGGCACTGGCTTGAGCAAGAACGGTTACGCCGGCGAAGATCAGCCACGCAGCGTTTGGCCCACACTAATTGGTTACCCACGGTACGAGTCTATTATGACTGACGTGGATCACTATACACGTGACTACTACATTGGTGAAGAGGCTATCAACCTTCGTGGTGTACTCCGTCTGGTATATCCGATCTCTCATGGAATTGTAGAAGATTGGGATGCTATTGAGAAAATTTGGAGCTATACGTTCTATAATGATCTTAAAGTAGATCCTAGCGAGAATCCTGTGCTCCTCACTGAGGCACCATTCAACCCCAGAGAAAACAGAGAGCGCATGGCATCTGTTATGTTTGATAACTTCGGTGTGCCTGCAGTGTACGTTGCCACACAGGCAGTACTTTCACTGTACGCATCCGGAAGGACCACTGGTCTGGTCATTGACTCAGGCGATGGTGTTACCCACATAGTTCCAATCTATGAGGGCTTTTCAATCAACCACGCTATCCGAAGAATTGACCTTGCTGGTAGGGACATTACCGAGTATCTGCGCAGACTCCTCAGACAGAGGGGCTACTCATTCGTGAGCGGTGCAGAGAAAGAGATTGTCAGAGATGTCAAAGAGAAGCTATGTTACGTAGCTCTTGATCCCGAGAGGGAGAGGACAGTCGCTGACAAGGCTGGTGTTGACAAGCCTTACATGCTACCAGACGGTGAGGTAATCACTGTTGGTGCAGAAAGGTTCCAAGGACCAGAGCTGTTCTTCAATCCAAGTGCCATTGGGCTAGATACTTTGCCACTCGACGACCACATTGTCGAGTCAATCAAGGCCTGTGACGTCGACTTGAGGCGTGATCTATACGCCAACATCGTACTGTCAGGTGGCTCAACCATGTTCCCAGGACTCAAGGAGAGGCTCCACAAGGAGATCACCGAGTTAGTCCCAGAGAACATCGAGGTCCGAATCATTGCTCCTCCAGAGAGACAGTACTCTGTCTGGATTGGTGGAAGCATTCTCGGCTCATTGAAGACCTTCCAGAAGATGTGGGTTTCCAAGAAAGAGTTCGAGGAAGTAGGACCCGAAGTGATACACCGCTGTATCTAGTACACAATCTAGTTTCTGAAGAGGGAGGAATTCCTCTTCACTCTCTTGTTTTTATTCGGTAGATTGATTAGTAAGATTCAGAATCACTTCTCAGCAAATACGTGTGAAGAGATTGAATATTGATTATCCCGAAACAAGAAGAGATGATGTTATTGATGATTATCATGGGGTTAAAGTTGAAGACCCCTATCGATGGTTGGAGGAAGTACCAAATCCAGAAGTACAAGAGTGGATTGATGAACAAAACAAGCTAACAGAATCTGTCTTGAGATCTTATTCCGGATGGGATGTAGGACCCGAAGTGATCCACAGGTGTATCTAGTACACCTGTGTTTCCGAAGACGGGCTGCAAGGCCGTTGTCCGAAACTTATTCAATCTTGAACATTGCATCCCATGATTGATGTTCGGTTCCTGATTCATCGAGGCTGCATCACAGGTACATGACCTCTGATGTCTGATGATCTCTCCAACAGGCGTTTTCTGTCTCCGTGCAACTCGCGGCGACTGTAGAGTTGGTTCATTAACGTGGTTCTTGTCATGGATCAACTCTTCAGCATACTGTCCTATCTGAACTATATAAGCACCTGACCAACTTCGTCCAAGGTTGGTGTAATCACTGCAAGGCCCCCTTCGTACTTCTTTCTTCAATAACCAGATGTGATTGCTATATATGCGAAGGTAGGGTGGAAGGCCCAACTTCAATCTCGTGTTTTTGACAATCGTTGATTCAGCACTATTTCGATTCATCGTAGAGTTTCATTGTCTTCTTTGTTTCAGTGATGTGCACAATCTCAAACTTCACTTCTGGTCTGTAGTGAAGCACCATTCGTGCAAGCTGTTCAGGATTATCGGCTTCAAACAGCTGGAAACCCTTGAACCCAACACTCATCGTGTAGTTAGGTGTAACGGGTTTTGCATATTTCTCAGGGCTCTTCTTGATTTCTTCTCTAAAAGCAACGAGTTTCTTGATTGCTTTGTCAATCTCCTTTGGTTCATATTCCCAGAATACTATATACTTCATCTAATCACCTCGTGAAAATCCCTTAGAATATGTATTCAGATGGATAAGAGGTCTCCGAAAATCTTCATCGTGTATGACTTTATGTGAAAACTCTGAATATGAGGTTGGCATCACCCATTATTAGAATTCGATAGCAAGTAAGTGAACTTGCTATTCGAACTCTTGTTTTGACACTTTATCGTTTACGGAACCACACCAAACCTACAACAACAACGACTCCCGCAATGGAAACACCGCCGAGGATGAGTAGAGGGTCAATCGGACCTGCAACAGGTACCTCCGGAGTTGCACCAGTTCCAATGAACATATAGGACTCGTGACTCCATACATTTTCTGCATTACGAGCATACACATCCAATGTATGTTCTCCATTAGCATTAGGAATCCCGGTTAGTTCCGTTTGATTTTCACCAGAATCCCATGAGAAATACTTCTCCGCAGGTACTTCACTGAAGTAAATAATCGGCATTGTTCCCACTGGTTTTGTGCTACCACTTGGAATGATTCGATGTTCAATCTCAATAGGTCCTGAATAGGGCAGCTGGTAGTTGTGACCTACAGTTCCATCCAACTTTATTGCTGTGATGTTGATGAGGTTTCTGCTCACATCAGTCCTAACATAATGAAAGAATCCACCTCCCCAGGTGGGATGGTTATAAACTGGAGCTCCTCCACCGCCAGCAATAATCTGGACAAGTCCATTTACCGTGATTCTATTGAACATGTGGTCGTGTCCAGTGATGAACAGTGAAACATTGTGTTGTTCAAAGAGTGCCTGAAGTGCATCTCTCTCCGCTGGTACAAGATTCAGTGAATCATCAATATGCACAACTGGATACAGCGGTCGATGTCCAACAACGACCTTTATCTCACTACTAGTGGACTCCAAGTCATTTTCAAGCCAGGTGAGTTGATCGCCAGTTATTCTTGCTTCATATCCCTGATCCTCCGTCATCAGCATTGTGAAGTGGACTCCAGCGTAGTCAAATGAGAAGTAGGGTGATGGTTCTCCATATTGTACAAATGCGTCAAAGAAGTACTCCAAATTCATCGTTCCTGTTTTAGTTCCAGTATCATGATTTCCGACAACAGCATAGATTGGAGCATAGTGACCAATAATATCGCTGATGTTTGTAAATCGGGTCCACATTGCGATATTCTCTGCGTGATTTTCATTTACTTCCATGACATAATCACCAGTCATAATGACAATGTGGGGTGCCTCCTCTGCAATCATCTGAGCAAGCTGAGCGTACTCTTCGGGCTGCTCGATGGTTGTACGTGGTCGATTGTCTCCGATGACAATCATCTTGAATTCATCGCCATCAGCTGGGGCTGTTAAGAAGCTGTAAATCGGACTCAACGTACCATTTGAAACGGCTTGGTAGTAATACTTGGTGTCAATATCTAATCCAGTTAGACTTACTAGATGATCAGTATCAAGTGTGGTGTTTGATTCAATTTCCAATACTGAAGAGTTGAGGCCATATCTAACTGTGGCATTAGTGAGACCATCAGTCCTCCAAAATATCACTGCAGAATCCTGAGTTACCATATTCACAGTGGGTCCTCTATCAAAAGGATTTACCCCATTTGATGGAATATTAACCTGTATAGGAGAGAACTCGGGAGTATCCTCAGAAGACGTATTGTCCATGAAAAGGGCTGGAATTGGACTAACGAGAATTATCAAGAGTAATAGACCGAACTTGTTTCTTTGCAATTGAATCACTACCATTCTGTTTCTTTACTCCCTATTAAGAAGTAGGTTGATTGACTTTTGTTTATCACATTAATCTCATGACTTCTTTATGCAGGTCATTGTTACATGCTAGAGAAGAAGAACCCATAGCATTTGGATTTCCATCTAGGTCTGTGAAAACGCCGCCCGCTTCAGTTATGATTGGTTTGAGAGGTGAAATGTCCCAGATGTTCATTATTGGGTCAATCATGACATCAACCCTTCCTGTTGCCACTAAGAGATACCCATATCCATCTCCCCAGGTTCTACACGAGTAAGCCTTTGATAACAAACGTTCAGTGAATTCCGGCCTTCGACGTGATAAATCCACAAGTTTTCCGGATGCATACTTTAGTAATGAATTCAGATGCTATGTTCTTTTTGCCTGCTCCTGGGCTCGCTTCTCTTTTTGCTTGTTGAGCTCTTTTACACGCTTTTTCATAGAGGACTCAACTTTATTGATTTGTTTCTGTATTTTGTCGACTCTTTTCTCTCTGCTGGAGATTTCTTTCTTCCTTCTTTCATTAGCTAGACGATACTCTTTCTCTGAGTCGTTCCACGCTTCCTTAGCATGCTTAGTTTGTTCTTCGAGAGTTTCGTAACTGATTCTCTTTACCTCAGCGACATTCCGGTATTGCTGAACTGTTTCATCATGTTGGGAATTACATGAGGTGAGATCGGATTCAGCTAGTCTTTGTTCCATAAGGAGGTTCTTCACATCTGATAGCATACCTTTGATGTTGAAATCGTCGAGGTAGTCCTTGTCTGGAACCTTGGCTTCATACTCCCAAATCTCTGCAGTAACATCGGGTGGAGACTCGGTAGAGACACTAGTTGATTCCTCTACAACTGGGGTAACATCTGTTTCTGGTTCCGGTTGAGCAACAGGTGTAGGAGTATCAGGGGACTCTGGTTGTGACGAAGGCGGTTCTGGAAGTGGGTCGGGTTGTTCTACAAATTCAGATCTTGCTCCTAGAATACCTCTTTCAATGTCCTCAGTTGTGGGCATTTCTGGAGGATCTGGTGCTTCAGGGCTTTCAACAGTATCGCTAGGTTGAGTCGCTTCTGGTTCAGCCCAACCTTCCGCGTTATCCATAAGTTCACGAACTTCGCTAGCTCTGAGCATTCTGGGTTCAACAATCCCTTCACCGGGTTCTTCTTCGACACCTGCATCCTCTGCTCGAGCAAATGTTTCTTGTGCTTTTTCGAGCTCTGTCTTATCGACATGACGTTCGGGTGGTAGTACTCGGTCTGTTTCAACATTACTTGGTCTGACCAAGGGTGTATCCGCTGTTGGAACTGGTTCCGAAGATGGAGCAATTGGTGTTTCTGGAGTTTCATCCCCAACTGGTTCTGGAGTTGATGGTTTCTCTTCCTCAATCGTGACTAGTAAATTTGCACCACAACGAGTACAGTATTTTCGTGTGGGCTGATTCTGCCGTTGACATTTTGGACATTCTCTCAAAGTATAAACCTCACCTAGCGAATATCTTATTGTTACGAATTGGATGATATAGATTTGTTGTAAGTCAATATTCAAGTACACAGTAGCAAAATGATCTATCATGTCGTCGAAAAAGGCACTTCCTGCCTAGCTGTTCATCAAATCTCAATCGACGATACTTGGTCGTCTATGAGATTTCGGTTCGAATGATCCTCACTCAGCAAGACCTGCTGCTTTCCGTGCTATCTCCAAAGGTGGTTTGACATCCTTTGGTATTGGGCAGATGTATTTCTTACCCGTCATAAGCTTACTATGTTCATCCTTAATGCTGTTCAACAAATCCGGTTTCGTGATTAGCTCAATCGCTGATCCCGCCATTACCTTAGTTGCGAAGATGAGTGATTTATGTCCAATGCTCATGCCACAGCAAGCAGTGAACTGCCAATCATGACCAGCCGCCTCGAGAGTTGATGATGCGGTGCCGAATTCCATTGTTGGAGTAATCCAACTGACATCTCCGGTGTCGGTGGATCCAGGCCAAACAATTCCGGCATCCCATGGATTATGAATCTCTCTATCAATGTGAACATCGTCTTCGACTAGTTGTTCCCATCCAGGTCTTTTGGATGCTCTCAACTGCTCAATTTTGGATTCCTTTGTGGCTGTTTTTGCCATCTCCCCTGCAAACTTCATCTCTTCCGCTGTATATTCTGCAATTGTGG
>SOKL01000059.1 GCA_004376265.1 Candidatus Thorarchaeota archaeon
AGCATTTTGTACAGCTCGAATCGATCCTGTAAGCAATATCACAGAGCTTGAACCAGTGGGAACACATCCCGACCACAGAAAACTGGGTCTGGGAAAAGCGGTCATCTGTGAGAGCTTGAAGAGGCTGGAGAAGTACCAACCATCTGCAGTTGTGATCCTAGGTGCTGCCCCAAGTGAGGGAGCAAGAAGGTTGTACGAGTCTGTTGGATTTGTCAATGTAGGAGCAGCACATTACTGGACTAAGATGGTCAATTGAAGCTCTGTTCACGAACTTTCAGGAAATAATCCCAGTTCTTCATATGATCGATAATCCGAGTATGGCCAAATTTGACCATCCTATCAATTCCAAAATCAAAACCCTTCAGGAAATAAAAGAAGGGTTGTTTCCCAATAATGTAGGTGACTCTATCGCCAAGCTTGGGATCGATTCTATGAGGATAGGCGCGAAGGAGAGATTTGAGAAGGTCGGCACCTTCTCGTAGAAAGATAAAGTCCACAGCTGGGTCATACAAGCAGACATTCTCAAAGTCAATGATTCCTGTGAGGCTGATTGAAGGTGGATTGACTAGTATGTTCGTAGTGTAAAGGTCACCGTGGGTGATTACTGGCTCGAATTCAAAATTCTCGTCGGGTTCTAGAAAATCATTGAATATTGATTCAGTCCATTCTCGCTGTTTGGTAGACAATTGAGGATAGACTTCATCCTGAACTCGATCGAAGATGGCACTTTGCTCACTGCGATACACTTCAGGAGTAAAATTACCCGCTTCACTATTTAGGACAGTTTCCTTAATGGAATGAAACTCTCCAGCGAAATGGCCAATCTGTTCTCCTAAACCTCGTAGTTGTTCAGGACTTGCATTCAGATAATGAAGGGAAAATCGTTCTCCAGGAATCATGGGGTAGCCCATGAATGGCGTGTCTAACTCAAAATCAATAAACTCTGGCTCAGGAATCGGAGTACCTAGATGACTCTTTAGGAGTTTCAAAAGCTTGACCTCTCTTCGCACGTACTCCCTTCGCCTTTTTGGAGGATGATAGATGCTGGGAAAACGAAAGATGTAATGATTTTCCACAAGGTAGACGTTGTAGGTACCATGGTAAAGAAATTGAACCTGAGGGCGCTCAATTTGTGGGAAGACAGAACGCAAAATGTTTAGGACTAGCGATTCATCAATGTCTGGAGGGTTGGTCTCTTCATAAAATCCCATGTTATAGCCTCAGGTAGATGATGAAGTTTGTATGTTGAATCGTGAAAACTATTCTCCAATGATTTTGATGAGAAGTCGTTTAGACCGACGTCCATCGAACTCACCGTAGAAGATTGCCTCCCAGGGTCCTAGGTCGAGTCTGCCATTGGTGATCCCAATGACGACTTCACGCCCCATTATCTGACGTTTGTGATGTGCATCACCGTTGTCCTCACCAGTCCGGTTGTGCTTGTAGCGACTTATCGGTGCATGAGGTTCTAGTTCCTCTAACCATTGTTTGTAGTCTTCGTGAAGACCACTCTCATTGTCGTTTATAAAGACACTAGCTGTGATGTGCATAGCATTGACAAGGCATAGTCCTTCTTGGACCCCACTCTCTTTGACTGCGTCTTGTACCTGTGGCGTAATGTGTTCAAAGTCCATCCGTGAAGGGACATTGAAAGTCAGGTATTTTGTATGGGATTTCATGATGTGGTGTTCGTAAGAGGTGGTAATAACATTGTCACTTGCAAGCACTAGACTGATTAGTTGGAAAGGAGAGAGATTTTGTCGAGAGAGATAGTTTGGTCATAGTTTCTGTTGTACAAGACGAAAATGTTGAACAGGCAGTTCAGAAAGCAATCAAGCTCATTGGTGGAATTGAGAGTGTTGTCAGTTCAGGAGATTCTATCCTCATAAAACCGAATCTTGTGACAGCAATGCCACCCGAGGGAGGAATGACAACAGATCCACTAGTTGTCCAAGCAGTCATTGAGCTGTGTAGAAGCATGAATCCTTCATCTCTAATTATCGCTGATGGTTCCGCAACAGTTGATACACGCGTGGCTTTCAAGAAGTGTGGATATTCAGAATTTGCTTCGAAATATGATATCGAACTTGTTGATCTCAATGAAAGTCCTACTACTACAACTGAAGTACCTGAAGGTAAAGGAGTCCAGTCTTTTGAGATACCGAACGTCCTACGTGATGCTGATGTGATAATCAACATACCCAAACTCAAATTGTACAGACATGATGTATGGGCAAGTCTGGCCATCAAGAACCTAGTAGGAGCAGTTCCCGGTTTGGGCTTTTTCACAGATGAACCGGTCTCAAATCAGTCCCTAGATATGACTCCAGAACTTTACAAACCTGATGGAAAATGGTATCTTCCTCATTACAAACGATATTTCAACCCTGGGGGAGAAAAAGAGAGACTCCACAGGAGTCTAGCTGAGAGCATAGTAGACTTGGCTACCGTGGTAAAGCCCAGCTTGAATGTCATCGATGGAATGATGCTATGCAGAGACCCTGATTTGACACATTATGATCCAAAACCAGCTCAGCTCAACACGATTCTTGCTGGTACAGATTACCTGGCAGTTGATTGTGTTGGGGTGCAGATTGCAGGTAGGAGTCCTTCTGAGATACCTTATCTCAAATGTGCTGTAGAGAGAGGGATAGGTGAATCAGACTACAGCCAGATTGAGGTTGTTGGATCACCCTTGGATAAGATTGCTAAAGAGTGGAATTAGTTTCACAAACTTTTGTCTAATCCCCTTTGTCCTCTGGATCGTTCCAGTCTTCTTTGGGACTTTCCTCTACCTCACAATCTATGTCCTTTAGTCATTATAATTTCAGTGCAATATGAAACCGAAAGGTTTGGTCTCCGGAGAATCCTGAGGAGGTTCGGTCATCCCCTCACCATTAGAATCAAACATCAATCACTGGTTCCACTGTTTCTTTAACCCCTCAACTACTGTATTCACAGTAATCTCGTCTGCCCGAGAGTACACAAGTGGAGCTATAGAACTATCTGATTCGGGAACATTTGCAGTTGAATTAAGCAAGAAACATACAACTAATGCTATAAAGAGCAACCGAATTTCAAAGAACACTTGGACACCTAGAATGCGTGAACTCTGCTAGCGATGTCAGGTGAATGATAACGAAGTACGTCCTTGACATTTCTTGATATGATCTATGACCGAGGAAATGAGGTGGAATAACAGTGGCTTATGGTGATTGGCTATGGGTGGTCATTTGGATTATTCTATTTGGAGTTTTTGTCGCCTTCCTACCGTTTAGAAGAAGGACACAGCGTAAGCCGGCAGGAGTATACCTAGCCTTTGTGGTCGCCATTGCCTTTGAGATGTTCGGAATTCCTTTGAGCATTTACTTCATTGCATGGGCGTTTGGAATTTATTATCCTTTAGAGTCTGTTTGGGGTCATACGCTGTATGCATACATCGGGCTCAACGGCATGTGGATTGGATTTGGATTGAACTTTATCGGAATCGTTCTTGTCGTTCTTGGCTGGAAAAACATCCACAAGGAGTATTGGAGTAAGGAAAGCGGCGAAGGAAGACTCGTGACCGCCGGCATCTATCGATATATACGACACCCACAATACACGGGGTTTCTGCTTATCACCTTAGGTCTGCTCGTTCATTGGGCCACGATACCTATCCTGATCATGTGGCCAATTCTAATTGTCCTATATTATAGGCTCGCTAGATATGAAGAAGGAATCTTAGAAGAAGAGTTTGGAGAAGAATACATCGAATACAGACAGAATGTTCCAATGTTCGTACCAAGCCCCAAACGACATCTATAGAGAGGCCGCTCACGCTATCTGCCCTTTGAGTGTGACCACCTTTGAGAACTCTATCAAGTTGAGGATGGTTGTGGACAACACCGTTGGTAGGGGTTTTGTGGGCTCTGAGCTTCTATCGTAAAGAGGAATTGCTTAATACATCCATGATAATCTAAGATTCTCGTGGTTCTCGAGTATGAGTGACTGGAGAAGAAACCTGAAGGCAGACCCAATTACGTGGTTGACAGAGGGAGATAACCCATCAGTACGTTATCACACACTCATCCATCTTCTTGGATTCCCTAAAGACCATCCCGAGGTTTTAGAGGCTCGTAAAGCAATTACTAGCGATCCAAGAGTAATCAAGATACTGTCAAAACAGGGCTCTGAAGGACAATGGGAGTCTGCAGCAGAACCTTATCTCCCGAAGTACAAGTCTTCCTATTGGCAAGTCATGATTCTAGGTATGCTGGGTCTGCGCAGGACTTTACCCAGTGTAAGGAGATCTATAGAACACGTGTTCCAATTTCAACACCCTGAGGGGGGTTTTTCAGAATGCGGAGAAGTCGGAGCAAGAAAAGAATACCAGTATCTGAAAGAGCGCACGGAGAAGAAGGAACGAGTGATGCCTCCCGAACACCAATGGATTCAGGAACATATTCATGAATTCCAGCTGACATGCCTGACCGGGAATGTCTGTCTTGCCCTCATCCGACTTGGTTATGCATCTGATAGACGTGTCAAGAGAGGATTGAAATGGCTTGTGAAGGTGCAGAACGAGGATGGAGGATGGCTCTGTCCCTACTGGAAGGCTCATGCCAAGGACAGACATGGTTGTTTCATGGGCACTATAACACCTCTTGATGCGTTTTCTGAATTGCCCGCACGTCTCAGGACATCAGAAATTGTCAATTCCATGGAAACTGGCATCGAGTTTCTGTTGAAGCACCGCTTGTTCAGAGCAGATCATCATGACTTCAAAGTGATCAAGGAGTCGTGGCTCACTCTCGGATTTCCACAGTTCTTCTATGATATCTTGCGAGGACTGTCTGTTGTCTGTAAGGCTGAACACGCAGATGATAAACGGATAGATGAGGCTCTAAGCATCCTGTTAAAGAAGCAACAGGATGATGGTAGTTGGATTCTTGAAAGCTCGCCTGTTGGTCGAATGCAGACCAACCTAGAACGGAAGGGAAAACCAAGCAAATGGATTACACTCAGTGCTCTCCGAGTGATCAAGTCCGTGTATGAAACTAGGGGCTCTCTGTCGACAGAGTAGTGACGATGAGCTTGGTTCATTCTGTATTTTGCGCAATGCTAGGGAAATGCAGTGCATCGTAGGAACGCTTGGTGAACCGCTCGACAACAGTGTCCATCGTGGTCGATGGAGCTAGGTTCAGTCCTGAGACTCCCGAATTACACAATGCGAAGACGAAATTCTGGGAGAATCTTGTGAACATACTCAAAGTGTCGATCTCGCGTTTCTAGGTTCAAACCTCTATTAATGGCCACTGCAGCTAGAACTATGTCAATCGTAGGAATGGGAGTTCCCGACTCAAGAAGGAGGATTGAAATCTCAAAGCTCCTATCGTAATCATCCTTTCCAGGAATGATGATGTCAAGACCTTTGATGGTGAGTGCTTTGGGAAATTCAATAAGGTTTAGGATGGTTGTGAAGCCTTGAAGTTCAGTGACTCCATCACGCATTTTTTCTATTAAGACGCTCGTGTCGTAGATTGACGTTTCCATTCCAGGTCTCTCATTTTCTTGTAGTGTTTCTCTGCCTTGTCTATCGAGATTGATTCAAGGTTGACTCCTGTTCGTTCTGCGATACGAGCATAATGCGATGAGTCAAGTGTTTCACTGCCCATGAGTTTGTCAAGGTACACAAGAATTGCCTTGCGTACAACTTCACTCCACTTGATCTCTGGATAATTCTTCATTCGCTCCCTAACATCATCAGGAAGTGAGAGTGTGATATTTGCCATATTGTAATTATGTGTTCTCACATATTTAAGTGCATACATAGTAATCGTGTAGTTTGATGATGCGTTATGACGTCCATTGTTTGACGAACCACTCAACCACGGTGTTCATCGTGATCT
>SOKL01000124.1 GCA_004376265.1 Candidatus Thorarchaeota archaeon
ACTAATGATATGCTACTTTACTACTTAGTTTGTAGCAGGGAACCCACAAGACCCTTGAAGAGGGCGTGTCTGGCTCACCTCTGAGTTCTTGTATTATCTGACGGGGCCCTAGGGTGCACAGTACTTAAGATGGACCTGACTTCTGCCTAGCGTGGAGAAGGTTTAGTTTGGAGAACAGTGATGATTATGATATAGTCACTGGACCATAGAACACTATTCAGTGGCGGCAGATGTCATGTCACACATCAATAGAGCTGTTTCATGAACTTCCATGTTTTTCGATGGTCTGGAGTCCTTTGGTGTCCACATAATATTCGGAGTATCCACAATTAGTACAAACGTAAGTGACTTGTCTTGCGACTCTCCACGTAGAGATAATAATTGCTCCCCGCCTGTTCCGCGACCTATACTCATCATTCCAAATCCGTGTACTTCCACACTTGGGGCAACGTTCTGATTGTTTCATGAATGACCCCCTGAATCAATATGTAGTTCTCCCTAAAGTACATTGGTAGATTCCCTCCCAATCTCATCGTCTGTGCTTCCATCTTCCCTTGAATTATTCAAAGAATGAGAAACCAAGCTCTGAGCACACATTGCTTCCGCTTGTCAATGTACTACTCAAATATGCTGATTCGATGTACGATGCCCGAAGCTAGGGCTAATCCAAGAAACAAGCCCATCCCTCAGTTTCGCTCACTATTGCAAGACCACGAGGTTAAATGGAGAGTCACACATACTCTAGAATGGTGGATGTGATGGCAAGGATCTCCTTGTTGAGGATGACCGTTCTCACTTGGGTCATCCTGATGTGTGTTTCTCCTACGTGGACCAAAGAGCCACAATGCTCTCTCAGGTCCTGCTATGCACTGAGCAACGGTCAGGGACCCATATTCTCAAGCTATGGCGACTCCTATGCAGATGGATTCTCTCCTGAAACATATATCCCCTTCACAGTCACAGTTGAAGATCCAGATGGAGTCGAAACTGTCATAGCCTCATACAGAAACCGGACTGAGGATCAATGGTCTAACATCACCATGCAGGACATGGATGAGAACTCAACAAGGTCTCGTTATGCGGCATACCTTCATGTCGAAGTCCCTGAACCCGGAGTTTATGTCTGGGATATCCAGTACATGGCCAACGACACACTCGGTTACAGTAGTGTTTCTGATGTCATTCAGCACTCCTACGCATGGAACTGGCCAGACCCCGACCCGACTCCCGTAATCATTCTGGCCATCGGTGGAGTGGGAACATTGATGGTGGTAATTGTTGTTGCTATGAAACGAGGTGTGTTGCGGCCCAAGAGTTGACAAAAACAAAAAGAGCTTCCTACCAGTCGAACATGCAATTGCCGCTCAAGGCAGGAAGCCATGATGCTCAGTGGGGAGGGTATACACGCTGACGCCAGTCTTCCTCACAGATCCAGGGTTCAGCTTGAATACTCCCGTCCGCATAGACACATCCTTCCACTTACCGTCCATGATAGCGCATTCTGCTTCAACATGATCCACGCCTTCCACTGACCGTCCTGATAGACTCACTGCAACAACAGAGGTTCATCTTATTTTTCAATCCAAGAGAGTGGCTCTTTGGGAGGGGGGATCACTTTCATGAATATCAA
>SOKL01000297.1 GCA_004376265.1 Candidatus Thorarchaeota archaeon
CCACTCGCATCATAGACTTGAGCCAATAGAAGTGCAAGTTTTCCACTTCCAATTATTAACACGGGTTCATCCTGTCTTGCAGGGTTATCTGACTGAGTTTGTATTGCAGAAGCTAGTGATTCAACGAAGGTCCCAGACACTACATCAATACTTTCTGGAAGAGCATGAATTGAATCAGCTGGTACGCTGATGTATTCCGATAAACCACCATCTCGGGTGAGACCTAATATCTCCTTGTCTGCACATCGATGCCTTTGACCTGATCGACAATACCAACAGCGACCACATGAGATGTCAATCTCAGTGGTAACAATTGTACCAGGAGTGATTTCAGGAACTGAACTTTCGTGGACGACCCCTGCAATTTCGTGCCCTAGAATAATAGGTAATGGAACTTCATATTCGCCTTTCCAGATTGAAAGATCGGTCCTACAAATTCCTACCGAGCGAACTTCAATTCTAACATCTCCTGGCAAAAGAGGCGGAATTGGTGTGTCTGAAAGCTGGAAACCATCAGCGGTGAGTACTAGTGACTGCATTATCGACTACTCCCTTTTTCCTCATAGTGAATGAATCCTTCGATTACCGAGGTACGATTTAGCATTACTTATGTGTAGTGCAAATAGAAGTTTCATTATACATATAGTAGGTTACAAGAGGGAAACGCATGAGTCAACCAGTTATGTTCAATGGACGATTGAACAAGAGTGAATCGGATATTTGGATAGATTTGCTTAACGAAACTAGTAAAACCAGGTTCATGGATCGGGATTTGACAAAACAATACCTTGCTTTACCTGAGAGCATCAGCTTCGTGTCATCAGTTGAGAATCAAATCATTGGTGGAACAACAATTTACAGAGATCGCACCCGCCTCTCAATGGTCTTAGTTTCAGTTGCAGTGAAAAAAGCGTACCGTGAATCCGCAACTTATCATATAATCAAATCATCCCTTCCTTTCTTTAAACCGGTCGCAATCCGTGATGTTGATGTGTTGGTATCATCAAACGACGGATCAGACAGCATTGGATTTCCACTGAGCCTTGAGGTTGAACCTTGGGCAGTAGATGCAATCAAGCGTGTAGGTTTTGACATGGTGGCAAAGATTGGACAATATTCTTTTGAGCTATCACAGAAACAGGATAATCGAATCAAATGGGATAACGAACCTAATTTGGAAGGTGCGAAAGAGCTAATCTGGGACCAAAGTAAACCACTAGGATTGACTAACTCCCTTGTTTGGCTTGCTAGAGATTTTGCCGAAGACCAAGGAACCCTTATGACATTTACAATCAATAACAAGGTCGTTGCCGTGGTTGGATTATGGCAATTCGGAGAATCACTTGTTGTGTCTCCTCTTGTTACAGATCCGGAAGTACTTGATTGGAGCCAGGTTGTGAAAGCCATCATCTCTGAGGGGGTCAGATCAAAAGCTGAAAGAGTGCACCTTCCCATTGTAGGTCTAGGTCAAGCGGGTCTTATTGAGGAACTTGACGGAATGACTAATTTTACATCTTCTAGGAAGCTGTCCTTATTGAGAAAACCTCTCTAGATAGTAGGAAACCGTTCATTGTAAGTTAGACAATCTTGGACACCAGAGCGATGTCCTCCCAGG
>SOKL01000248.1 GCA_004376265.1 Candidatus Thorarchaeota archaeon
CTAAGTGATCTGTCCCAATGATCTCTTTCTATCACTCCATCAAGTGATATACCAAGTCCTTCCAAATGAGGATGGTCAGCTATTTCAACTAATATACCAAGATAGGTTAAAATCTCTCTGAATAGATCAGTAGTTCTTATTCGAGGATCATACCCAAGAGTCCTCAAGTAACGAACAACCGGCACTAACATCAGCATGTCGCCTAAAGCAAATGTCCTATGAATATAGAAAGAGGGTTCTCTTCTTTTGTCAACTTCTGCTAGGAAATTCTCAACCGGTCTGAACAACCGTCTATAGAAAGGTCGGAGTGTGTTCAAATCAAGAACACAATCCGCTGGAACTCTTACTGGTTGAAGATTCTCATTGTAATATGTTTCAAGTATCCTCGAACCATTTATACCAAAATCAAATCTAGGTTCCATGTACACACCTCTCTTGTGTTTTGGAATCATGTGACTAAGAGGAAGGAGACTAGACGCCTCCTTCCCCAGTCATCTATCGCTACACTAACTCAAATTATGAGCTTGTGATAGTGATCTTCGCCAAACCATTATTGGTTGAGCCGGTCGGTGTATGAGGTAAGAATCCATACGCATACCTAGTCATCGCACCCCTAGCAAACTGAGTAAAATCATCATTGATGATGTACTTGTCACTCATGAAGAGCGGAATGTAAGGAGCATAATAACCAACTGCGCGCTTCCAATCCGGGCCTCTAACACCCATGAGAATTGTATCGGCAGTAAACCAAGGATCGACATACACTTTGTACTGGTTTGCAAGTGTTCCAACATATCTGCGATATGTCATCGCCTGCTCACCTACCGCAAGAGGATCTGAACTATACTGTTCGAGCTTCTGGAGACGGGCATAAGTTGTCCCGTTCATCACTAACCAATTCGCATTAAGATAGAACTTGTTGTAGATGTTTGTGTTGGCATCAATAACAGCATCCCACAAAGTTTGATCATACGCCTTTCGATACAGCGTAGTCGTATCCCCTGAGAGATAACCATTTGCATTCCAATTAGTATTGGATGCAACAGCAGCTAACAAATTAGCTAGAAGTAGAGTATCAATTTCTCGTGTGATTTCATCACCAATTGCCGGCATCAACTCGTTTTCAAGATTTAATCTCCACTGGGAGTTAAAATCCTGTTCCGCTTCTATTGTCCAATCGCCTTTCAGCTTTTTGGTTCCAACTTCAATCAGAAGCTTCTGTAACCTGAGCTGTATTTCGCGAATGGTTCCTTGTTCACTTGAATTCGAATAAGTCCCAGCCTTTACCTGATCTAACCGTGTAGTTCCACCAGTAATACCATCTGCCGCATGGGTACTAGTAAAGATGTGATCCAGCCAGTAAATGTAACCAGTAGGACCGCTCAACGGCTGTACCGACACGAGATCCATTGCTATTAAGCTAGAATAAATTCTTCTAACCATAGGTAACAAGGAGGTCGTGAAGGTTGCAATGGCAGTTGTCAGTGTATCTTCTGAAATAGCACCCTCTTCTGATAACTCTGCGAACTCAAGTCGTAAAGACTCACGCCCCTTTCTACTCAGCATCCATCCAATCGTGTTAT